>DATJXI010000433.1:0-25796 GCA_035500275.1 Roseiarcus sp. | reverse complement strand
CGAGGGACCCGCCGCTCGGGCGGACCATGGCGCGCTTTTGTGACGCGGCCTTCTCTTGGGGTTGCCTCACTCCTCTGGCGCGATCACGCCACGCCATTACCTTCGGATGAACTCGGCTCATGTAAAATTCTATTGCTTTTTCAGAATTTTCTGTTATACTTTTGTTTTTCAGGAGCGGCAGGGTGAAGGCTTGAAATGCGGCAAGATGGGAAGGCGGGGGCAGCGTCGGGGCCGACGCCACGGCGGCTCCCAAAGGCGCCGTTGTCGCGTGGCGATCCAGGAGAACATCAGGCCGCTCATGATCTCCTGGAGACATTGTGAACGGCGGAAAAGCGGCGTAAGCGCGAACGCGATTCTTGACAGGTTTTGGCGCCCAACCCTTTGAAAACGCTCGACCGCTGCCAGAACTGCACGTGGCCCGCCGTCGAGGATATCAGGCCGCCGCCGCGGCCGCGGCCGCTGCCTCCTTCGGCTTCGCCCTCAACCCGATGAGGTGGCAGACGGCGAAGACGAGGTCGGCGCGGTTCATCGTGTAGAAGTGTAGCTCGGTCACGCCCTCGTTGATGAGGTCGATCACCTGCTCGGCGCAGACGGCCGCGGCGACGAGGCGGCGCGTCGCCGGATCGTCATCGAGGCCGTCGAAGCGCTCGGCGAGCCAGCGCGGCACGCTCGTCCCCGCCCGGCGGGCGAAGTTGGACGTCTGCTTGAAGTTCTGCACCGGGAAGATTCCGGGCACGATCGGGATCGTAATCCCCGCCGCCGCGGCCACGTCGAGGAAGCGAAAATAGACGCTGTTGTCGAAGAAGAACTGGGTAATGGCGCGCGTCGCGCCGGCGACCACCTTGCGCTTCAGTACTTCGATGTCGTGCAGGAGAGTCGGGCTCTGCGGGTGCTTCTCCGGATAGGTCCCGACCGACACCTCGAAATCGCCGATCCTCCGCGCGTCGGCGACCAAGTCCTCCGTCGCCTGATAGCCGTCGGGATGCGCCTCGTAGGGCGCGTCGAGGCCGGTCGGCGGATCGCCGCGCAGGGCCACGATGTGGCGCACGCCCGCTTCGCGATAGGCCTTCAGGGTGGCGCGGATCTCGTCCTTCGAGGCGCCGACGCAGGTCAGGTGCGCCGCCGGCTTCGTCGTTGTTTCGCGCAGGAAGCGCGCGACCGTCGCATGGGTGCGCTCGCGGGTCGATCCGCCGGCGCCGTAGGTGACCGAGACAAAGGAGGGCGAAAGCGGCTCGAGCCGCTTCGCCGCCTCCCACAGGGTCGCCTCCATCTCGGGCGTCTTCGGCGGGAAGAACTCGAACGAGACGCGGACCGCTGCGCCCGAGCGGCTGAGGGGGACGGACTTCACCATCAGGCGTACTCCAGGTCGCTCTTCGGGAAGGAATCGGAAATCAAGCGCGGGTCCTCGGCGATCCATAGCGCGACGGTAAGCTTGCCGGATTCCCCGGCCTCCGGTGGCACGCGGGTCGAGCGGATTTCAACCAGCCCGGCGTCGGCGAGATATCCCTCGATCTCGTCGAGCGGAAAGCCGAGCCGGCGGTGGGCGAAGTCGGCGCGCAGGAACTCTTGCTCGTGCGCGTCGAAGTCGACGACCGCGAGCCGCCCGCCGGCCCTGAGCGCCCGCGCCGCTTCTTTCAGAGCTCGGGCCGGATCGTCGAGGAAGTGCAGCACCTGATGGATGACGACCAAATCGTAGGAGTCCGGCTCGACCGGCGGAGCGTAGATGTCGCCCTGCCGCAGCAGAACATGGCGCAGGCCGGCCTCCTCCATGCGGCTGCGCGCCAGCGCCAGCATCACCGCGCTCTGGTCGACGCCGACCGCGCGGACGGCCCGCGGGGCGAGAAGCTCCAGCATGCGGCCGGTTCCCGTGCCGAGGTCGAGCAGGTTGCGGAACGGCTTGTCGCCGATCATGGCGATGAGCGCCGCCTCGACCCGCTCTTCCGGCGCATGCAGGGCGCGGATCGTGTCCCAGTCGAAGGCGCGCTCGGCGAAATAGGCCGCGGCCTGACGCCGCCGCGCCTCGCGCGTCGCTTCAAGCCGCATGCGGTCTGCGCTGAGGGTAGGATCGTTGGGATCGAGCCGGCCGACGAGGTCGCGGGCGAGCGCGCCGCCCTCGTCGGCGAGGCGGAAGAACGCCCAGGCGCCCTCGCGGCTGCGCGCCGAGAGACCCGCTTCGACCAGCAGCTTCAGGTGCCGCGATACGCGCGGCTGCGACTGGCCGAGGATCGCCATGAGCTCGCTGACGGTGAGTTCAGCTTCGGCCAAGAGGCAGAGGATGCGCAGACGGGTCTCCTCACCGGCGGCTTCGAGGTCGGCGAGAAGGGCGGGGAAAGAGAGAGGCGCGAGCTTGCCTTTAGACATAAACATATGTTTATGTCAGATCGCGATAAGAGGCAAGACGCGTGGAGCGCCCAATGGGCTTTGTTGTTTCTCCGTTCCGACCACGCTGGTCACGGGCTGGTTGAAATCCGGCCGCCCCTGCTTATAACCGGCGGCCTGCACGGAAAAACAAGCAGGAACGGCTCCGACAATGCGTCGTCTCTCTCTCGCCTGCGCTGCGGCGCTTCCCCTTTTCCTGTCCGCCGGCGCCTTTGCTCTGGACGCCGCTGCGCCCACGCGGACCGCCACTGCGGAGATGAAGCCCACCAACGCTCCCGCGCCCGGCGACGCGGCCGCCCGCTCGGCCAAGTCGATCGAATGCTCGCAGAAGGCCGACGCCGAGAACCTGCACGGCAAACAGCGCAAACTTTTCATGCGCGAGTGCAAGCGTGGCGGTTGAGGATCGAAGGCGCGGTTCTTTGAGCCCATCCGACGATCGCTGCGCGCTGTTCTCCACCCCCCGCGACTGGCTGCGCTACGCGGTCAGCCGGTTCCGCGCCGCGGGCCTCGCCTACGGCCACGGGACGACGACCGCCTTCGACGACGCGGCCTACCTCATCCTCGAGGGCCTGAGCCTGCCGATCGACTCGCTCGATCCCTTCCTCGACGCTGGGCTTTTGGCCCATGAGCGCGAGCGTCTGGACGCGCTCATCGAAGCGCGCGCCACGACGCGCAAGCCCGCCGCCTATCTCCTCAACCGCGCCTACATCCAGGGCGTGCCCTTCTACGTGGACGAGCGGGTCATCGTGCCGCGCAGCTACATCGGCGAGCTCCTCATGACCGTGTTCGCCGAGGACAACGCGCTGACCGGCGATCCTGAGAAGATCGGCCGCGTCCTCGACCTCTGCGCGGGCGGCGGCTCGCTCGCCATCCTCGCCGCGCGCGTCTTCCCGAACGCCGAGGTCGACGCCGCCGATCTCTCGGCCGACGCGCTTGCGGTCGCGCGGCGCAACGTCGAGGAGCACGGTCTCACGAGCCGGATCACGCTCATCGAAGGCGACCTCTTCGCCCCAGTCAAGGGCGAACGCTACGACCTCATCCTCGCCAACCCGCCGTACGTCGACGAGGCGGCGCTCGCCGCCTTCCCGCCGGAATATTCGGCTGAGCCGCGCAGGGCGCATGCTGGCGGCCCGGACGGGATGGACCTCGTGCGGCGCATCCTGGCCGAGGCCTCCGAGCATCTCGCGCCTGAGGGGGCGCTCGTCTGCGAGATCGGCGGCGGGCGCGACCTCCTGGCGCGCGACTTCCCCAACCTGCCGTTCGTCTGGCTCGACACAGAGGAGAGCGAGGGCGCGGTGTTCCTGCTCAAGGCCAGCGCCTTCGTCCCGCCCAGGCGACGCGCCGGGAAGCGCGGCTAAGGGGCGCTGGACTCAAACGAGGGAGGGTGCAGAATTGGTCGGCATGAAGCGATTTCAGTGGGTTAGTCCTACTGCATAGACCATTGAGATCGCGAGGCGCCGCGCAAAAGCCACAATTCGCCCCGGGAACTAGCCCTTCGGCGTCTAACCAAGTCCTTGAACGAACACGACGCCGTGAAAAAGCCATAAGTCGGCAGCCAGGGCGGCTCAGGTCTCGTCGCAGCGGAACCGCCAGCGCCCGTAGCGCCAGGGCGTCGCCCAGTTCGCCTCCGCGGGAAGGGCCTCCGGCGGCGGATCGAAACCGGCGCCGCCCCACGGGTGGCAGCGGCAGATGCGCGCAAGGCCGATCCAGCCGCCCACCCAAAGCCCGTGACGCTCAATCGCCTCGTCGGCATAGGCCGAGCAGGTCGGCAGGTACCGGCACTGCCGGCCCAGCAGACTCGACAGGGTCAATTGATAGAGCCGAATGAGCGCATGGCCGGCCCTGCGGGGCGCGAGGGTGAGCGCGCTCATGGCGCCGCCGCCTCCGCCTGCGGCGCGGCAATCTGGCCGAGCGCGTCTGCGACCGCTTCGAAGGTAAGGAGCGTCGAGGCGTGCCGCGCCCGGTAGGACCGCACTGGCTCCAGCACCGCGAAGTCGGCCCATTTCCCGGACGGCGGCGGGCCGTTCTCCTTCAGCATGCGCGTCATGGTCTCACGAAGCCCAAGAAGCTCCTCCGCCGTCGCGCCGATGACGTGCCGAGCCATCAGCGACGACGACGCCTGTCCGAGCGCACAAGCCTTGACGTCATGTGCGAAGTCGACGACGCGCCCGTCGCGGACTACGAGGTCGACCACGACCGTCGAGCCGCAGAGACGCGAATGCGCCTTGGCGGTCGCGTCGGGCGCGCGCAGCCGCCCGAGCCGCGGGATGTCCGCCGCCAGCTCCAGCACGCGCCGATTGTAGATGTCGTCGAGCATCAAGCTTTGGTGGCAAAGGCGCGCTGCGCGCGCCAACATCACTCCTATATAGGGGCCGGCAGGGCCGAAAGCGAGGCGACCCCGGCTGAGGAGCGGAGATGGCAGAGGCGATGACCTCCGACCGGGAAGAGGGGCTGGCGTTCCAGCCGAAGTTCGGAGCGGACGGGCTTGCGGTGTGCGTCGCCATCGACGCCGCGCGCGGGGACGTCCTGATGGTCGCCCATATGAATGAAGCCGCGCTGCGGGCGACGCTCGAGACCCGGATCCTTCACTACTGGTCGCGATCGCGCAACGCGCTTTGGCGCAAAGGCGATACGTCGGGGCAGACCCAGAAGCTCATTGAGATGCGCGTCGACTGCGACCAGGACGCATTCCTCGCTTTTGTCGAGGTCGCCGGCGACGGCGGCGCCTGCCATACGGGTCGGCGCTCCTGCTTTTATCGCCGCGTCGAAACCGACGACAGGGGAACCCGCCTCGCATTCATCGGCGGTTAAGCTAAAAACTAACCTATTGTCGCTACACGGATTACTGATTTCGGCGTAAGCCTATTTTCTGTGGCGCGAGGGCGTCGGCGAGATTACGCTTCCGGAACGCGAACGCGACAATTCGGGTTCAGCAGGGCGATGTTCAGGGCGGCCTATCGGAGAAGCGAGTCGGATGCGGCGACGGGTGGGGGACCCGCGCCACGGGCGAAGATCGGCGTCGTGCTCGGAGCCGGCGCCGCGCGCGGCTGGTCGCACATCGGCGCGTTGCAGGAGTTGGACGCGCTTGGCGTCAAGCCGGACGTAGTCGTCGGCTCTTCCATCGGGTCGCTGGTCGGGGGCTGCTACGCCGCCGGCAAGCTCGCCATGCTGGAGGCGTTCGCCCGGTCGCTGACCAAGAGGCGGGTGTTCGGCTTCATCGACTTTTCGTTCGCGGGCGGCGGATTGATGGGCGGGGAGAGACTGCGCGCTCGGCTTGAGGCGGAGCTTGGGACGACGCGGATCGAGGACTTGCCCATTCGCTTCGCCGGCGTCGCCACCGAAATCGGCGGCGGGCACGAAATCTGGCTGAGGCGCGGCCTGCTCAGCGACGCGATCCGCGCTTCCTATGCCCTACCCGGCGTCTTCGAGCCGGTCCGGGTTGACGGACGCTGGCTGTTCGACGGCGCGATCGTCAATCCCGTTCCCGTCAGCGTTGCCCGCGCCCTCGGCGCCGAAAGGGTCATCGCGCTCAACGTTTCGGGCGACGGCGTCGGACGGGGCACAGCGATCCAGGATCCGTTTGGTCGGCTCGGGCCGCCGCCAATCGTTGAGCCGGCGAACGACAGCGGAGTCATCGCCCGATGGTGGCGAGGCGCCGCGCGCTCCACCACGGACGGCGAACCTGTCCCCGGCCTCATGACCGTGATGGTCAACGCCTTCGACATCCTCCAGGACCGGATCATGCGCTCGCGGCTTGCGGGCGATCCGCCCGACGCGCTCGTGCAGCTCAAGGTCGGCAAGATCGGGATGTTCGAATTTCATCGCGCCGACGAACTCATCGCGATCGGCCGGGAGGCGGTCCGCAAAGCGGCCGCCGAGATCGCGGACCACATCGAGCGCCCGCGCGTCGAATCGACCGCCGACGCGTGAGCGCCCGCCGGCGCGTTCTTATGCCGTCGCGATGTACTCGCGTAAGGCCTGACGCTCGCTGTCGAGCGCCATCACGTGGCGCTTGACGACGTCCCCGATCGACACGATGCCGATCAGCCGTCCGTCCTCGACAACCGGCAGATGCCGGAAGCGACCTTCGGTCATCGTCTCCATGACATGATCGATGGTGCTGTCGCGCGGGACGGTCGTGACCTTGGGCGTCATGTACCGCGACACTTGGTCGTTGAGCGCCGCGGCGCCGTAGCGAGCAATGACCCGCACGACGTCGCGTTCGGAAAGTATGCCGAGGACGGTCATCGAGGCGTCGGCGACGACGACCGCTCCTACACCCTTTTCAGCGAGGAGATCGATGACCTCCTTGAGCGAGCGATGGGGCTGGGTCGTGAAGACCTCGCGGCCCTTTTCGGCGAGAATGCGCGCAACTGTCATTCCCTCTCTCCTCCGTAGCGTTCGGCCTTGTATCCGGCCGGCTGGGTTGGGAAGGATGCTCGTCTCCGGCTCCAGGATCAAGCCCCATTTCAGAGGAGGGCAGCGACCCGCTCAGCGCAGGCCTGCGTCGATAAGGAAGCATTGCTTGGTTATCATCTCGCTGTCCTGCGCCGAGAGGAAGAGCGCAAGCCGCGCCACATCCTCGGCCAGGAGGCTCCGGTTGATGCACTGCCGCGCGCGGAAGTCGGCGATATCCTTCTCGCTGATCCAGAGGCGCCGCTGGCGCTCGGTGATGACCGCGCCGGGAGCGATCGCGTTGACGCGTATGTTGTCCGGCCCGAACTCGCGCGCCAGACTCTTCGTCAGGCCGACGACGGCGGCCTTGGCGGCGGAATAGACGGACATCCGGGCGAAGCCGATCATATAGGCCGTCGAGGAGAAATTGACGATCGCCCCTCCGCCGAGTTCGCGCATCGACCGGCGCGCAATCTGGGCGGCGAAGAACTGATGCTTGAGGTTGAGGGCGATCGTCCGATCCCAGTCCTCCTCGCTGACCTCTTCCGCATCCTGGCGCTGGTCGTTCGCCGCATTGTTGACAAGCACGGAGATCGGACCGAGCCGCTGGCGCACCTCCTCCATCGCGGCCTCAAGCGCAGTGATGTCGGTCAAATCGCACTTGAGGAAGAGCGGCGGCGGCTCGGATGCGCCGATCTTGGCGACCAGCGCCTTTGACGCCTCGGTCTGGATGTCGACGAAGGCTACGTTGGCCTTCTGCGCGGCAAAAGCTTCGACCATCGCCGCGCCAATTCCCGATCCGCCGCCGGTAATGAAAACCACCTTGTCGATCAACGAGGGATAGCGGGCATAGGGCATGACGATCTCGAATGTGTGAGAGCCTGCGAGACTAACAGCAGGAGTTCAGGGAGGAAAAGCCGCTACCTCGGGCGGCCCGTCATCAGGGCAAGGAGCCCCTTGAGCAGCGACGCCGGGGTCGGCGGGCAGCCGGGAATGACGAGGTCGACAGGAAGCACGCTTGAGACTCCGCCGGCGATCGCGTAGCTGCCGGCGAAAACGCCGCCATCCGCGGCGCAGACGCCTGTCGCCACAACCCACTTCGGCGCCGGGGTCGCCTCGTAGGTGCGCTCAAGCGCTTCGCGCATATTGAGCGTGACCGGCCCTGTCACCAAGAGCACGTCTGCATGCCGGGGTGAGGCGACAAAGCGCAGGCCAAACCGCTCCAAATCATAAAAGGCGTTGTTGAGGGCGTGGATTTCGAGCTCGCAGCCGTTGCACGACCCTGCGTCGACATGGCGGATCGCGAGGCTGCGCCCGAGCGTCGCCTCCGCCGCGTTCTTGACGCTGGCCGCAAGCGCCGCGAGTTCCGGATCATCGGCCGCCGGCGCAGGTTCAGTCAGCGGCGGGCGAAGGCTCTGCAACAGCGTGTCGCGCATATTAAAGGTCGCACCCGGAGTAGGAGCAGTTGAACGATTTGTTGCCGAGAGGAAAGTCGGCGACGATGTTGCCCTCGATGGCGGCTTCGAGCAGCGGCCACTGAAACCACGAGGCGTCACGCAGGTGGCAGCGGCCGATCGAGCCATCTTCCGCCAATCGCACATGAGTGAAAACGTCTCCACGAAACGCCTCCACGAGCGCGTGACCCTCGTGAGGTCCGCCGATCTCAAACTGTATTTGGATCGACCCTTCCGGCAATCGCGAGAGCATCGCCTCGACGAGGTCAAGGCTCTCAAAAACTTCA
Organism: Roseiarcus sp.; assembly: GCA_035500275.1. Lineage (GTDB taxonomy): Bacteria > Pseudomonadota > Alphaproteobacteria > Rhizobiales > Beijerinckiaceae > Roseiarcus. The sequence continues at coordinate 17,281 of DATJXI010000433.1, read as the reverse complement.
TCAATGCGAACCCAGACGCGGGCGTTAACGTCGCCTTCGCGTCTTAATGGAACCTGGAAAGCGAGCGCGTCGTAAGGAGGGTAGGGGTGGTCCCGGCGGGCGTCGAAATCGCGACCCGAGGCGCGGCCCACCACGCCGCCCGCGCCGAACTGGCGCGCCATATTTGGCTTCACGACGCCGGTCCCGACCGTTCTGTCTTGCAGCGAGGCGGTGTTGTCGTACAGGTGGACGAGTTTTGGGAAAGCGGAGCGGACGGCGGCGATGAGATTCTGGATCGCGTCGATTCCATCCGGTCGCACATCGACCGCAACGCCGCCGGGAACGACGGCGTCCATCATCAGCCTGTGTCCGAAGGCGGCGTTCGCGGCGCGCAACGTTCGCTCGCGCAAGATCCCACAGTGCGCGTGCATGAGGGCGAACGCGGCGTCGTTGCAGATCGCGCCGATGTCGCCGAAATGGTTGGCGAGGCGCTCAAGCTCCGCCATCAGGCCGCGCAAGAAATGCGCCCGCGGCGGCGTCTCGATCCCGAGCGCCATCTCGACTGAGCGTGCAAACGCGATGGAATAGGCGACGGTCGAATCGCCGCTTACACGCGCCGCAAGAGAGGCGGCGCGTTCGAGGTACGCGCCGCGCATGAGGCGGTCAACCCCTTTGTGGACGTAGCCGAGCCGCTCCTCGAGTCGGACGACCGTCTCGCCACTCGCGTGGAAGCGGAAATGACCAGGCTCGATGATTCCGGCGTGGACCGGACCGACGGGAATCTGATGCAGTCCTGGACCTTCGGCTTTGAGAAACGCGTAGAGGTCCGGCAGGCCCTCATGTGCGCTCGGCGTCCCTAGCGGATGGCGGACGGGCCAACGACCGTGATCGAGCCATCGCCGCCGATCCGGCCCGTCCCGCGCCTCGAACCCGAAAAGATCGCAGGCCGATCGTTCGAGACGACCTGCGGGTGGATGGACGGCGGCGACAGAGGGAAAGGCGCCGTCGTCGCAGTGATAATCGACGAAAGAGAGCGCCCCGTCCGGTTCTCGAAGGGCCATCCGCATGCGCCCCTCGTCGCCCCAAATGCTGACGAGCGCCGCTTCGCCTGCGGCCAGTCTCCGCCCGGCGGCGAACCAGTTGACCTCGCTTGGGGACGCGAAGATGGCGCCGGGGTCGCTCATTCCCTCATCGCAGTAGTTGAGCAACGTGCTGGAACCATGTCACCAACGGGGGCGGAAGGTAGACGCCCGCGAGCAGCACCAACGCGAAATGCGACAGGATCGGCAGCGCAGAGGATTTGGTCGGCGCGGTTGCTCCGGTCGGCGCCCCGAAGGCCATGCCCTGCAGGCGGAGAACGAGGGCGCCGAGCGCGACAAGAAGCCCAAACGCCAAGGGCAGGGCCAGCCAGGGGACGCGCGCAAATGTCGAGCTCACGATCAGGAACTCGCTCATGAAGACGCCCATCGGCGGCAGACCGACGATCGCAAACACGCCAAACACCAGGCACCAGCCGAGAAGCGGATGGCTCACCGTCAGGCCGCGAATTTCGGCGATGCGCTGCGTTCCCTTGACCTGGGCAATCTGCCCGACCGTGTAGAAGATGGCCGATTTCGTCAGACTGTGCATCGCCATGTGCAGAAGGCCCGCGAAATTCGCGAGCGGGCCGCCGACTCCGAATGCGAAAACGATGACGCCCATGTGCTCAATCGACGAATAGGCGAACATTCGCTTCACGTCGCGGCGACGGTAAAGCATGAACGCGGCGAAGACGACCGACACCAGGCCGAGCGTCGCCATCAGCGGGCCGGGGGCAAGCGCTTTTGCGTTCGCGTCGAGCAGCAGCTTGAAGCGCAGCACGGCATAGAGCGCGACATTGAGCAGCAGGCCCGACAGCACCGCCGAAATCGGCGTCGGCCCCTCCGCATGCGCGTCCGGCAGCCAGGCGTGCAGCGGCGCGAGGCCAACCTTCGTCCCATAGCCGAGCAGCAGGAATACGAAGGCGAGATTGAGCAGCGAGGATTCGAAAGCCGGCGCGTGTTCGATCAGGGTCGTCCACAACATACCCTGGACGCCCTCCCCGAGAATGGGACGGGCCGCCATGTAAACTAGGATCGTTCCGAAGAGGGCGAGCGCGATCCCGACGCTGCCAAGGATGAAATATTTCCAGGCCGCCTCGATCGCCTCGGGCGTGCGGTAAATGCCGACCATCAGCACGGTCGTCAACGTCGCGAGTTCGATCGCCACCCACATGAGGCCGATGTTATTGGCCAAAAGCGCGAGGTTCATCGACAGCAGGAGGAACTGATACATCGCGTGGTAGAAGCGAAGATGGACCGGCGTGAGCCTGCCCGTTTCGATTTCGTGAGCGATATAGGTCGCGCTGAACACGCTCGCCGTGAAGCCGACGAAAGTGTTGAGGACGATGAAGACGACGTTGAGATCGTCCACGAGAATGTAGGCGTTCGGCGTCGGCGGGTCGGCGATGAACACGACCGAGGCAAGGAAGGTGACCAACGCCGAGGCGACGTTGAGCGCCGCCGAGACTCGATAGGACGGCAAAGCGGCGAGGAGCGCCGCGCTCGCCGCCGGCAGCGCGAGAACGGTCAGCGCGGCGATCGTTCCAAACGTCATCCGCGTCGCCCCCTCAGACGATCGAGCGCATGCGCATCCACGGTCTCGAACCGTTCGCTGATGCGGAAGAGGAAGACGCCGATCACCACCAGCGCCACCAGGACGGAAAACGCGACCGAAATCTCGACCACCAGCGGCATCCCTTTGGCCGCGGTCGCGGCGAGGATGAGGCCGTTCTCCAGCGACATGAATCCGACGACCATCGAGACAGCGTTGCGTCGCACCACCATCATCAGCATGCCGAGCAGCACGACCGAGAGAGCGAAAGCGAGGTCCTCGCGCGCCAGCACGCCAGCGTCGCTAGCGATGCGCAGCATTACGACCTCCGACAATGCGACAAGGGCGAGGCCGCCCAGCATCGTCAGGCCAACCCCGACGACATTCTCCACGTCGCGATGAATGCCGAGCTCGGCGATGATGCGATGGAGGGCGACAGGTATAATGATGGCCTTGAAGGCGAAGGCGAAGAGGGCGGTGAGGTAGAGATGATCGGCGCCCTGAACGTAGGCCTGCCATGCGACCGACAGCGAAAGCACGACCGCTTGCAGCGCGAAGACGTTCAGGAGCGCATAAAGTCGGGTCTGGTACAGAAGCAGGAAGCTGATCAGCACGAGGCCGCCAGCCAAAAGATGAGCGACGTCGAACGAAAGACCCTTCATTTCAAGGTTCTCGAAACGAAGAGCAGAAGCGCCCCGAGGAAACCCAGCATCAAAGCCGCCCCCACGAAATCGGGCACGCGGAAGACCCGCATTTTCGCGATGCTGGTTTCAAAAACGGCGAGCGCGACGCCTGCAAGCCCCAGCTTGGCTAGGTAGGCGACTGCGCCGACGAGACGGGCCGACACACTCGCGTCGGCGATTGCGAGTCCCCAAGGAACGAACACGCAAGCGATGAGCGAAACATAGAGGACGAGCTTCAGCATCGCGGCGAGCTCAATAATCGCGAGGTGCCGGCCGGAATATTCGAGGATCATCGCCTCGTGCACCATCGTCAGCTCGAGATGCGTCGCCGGATTGTCCACCGGAATGCGCCCATTCTCGGCGAGCGCTACGATGACAAGCGCGACCAGCGCCATGGCGAGAGACACGCGCAGGCCCACGTTGCTCGAGACCATGTAGGCCGCGACCGTCGACAGTTGCGTCGAGCCCGCGACCAGCGCCAGCGTGAACACGATGACGATCATCGCCGGCTCCGCCATGGCGCCAAACAGCGCTTCCCGGCTCGAGCCGATTCCCCCGAAGCTCGTTCCGACGTCCATTCCGGCAAGCGTGAGGAAGAAACGCGCAGCGCCCAGAAGCGCTACGATCGCGATGAGGTCGGCGGACCACGAGAAAAGCAGTCCTGTCGCGAAAGTTGGGACCAGCGCTGCGGCAACCCATGTCGCGGCGAAAACGAGGTAGGGAACGAAGCGGAAGAGCCAGGAAGCGGTGTCCGCGACGATGGCTTCCTTTCGCGCCAGCCGGACAAGATCCCGGTAGGACTGGAGGAGCGGAGGGCCTTTCCGGCGCAACAGCCGCGCCTTGGTCACGCGAACGAGGCCGGTCAGCAGCGGCGCGACCGCGATGACCAGCGTCATCTGAAAGAGCTGGAAGATGAGATCGACGATCATGGCCATGCGGCCAGCACGACTAGGAGCGTGACCAAGGCGCCGAATACGACGCTCAAATATTGGCGGATGGTAAGGAATTGTAAGCGGTTGAGCCGCAACGACGCGGCTTCGACGAATGCGGCCAGAGGATCGTACAGGCCCATCCAGATCCTGTCTGTCAGCCTCAACTCAAGGCGAGCCGCTCTCGTTTCGCCGGGCACCGGCATGTCCAGCCGCTCTCTCACCACATAGGCGACCGCACCGAAAACGCGCCGGATCGGCTGGGCAAAGCTGTCCGCCGTATATTGCGTCGCAGGACTTGGATCGGGGAAACCGCAGTCCCAGGCCGGGGCGCGGCGCAGCGCGGCGGACGCGAAGCGGTGAATGAAGCTTGCCGCGAGCGACGCCGAGGCGACGATGAAGAGAAAAACGAGCAGTCCGTTGTATGAGCTGCGGCTCGCGGCGATCGGCGCAATCGAGAGCCAGGCGTTATCTATTTGAGGCGGCATCCTGCCGCCGATCAGGCCGCTTACGGCCGGCGAGAGGCCGTCGATGAAAACCCCGGGCAGAATTCCAATGACCAGGCACAAGGCCGCGAACGCCAGCATCGCGCCAAGAGTGAATCGGTCCGACTCGCTCGCGCGCTCGCCCGCTTCGGAGCGCGCGCGGCCCAGGAACGTGATTCCGAAGGCTTTGGCGAAACAGGCTGCGGCGAGCGCCGCCGACAGCGCCAGAACCGCCCCCACCGCCGGCGTCAAGATCTTCAGCACCCAGGAAGGCAATTCCGGGCTCAAGAGGATAGCCTGAAAGATCAGCCACTCGGAGACAAACCCGTTGAACGGCGGCAGGGCGGAGATGGCGGCGCAGCCGACGAGAAAGGCGAATGCGGTCACCGGCATGTTGCGGATGAGGCCGCCCAACCGCCCCATGTCCCGCTCGCCGGTCGCGGAAAGAGCCGCGCCAGCGCCGAAAAACAGCAGACTCTTGAAGAGCGAATGATTGAGCGCGTGCAGGAGAGCCGCCGTCAGGGCGAGTGCGGCAACCGAGGGCATGTCGAAGGCGTTGAAGGCCAGCGCCAACCCAAGTCCGATGAATATGATGCCGATGTTCTCGACCGTGTGATAAGCGAGCAAACGCTTGAGGTCGTGCTGCATCAACGCGTAAAGCACGCCGAGCAGCGCCGTCCCCGCTCCGATCGCCAGAACAGGCACGCTCCACCACCACTCCTGAGGCCCCGCGAGCTCGAAAACGAGCCGAATGAACCCGTATATGGCGACCTTCGTCATTACCCCGCTCATGAGAGCGGAAACATGGCTCGGCGCCGCGGGATGGGCGAGCGGCAGCCAGACGTGCAGAGGCACAATCCCCGCCTTGGATCCCGCTCCGATTAGGGCGAGCATGAAGGCCAGGTCGCGAACCGCCTCGCTGGAATTCGCGCCGCGCATGGCGTCAAAGGCGTAGCCGCCAGCCGAAGCCGCAAGCAACGCGAAAGCGAGAAGCAAGACCACCGTCCCGAAGCTCGCGGTCAGGATGTAGACGTAGCCGGCGCGAGCGTTCTCGGCGGCGCTGTGATGCGCCATGACGAGCGCCCACGAGGCGATCGACATGAACTCCCATGAGAGCAGGAACACGAAGGCGTCGTCCGAAACGAGCACCATATTCATGCCCGCCAGAAAAGCGGGAAAAAACGGAAGCACGCGCTCAGGAGACTTTTCCTTTCCGCCGTCTCCGAGCCCGTAAACGCTGGCCGCGCAACCGCCGAGATTGACAAGGCCGATAAAAAACGCGGCCAGCGAGTCGATGCGGAAATGCGCGCCGGTCCACGGCAGGCCAAGCGGCAGGATCAGTCCCTCGGGCGGCGCGTTGCCGACGAGCCGCGCGACCGCGACAATGAGCATTGCGGCTGAGATTCCAGCTGCGCCTGCGTAGACAATCGGGCGCGCAACGCCCGCCCGCGCGACGAACGCGGCGGCGACGGCAAGGGCAAGAAGAGCTGCGTCGCCAGAAAGAACAAAAACGAGCGCGCTCATTTACGAGCGCCGGGAGCTCGCGAAACCAGCTTCTTCCCCACCGTCCACCCAAAACCCTTACGAATCGGCTCCTTTAGGCTCCGTCGAACCTAGCAGATATTTGGTGCTGGTTAAGGGCTGATCGCAGCAGCGCCAGCAACTCGCGGTGCATGATTTCGTTGCCGCAGGCGATCGAGCCGGTCGCAAGGAAATCCGCCTCGCCATCGGCGCCGGTCACGAAGCCGCCGGCTTCGCGGACCAGGATTGAGCCGGCGGCGATATCCCAGGAATTCAGGCCGCGCTCCCAAAACGCATCGAATCGTCCGGCTGCGACATAAGCGAGGTCGAGCGAGGCGCAGCCCATGCGTCGAAGGTTCACCACTTTCGCCATGACCGCCGCAAACTCCGCTCGAAACCGCGCATGTTGGCCCATTTTGCCAAGATGAGGGATCCCGCACGCGAAAAGCGCCTGCGACAATTCGGTGCGCGCCGCGACGCGCAACCTCCGATTTCCTCCGAAGGCGCCTTGGCCCTTCTCCGCGACATACATCTCGTCGTCGGCAGGATTGTAGACGACGCCCGCGACAATTTGTCCCTCGCGCTCAAGCGCGATCGAAATCGAAAAAATGGGAATTGCGTGGAGGAAATTCGTCGTCGCGTCGAGCGGATCGATGTGCCAGGTGTGGCTCTTGTCGGTTCCTTCGACGCGCCCGCTCTCCTCCATCACGAAGCCGTAGCCGGGGCGCGCCCTGGAGAGCTCTTCGTAGAGGGTGGCTTCGGCGCGCTTGTCCGCCACACTCACGAAATCGCCGGGCCCCTTCATGGACACTTGCAACTGGCCAATCTCGCCGAAATCGCGTTTTAATCCGCGTCCCGCTTTGAGGGCGGCGTTGGTCATCACGGTCATGAGGGCGGAGCGGATCATCAAGGTTCTGGCGCGTCGGAGAGCGTGCGGACGTTTAGGGGATGCGCTGGGTCGAAGCAATCAGCGACAAGCCTAAAGCGCCCGCCGTCGCTATAGGCAGCGCCCGTGGAGCTTCAAACCGAATTTGGGACATGACCAAGAACATCATCATCACGGGCGCGAGCAGCGGCCTTGGCCGCGCGCTGGCGCTTGAGTATGCCGCGCCAAGCCGGGTTCTTGGCCTCCTCGGGCGGGACGAGCATCGTCTTCATGAAACGGCGGAGCGCGTGCGGCGAAAGGGAGCCGTTGCGCAGACGGCGTCAATCGACGTGCGCGACCGGGATGGAATGCGCTCGTTTCTGCTCGATTTCGACGCGGCTGCGCCGATCGACCTCCTGATCGCCAGCGCCGGCGTGACCATGGTGACCCCGGCCCCTGGCGAGGTCGAGGACCTGACGAAGTCGCCGGAGCTCTTCGAGGTGAACGTGGGCGGCGTCATGAACACGCTCGCGCCGGTTGCTCCGCTCATGCGCCGTCGGCGCGCGGGGCAGATCGCCGTCTTCGGCTCGATCGCGGCCTTCGCGCCCCCTCCCGACTCGCCGTCCTACGCTGCGAGCAAGGCGGCGCTGGTCGCGTTCGCGCTGGCGACGCGCGCCCTCTATCGGGCAGACGGAGTGAGCATCAGCGTGGTGTGTCCTGGTTTCGTCGATACGCCCATGGCTGCTTCGTACTCGAGTTGGAAGCCGCTCTCGATGTCCGCGGAACAAGCGGCGAAGCGCATTCGTCGCGGCCTTGACCGGCGCAAGGCCATCATTGCCTTTCCGCTCCCGCTCTATGTTGCGGCGAGGCTACAGCAATGGCTCCCGGATTCGCTGCGTATTCGAACGATGCTGAGATATCGGGCGGCGGCGCGAGCGGCTGTACCGTGATCAGAGATTCTTTTCGTAGATACGGAAGGTGCGCGTGTGCCGGGCCGGGAGGCTTCGAACGCTATTGAGCGCGCTGTCGTTCGTCTCGAGCATCCAGCTATATTCGATCTCTTCGACGCCTGCTTTGCGGGCGTCCTCGATGGACCGAGCGACAAGGCCGCTAATGGCGAATGCCGCGACTCGCGTGTTGCGCCATTTCTTGGCGACCCCGGTGATCGGGGCGCGCGTCCGTCGGGGCCCACGCACGTGCACGCCCCAAAGGAGGCGAACGAAGCCGAACGGCCACAGGCTTCCATGCAAACCGGCCAGAGCCTCATTAACGTCCGGGATTTGGGTGGTCACCGCAACGTCCTCGCCCTTAAACGTCGCAATGTGGATCCAGCCGGGACGAGAGACAGGGAGCATCATGCGCGCGATCAGCTTCGCCTCGTTCTCGCCAACCGGCGTCGCCCACGCATTGTCTGACCAAGCGTCGTTATAGATAGCAAGAACGCGCCGGAAGTCGCGGCCCCAACTCCTCAATGAGAGTTCATGGAATTCGATTGGCGGAGCTTCGGTTGCGCTCAAAATTCGCGCCAGGCGCTCAGGCAGGGCGGATTCCCGGGGGCGGCAGACGTAGGCCAGCAAGTCGATCGCTTTCGAATATCCAAGCGCCTCGATTTGTCGTGCGTAGTGGGGCGGCGCATGATTTGTGCGCACGACATGCGGCTCATCAAATCCGTGCACGAGAAGTCCACTCTCGTGATTGATAGTCAGACTGAAGGGTCCGCGGGCGGACCTCATGCCGCGGCCCTTCAGAAATTGCTCGGCCGCGCCGAACAGCGCTTGAAAAACCTCGAAATCGTCGATCGCGTCAATGAAGCCGAAGAAGCCGGAACCGTCGTTGAATTTGGCGATATGCCGGCTGTCGATGGTCGCTACGATACGGCCGACCGGCTCGCTGCCGCGAAACGCGACGAACGGCTGCACGACATGCTCGCGCATGAAGGGGGCGCGCCTCGGATTGAAGGTCATCCGGATTTCGTCGTGGATCGGTTCAACCCAGCGAGGATTGCAGGCCTGCGCGCGTCGCGCCGCAGAGATGAATGACTCGATGCCGGCGCGGTCCCCGACAGGAACGACTTTTACAGGATTCATCAGTTCGTCGGGCCGGCCGCCGCCGCCAGCTTGTGGGACGCGGCGCCGCGAAGCTCATCCGCGACGATCCTGACGGCGGTTTCAATTTGCTCCTCGTCGTGCTCGCTGCTGAGAAAGAACCTCAGTCGGGCAAGCCGCTCCGGGATCGCAGGATGGATGATAGGCTGGACGTTGACGCCGCGATCAAAGAGCCGCTGGCTAAGGGTGACCGCGCGAAGCGAGCTTGCGGTCATCACCGGCACGATCGCGGCTCCTATGCTCAATCCGATGTCGAGACCGGCTGCGCGCGACGCCTCGGCGAAGCGTCGAGCGTTGGATCTGAGTTTTATCACCCGCTCGGGTTCGTCATGCAGCTGCTGGAGCGCCGCAAGCGCCGCGGCCGCCACGGCGGGCGGCATCGCGACGCTGTAGACGAACCCGCCAGCCGCCCCCTTCAGATATTCGACGAGCGCCGAATTTCCGGCGATGAACCCGCCGCAGGCGGCGAGCGTCTTGGACAGCGTGCCCATCCAGATATCGACATCACCGGGGTCGATATTGAAATGCTCGAACACTCCATTGCCTCGCGCGCCCAGCACGCCCAGGCCGTGAGCGTCGTCGATCATGAGCCATGCCTTGTGACGCCTCTTGACCTCGATCAGGGCCGGCAAATCGCAGGCGTCGCCGTCCATGCTATATAAGCCCTCAGCGACGATGAGCGCGCGGTCGAACTGATTGCGCAAGGCACCCAGCATCCCGTCCAAAGCAGCGATGTCATTATGCGGAAAGGCGCGGCGCTGACAGCCAGCCAAGGTCGCGCCAAGGACGATGCTGTTGTGCGCTAGCCCGTCATGTAGGACGAGGTCCCGCGGGCCGAGCAAGGCCGAGATTGCGGCGACATTCGCCGCATGACCGCTGACGAAAGTGAGGCAGCTTTCCCGCTGGTAGTGACTCGCCAATGCGCTCTCGAGCGATCGATGGACCGAACGCTCCCCAGCAACAAGACGGCTTGCCGAGGCGGACACGCCGTAGCGTTCGATCGCCTCGTGCGCGGCGTTCCTCACTGCGGGACTGCGGTTCAACCCCAGATAGTCGTATGAGGAGAAATTGATGAGCTGGCGGCTGTCCACGGACGTCGTCGGGCCGGCGCATCCATCGTGGAGCAAGAAATACGGGTCGCGAAGACCCATTGCCTGCGCAGCTGCGCGCAACAGACGCTGCTCAGCATATCCGGGCAGGGTCTCGAAATCGAGCCGGCGATCCGGCTCGGCCGTTTTTGTGTCGAGTAAGACCTGTTCCGCCGCTGGTCGCCGTCCTTCGGACTGCGCCCGCACCACCCGGTCGAGTTTTTGCCGTTCCGCCTCAGATAAACGCTGCACCGCGTCGTCCCATGTCTTGTGTCGGCGCACGCCGCGGGTTCTTCGAAAGTAGAGAAGCGCGCTTCGGAGCAGCCGATTCTCCTTCAATTGTAATGGACATGGTCCCGCACTTTTTCCAACATCGGTAGGTAAATAGCAAGAAGTACGAGGCCGAAGATCAACGGGTAGGCCGGAGTATAGTGGGTTTGCACAGCGTCTCCGAAAAAGCCGGCCCGGATCATTTCGAAGCAGTGGATGATCGGCATGTACCACACGAGCCGCTGCCCAACGTCCGGCAACCAGTCGACCATGAACAGGAAACCGCTGAGGGGCAGTATCAGATATTGCAACGGCTGAATGAAGCGTTCGGAAACCTCGTATAGCTCGGTCAACACTGCGATTGCAGCTCCGACGCCCGTCGCGAGCGTGGCCATCGTGCACCACCCGCAAACGACCATTCCGTAGTCTTTGACAGGATCGATGGCGCCCATAAAGATCAACGCCGCATAGTTCACAATGAATGCGAGTGTGCAGCCGATGAACTCCAGGCACATGCTCATCACAAACGTGTCGAGGATTGTCACCTGGCGGTGAAACAACATGCCAACGTTTCGTCTCAGAAGGAACACACACTTGTTTGTCAGGTGCCGCCACAGGGTCAACGGCATGTAGCCTGAGAGGATCAACGCGACCAGCGGGACGCCATGCTCCTGATGCGTCTGGATCAACCATCGCAAACCAATAACGCCAGCGCAAAGGATCATCGGCTCCAGCACAAGCCAGAGAAATCCGATGTTGTTGCGGCCATACCGCATCATGAGCTCGCGCACCATGAGCGCGTAGAGCACGCGACCCTGGACCTTCAATCCGGTCCAGAAGCTCCCGGTTTTTGTGGGTGCGATTGCGCCAAAGGAGCTCATGAAAAGCCATCTCGATCGGGCAGGACCATTCTAAAGGGTTGTGTAGATGGCTTCCGCCAGGCCGATATCGTCAAAAACCCGGCCACGGCCGTCTTTTAGAATAAGCGCTTTCTGGCAGTACTCTTTGACGAAATCGATGCTGTGAATGGCGACAATCATGGCGCAGTTCTTCCTGTTCTGGAAGATTTCATCATGGCATTTCTGCTGGAAGCGTCGGTCCCCAACCACAATCACCTCGTCGATTAAGAGACACTCGAACTGAATCGCGAGCGAAAGCGCGAAGGCGAGCCGCATCCGCATGCCGCTTGAGTAATACTTCATCTGAAGATTGAGCTGAGAACCGAGTTCTGTGAAGTCGGCCACGTACTCGAACGTCTCCCTCATCGGAGCATTGTAGAGGCGCGCGATGAACCGGATATTGTCCGAGCCGGTGAGTTCGCCCTCGAAGCCGCCACTGAAAGCGAGAGGCCAGGACATCTGCAAGCCTCGGCGAACATGACCAGCCGTGGGTCTTTGCATGCCAGATAAAATCTTGATCAGAGTCGACTTGCCCGCCCCGTTCCGCCCGAGCAGGGCGAGTCGCTCTCCCATTGTGACGCTAAAGGAAATCCCATCCAGAACTCGCCGCACGCCTCCGCCCTCGACATGGTAGTCTTTGACAATGTCGACGGCGTCTATCGTGCGGCGAGGAACAAGGCCGGCTGCCGCATCGACTTGAGCGTTTGGCTCGTGGACGGCCGAGAGCGCGTCAGCCGCCGACATCTTATCCGCGCGAGTGCGTAAGCGTGTCGACGACGAACGTCCGGACGACGCGCCAGATCATGAAGGAAACGGCGAATATGGCTGCCGTCCAGGTGAGTCGATAGGGGTAGGTTGGATAATCGGGAAGGTTCGCGGTCGTGATCGGTTCAACGAACACGCGTTGCCTGCGCGCGTCCACACGCGCGCTCTCGAGTGTGGCCAGGGCGGAGATGAAAGTCTGCTCGCCAAAGGTTTGGTTGAGAACAAGCTCTTCGTATTCCGCCACCTGGGGCGCCAGCGAGTCGTTGCCCCCCGCCAGTTTCTTGCGCTCTACACCGATCTGGTCTTGCAACGCTTCCATCTTGCGCTTGAGCGCGGCGACCTGCGGACCGCCGGGCGTCTCTTTCTCGATCTTGTTCAGCGTCGCATTCGTCTCCGCGGTGGTCAGCGAAAGCGACGCGATTGTGTTGAAAGTGGCCACCGTCGCCTGCGACGGATCGATCATGCGCATGCGGTTGCGGAACTCGGTTACGGCGTCGAGAGCCTCGTGCGCGCGTTTTTCCGCGGTCTTGACTTCCTGCCGCGCAGACTCGACCGCGTCTTCGCCGGAGCGTTGGCCGAGGCTGTTGATGAGCGCTTCGGACCGCTCGATGAGGGCGGCGGCCAGGCGTCGCGCGTCGTCCGGACGGAACGCCTGGACTTTCAGAGTCGCGACGCCCGTGCTCCGCTCGTATTCTACCGAAACGAATCTCAGATAGTGTTTATAAAGCCGCTCGGAGGTGGCTCGAAGCATGAACGGCGGATAACGCCAGAGAATATCCGCCTCGGGACGCCCGAACGCCTCCATAAGCCCAGCATGATCAACAAGGTATTGCATCGCATCGCGGGATTCGATGAACCCTTTGACGATGTAGGCGTCGTCCGAGGACCGAACGATGGACGAGCCCTGCACGAGACTGTTGAGCTGGTTTGAGACGTTGGTGACGAAACTGCGAACGACAAACTCTACTTCAGATTCATATCTGTCGGCCGCGACGCCGAGGAGATAGATCCCGCTCGCAATCGTCGGCGCCGCGACGAGCAACAGAAAGAGCGCGTTTGCGTGAACGGCATGCAGCAGGCGGGCGACCCAGCCGCCATTCTGGACTCCTCGGAACGAATCGATCCCTGCGCCAATCCGCACGAGTTCGATCCGTTGAGCCGTCACTATGCGCTGATTCTGTCCCACCGATTGGTTGCTCGCCCGCTCCTCGTGAGCCTAATAGCAGAAGGATCGCAGCATCGGAAGACGTAGGGTAAGGTGGCTATGGCAGAATTGTGATCCTGGTGGTAGCCTACCGAAATGCTCAATACCGAAGGAAAGCACACAGTACGGATTGAAGCGATTCCGTCCCGCGACGCCGCTGGTTTCTTGTCACTCCTCGGACAGAGCGCTCTAGCGTTGCGTAAGCCAGCGGGTTTGGCTGCGCTGCGGCTTCAAAGGCAAGCGCAATGGAAGACATTTGCTTTCTTACTTCTTGCGTTCCTGCCGGCGATCTTTGCGGGGGTCTATCTGCTCGGCTTCGCCAGCGATCGGTTCGTATCCGTTGCGAGCTTCGTGGTGCGGACGGCCGCAAAGCCCACCGGAGCGGGAGGCTTCGGAGCGCTGTTGCAGATGGTCGGTTTTTCTCGTTCGGACGACGACGTCTTTTCTGTCCAGGACTTTCTGAAGTCGCGCGAAGCGGTCGAAAGCCTCGGCAAGGAGCTTCCGCTCGGCAAGTTCTTTTCGCGGTCGGGGCGGGATTTCCTGATGGCCTATCCGTCGTTCTTGTATGGTGGCACCAGGGAAGAATTCTACAAATACATTGAGAACTTCATCGACGTTTCATACAACGACACGACCGGGATCACGACGCTCTCGGTGCAGGCGTTTCGTCCTGAGGAGGCCTATGCAATGGCCTCCAAGCTCCTCGATATTGCGGAGGAGAAGGTTAACGAACTGAATGAGCGAATCCGCAGCGACGCGGTTCGCGTGGCCGAGGGGGAGGTGAGGCGGTCGGAAGCGCGTCTATCCGATGCAATGGTTCAGATGACGTCTTTTCGGAACCGCCAGATGATGATCGACCCCGCCAAGAGCTCCGTGATCCTCAGCGAACTCATCGGGCGGCTTGGGTCGGATTTGGCTGAGACGCAGTCGCTGGCCGCGGAGAAAGAAAGAGGATCGCCGAACGATCCCGGACTTCAGACGTTGCGCCAACGCGCGGCCGCGCTGGAAAATCAGATTGAGACGGAACGGAGCAAGATCAAGAGCGACTCGACCGGGCTGGCGGACAAGCTCGCGGCCTATGAACGGCTAACGATGGAGCGCGATTTCGCGAAGTCGGCGCTCAACCGGTCGCTCGATGCGTTGGACGCCGCCAGGACGGAAGCTCGACGCCAGCAGCTCTTCTTGGAGCGCGTTGTCAATCCCAACTTCCCGGACTATCCGACCATGCCCGCGAGCCTGTGGACGTTTTTCGTCGTCCTCGCCTTGAACAGCGTGGCGGTCATGATCGCCTGGCTGTTGCGAACAGGCGTGAGGGAGCACGCCCAGATCGCAGAGACGTGAGGCCGCAAGGTCCCGAGCCTCGAGGCGTTCCTTAAGAGAAATCGGCGTGAAAGACATGGCTGGAAATGTTGTCTATGACGGACACAATGTGACGCTCCGGCACGCTACGGGGATCGGCACCTACGCGCGGGCTCTGGCTGCGACGGCGGCGAGCCTCGGCTTCCGCCCGGAACTGCTTATCGGCGGGAATGCCTCGGTCGACAAGAAGGATCCTCAACTGAGCGAGGTGACGCTGTTCGACGCGCTGACTGCGCTCAAGCCCTCGCTGAAGCTGCGGGCTGAACGCGCGCTGGCGAGTTTCATGGGCAAGCCATTCGGAATGAAGGCTTCCGAATTCGTACGCGTCGGAGCGGTGTTCGGTCCCTCCGCCGCGAAACTGGACGGGTTCCAAAGGGTGCACGTCGCTCCAAGCGTCTTCGAGATGGGCGTCTCCCATTTCAAGACCTACCGCGCGCGGGCCGAAGTCAAGTTTTCAAGCCCGCCGTCCCTCTTTCATCTCACTTTCCCCACTCCCTTAAGGACGCGTGGGTGCCCAAACATATACACGATACATGATATCGTCCCGTTGCGCCTGCCTGAGACGACCTTGGACAATAAGAAGCTTTTTCTCGAGGTTCTGCGCCACCTTTGTCGAAAGGCGGACCATATCGTGACGGTGTCCGAGTTTTCGCGCGAGGACATCATGCGATTCGTTGGCGTCGAGGGGAGCCGCATCACCAACACCTACCAAAGCGTGCATCTTCCTCAGGCGCTTCTGGAAAAGACCGACGATGTGGTCGCTAACGAGGTCGGCAAGTCCTTTGGGCTGGATTTCAGGAGCTACTACATGTTCTTCGGGGCGATCGAGCCCAAGAAGAACGTTTCGCGTCTGATCGACGCTTACGCCGCGTCCGGCAGCGCCTTTCCTCTTATCGTCGTCGGCGCCTTGGGCTGGCAGTACGATGAGGACGTCGAGAAGATGCAGGACGACCGGTTCATTTATTACAAGCAAGAAGCGGATCGGATCGTGCCCAGCCGAAAGGTGCGCCGGATTACTTATCTGCCGTTCTCCCAGCTCATGACCCTTGTGAAAGGCGCGCGTGGCGTGCTTTTTCCCTCTCTCTACGAAGGGTTTGGGCTCCCCGTACTGGAATCCATGGCCTTGGGGACGCCGGTAGTGACATCTACGGCAGCCGCTCTTCCGGAAGTCAGCGGCGGCGCTGCAGTCCTCGTCGACCCGACGGACGTCGACGCCTTGACCCGGGCGATACGCGCCTTCGACCACGACGACGGGCTTCGCCAGGAGCTCGCGCTTCGGGGAAAGAAAAGAGTGGCGTTCTTTGGGCCTGAGATGTACCAGGACCGGATCGCGAAACTTTATGCGAGGCTCGGCGTCGAGCCGACTCACGTCACGGGCCGCGGATCGACGTCCATGCGGATCTCGCCGACGCCGGCCGTGAGCAGCGTTTCCGACGCAATCTGACGCCTCGCCCCAATGGCGACGCTGCCGACGCGCCTGAGGCCGATCGTCTTCGACCTCACTCACCTGGTCTCGCGACTGCCCAAGGTGGCCACGAGCGGGATCGACAGGATCGATCTTGCTTACGCAACCTATTTCGCTGCGAGAGGCCGAATGGCGGCTGGACTTCACTACGGCCTCACGCGGCCGCATCTCTACTCGCCCGATGAGGCGCGGAACGCGGTTTCCTTCGCCGCGTCGTTATGGGCCAAAGACGAAGCCGGACGCGAAACGCATTTCGCCGAGGTCCGTGAATGGCTTGCGTCGCAGCCCGGAAATCGTCGCGCCAAGCCGGCTTCGCTGTCGCCGAGCGGCGTCCGGTCGCGGTGGAGACGCAGGCTCCGCCTGGCAAAGGGTCGGCTGCTTAACAACCGGTCGCTTTCCGTGCCGGAAGGGGCGATTTACCTTAATGTCGCTCAGCACCTGTTCGAGCACCCGATGTTTTTTCGCTGGCTGAAGTCGAGGCCTGACCTGTGCTGCGTCTTCATGATCCACGACCTTCTTCCCCTCGACTATCCGGAATTCTTTTCTCGTTCGAATTTCGCCATCTTCCAGCGGCGCATGAACACCGCCTTTCTCTATGCAAACGCGTTCATCGTCTCGACGGCGGCTATACAATCCAGGCTCGAAAGGGAACTTCAAGCGCGCGGCGGGCGCCCGCGGCCGATTTGGCGGCATGCGTTTCCGTCGCCGCTCGAGGGGCAGGGCAGAGCAACACCGACGAAGACGCCACCGGGACATCCATATTTTGTCATGCTTGGCACGATCGAACCGCGCAAGAACCATCTCTTGTTGCTGCACCTCTGGCGGGCGCTCGTCAGGGCGGACTCGAACGCTCCTCGACTGGCGCTGGTTGGGGTGCGCGGATGGGAAAACGAACAGGTTGCCGACATGCTCGATCGCAGCCCGGCGCTCCGCGACCATGTGCTGGAACTTCGGGGTCTCGCTTCCGCGGACCTGGTTGAGCTTCTGCGCGGTTCGCGCGCGCTGCTCATGCCGTCTTTCGACGAGGGCTACG
>DATJXI010000432.1:0-2409 GCA_035500275.1 Roseiarcus sp. | reverse complement strand
GACACGCCGCGCAGGATGAATGGCGCGACCGTCGCCGGCAGATCCATCCCGCCCGCAAGCCCGCATGCCGAGACGGCGCCGCCATAGCGGGTCTGGGACAGGACGTTGGCGAGGGTCGTCGAGCCGACGCAGTCGACCGCGGCCGCCCAGCGCTCCTTAGCCAGCGGCTTGCCGGGCGCCGAGAGCGAAGCGCGATCGATGATCTCGGAGGCGCCGAGGCCCTTGAGATAGTCGGCCTCGTTTGCGCGGCCGGTCGAGGCGATGACGGTCCAACCCTTGGCGGCGAGCAGCGAGATCGCCGTCGAGCCGACGCCGCCGGCCGCGCCCGTCACTAGCGCCGGCCCCGCGGCGGGGTTAAGGCCGCGCCGCTCGAGCGCGAGGACCGAGAGCATCGCCGTGAAGCCCGCGGTTCCGATCGCCATGGCCTCGGCGCGGCCCAATCCTTCAGGCAACCTGACCAGCCAGTCGCCTTTCACGCGCGCCTTGCCGGCGTAGCCGCCGAAATGAGTCTCGCTGAGGCCGTAGCCGGTCACGATGACCTCGTCGCCGGGCTTGAAGTCCGGCCGAGCGGAGGTCTCAACCATCCCGGCGAGGTCGATGCCGAGCACCATCGGGAACCGCCGGATGATCGCCGACTTGCCCGAGAGCGCGAGCCCGTCCTTGTAATTGACCGTGGAATGGGTGACGCGGACCGTGACGTCGCCTTCCATGAGCTCCGATTCTTCCATCTCGACGAAGCGGACGTCCTGTCCAGCTTCGGTCTTGTCGGCTCGGATGGCGCGAAACGGCATGAGCTCTCTCCTCGACCCGGTCGCTTCAAGCGGCGTTAGATGGCGGTTATCGGGCCGTCGGGCGGGTCCGGTCAATTCGTCGCGGAGAGCCGCCTACTGCCGGCGCGAAACGGAAAATTCGCCCGCCGCCGCGCGCTCCGCAAGGCGCGAGGCGACGCCGGCGGCGTGATCCTCGCCGCGAACCGCGACGAGCTCGCACATGGCGGCGCAAAGCGCGGCCTCGGCCAGCGCTTCTGGAGCAATGCCGTCGAGCACGCCGAGGGCGAAGGCCTCTCCGACGTAGTTCATCGCCGCCTCAAGCGCGTCCTCGGCGCCTCCGCCTTCCGGCAAGATTTGCATGGCGATCGACATTGCTCTCAGTGTAGGACCTCTTGCCGCGGAAGGCGACGCGAGTCCTTCGAAACGGTTAATCGGAGCCCTTAATTCCACCTGTGGGGTCGGCCGGGTTAGCCGGACCGACTTCGCCCCAACGGGAGCGCGCCATGTGCGGACGATATGCGATCACACTGCCGCCGGAGGCGGTGCGGTCGTATTTCGCCTATTCGGACACGCCGAATTTCCCGCCCCGCTTCAACATCGCGCCGACCCAGCCGATCCCGGTTGTGGTCGCCGAGCCTTTGAGCCAGGGCGTGACCCGACGCTTCCGGCTCATGCGCTGGGGCTTTCTGCCGGGCTTCGTCAAGGACCCGAAGCAGTTTCCGCTTCTCATCAACGCCCGAGTCGAAGCCATCGCGGACAAGGCGAGCTTCCGCGCCGCGCTCATACGCAGGCGTTGCATCGTCATCGCCGACGCGTTCTACGAGTGGCGCAAGGACGGCGGCGGGCGGAGCGCGGCGAAGCGTCCCTATCTCATCCGGCGGATCGGCGGCGAGCCGATGGGCTTCGCCGGGCTCTACGAGACCTGGAGCGATCCGACCGGCGGCGAAATCGACACGGCCTGCATCGTGACTACTCCGGCCAACGAGCTTGTCGGTCTATTGCACGACCGGATGCCGGCGATCCTCGCGCGCGAGAGCTTCGCGCCCTGGCTGGACGCGGACGGGGTTGACGCCGCGAAATCGGTCGCGCTCTTGAAGCCCGCGCCGGAAGAGGCGCTGGAACTCGTCGAGATCGGGCCAGCCGTGAACCACTACGCCAATGACGACGCGAGCGTGCAGGCGCCGGTCGCCGCGCCGATCCGGGCGCTCGCGCAGGAGACCCTGGTTTGATGCCGGACGAGGACAAGCCCGCGCCGATCAGGACGGCGGTCGCCCACGCCGATGGGCTCAAGCGCTGTCCCTGGCCGGGCTCAGACCCGCTCTACGTCGCTTATCACGACGAGGAATGGGGCGTGCCCGAATACGACGACCGGGCGCTATTCGAGAAGCTCGCGCTCGACGCCTTCCAGGCCGGCTTGTCCTGGATCACGATCCTGCGCAAGCGTCCCGCCTTCCGCGCCGCCTTCGACGGGTTCGAGCCCGAAAAAATCACGCGCTGGGACGCGGCGAAGAAGGCGGCGCTCATGCAGGATTCCGGCATCGTGCGCAACCGGGCCAAGATCGAGGCGACGGCGGCGCTGGCCCGCATCTACCTCGACCTTCAGGAGAAGGGCGGCTTCGCCCGCCACCTGTGGAGCTTT
>DATJXI010000431.1:0-26786 GCA_035500275.1 Roseiarcus sp. | reverse complement strand
TCGTCGAATCCGGTTTGCGCTCCATGCCGAATGCCTTCAATAGCCCTCGCCTAACTCTCGCGCGAGCACATCATCACATCAGAGATTTCAAACGGACTGTCGATGGGTTTAAGGAAGGTAACCCGTGGTCCTACGTGATCGATAAAGATTCTAATCCGTTCGAGCATATCCACAAAATCCGCTTTGAGCTCAAGGTTCCTGAGACGCTCTCCTGCATTCTCTTCGATGCCACCAACAATCTTCGCGCGGCTCTCGATCAGTGTGGGTACGCCGCCGCTATAGTCAGCGGCCGGCGTACGAAGTGCATCAAATTCCCTTTTTGCGACACTGAAGAAAATTTCGCGAAAAGTGCAGCCGGCCAGTGTAAGGATTTGCCGCCTGAAATCAGTTCGTTGTTTTTGGAGTTCAAAGGATACGAGGGAGGGAACAATACCCTTTGGGCTGTCAACAAAATTGCTAATGCCAATAAACACTTCTCCGTCATTCCACTTGAAATCGGGTCTGCTACAGCCCACCATCTACCTCGATGTTCAACATTCCATTGGGAACACCCATGTTCGCAATTTCCGAAACTACGGTCTCGGCTGGAAAGCGGCGGAAAACGAGATGGTATTGGCCTTCACTCCGCCCGTCGTAAATTCCAATATACGCGGCCACCTCGCCTTTGAGGTAGCGATTGAGGACATCGATGTTCTGCGCGGCCAACCTGCGATTAGCGCGCTCAACAACATGGCCCACCTCGTTGAGGATGTCATCAATCGAGCCGAAGCCATCTGCCGGCGAAAGGGATGGATTTAGTTCGGGCGCGCCAGCCGCCCCTTTGGCGGGAGCGACGACGATAGCGGTATCATGGTACCGCCGTTCAGTCAAGTGCATAATCGCCCAAAACTGCACGTGCTGGCTCTCACGGTCTCCAAATCCGTGGGCATTCTCGGGAGGACGTTGTAACCAAGTGATGATGGACGGCCCGGCCCAAACAGCATCGAGCGCCAAAGGTGGTCGTTGAGGGCTCCGAAACGGGGAGAGACCATCCATGGACACGGAGCGCGTCTGGATCAGAGCAGCAACCGATTAACAAACCCGCCCGGTATTGCGATGTTCCTTTCCGGCTTCAAGGTTTATGGCTCAAATAACTGACAAATATGTGATTCAGCAAAGACAGCATGTTCTCGCCCGGGAACCCGCGCGCCTGCCTTCCCGCTGGCCAGGCGCGTGAAACTCTACTAGCGTGGACAGCCTAAGCCCGCCTCGGCTGGCGATCGGAGGGACGTCTCATGTCGGGGCTTTGGACGCGTTCGGCGAGCGAGCTCGCGGCCGGGATCGCGCGCAAGGCGTTCTCCTCCGCCGAGGTGGTCGAGGCGCATTTGCAGCGCATCGAAGCGGTCAATTCCCGCGTCAACGCCGTCGTCAGGATCCTGGGGGAAGAGGCGCGCCGCGACGCCGCCGAGGTCGACCGAAGGGTCGCCGCGGGCGAGACGCTCGGGCCGCTGCACGGCGTTCCCTTCACGATCAAGGAGAACATCGACATGGCGGGCTTGCCGACGACCTGGGGCGTCCCGGCGTTGGCGCAGGCGGTCGTGCCGATGGACGCGCCGATCGTCGAGCGCATGCGGGCGGCCGGCGCAATCCCGATCGGGCGCACCAACCTGCCCGACATGGGCCTGCGGGTGCACACCGATAGCTCACTGCACGGCCTCACTCGCAATCCCTGGAACGCGGGCCGCACCTGCGGCGGATCGAGCGGCGGCGAGGCCGTTGCGCTGGCGACCGGCATGTCGCCGCTCGGGCTCGGCAACGACATCGGCGGTTCGCTGCGCAACCCCGCCAATGCCTGCGGAATCGCCTCCATCCGCCCCACCCAAGGGCGCGTGCCGAAGGCCGGGCTCGTCCCCCGCGAGGATACCCTGTTGGCCGTGCAGCTGATGAATACCGACGGGCCAATGGCGCGTCGGGTGGCGGACGTGCGCCTTGCGCTCCGGATCATCGAGGGAGCGCATCCGCGCGACCCGTGGTCGCTCGACCCGCCGCCCGAACAGCCGTCAAGAGGCGCGAAGCCGCGCGTCGCCATGGTCGCGGAGCCGCCCCCGGGTCCGACCGACCCTGCGGTCGCGAAGGCGGTTCGGAACGCCGGCGTGGCGCTTCACGACGCCGGCTACGAGGTCGTGGAGATCGTCCCGCCGCGCTACGAGGAGATCGCGCCGGTGTACGGACAGTTTCTCATCGGCGACTTCCGGTCCATCCAGGCTCTCATCGAGCAGCTCATGGGCAAGGACGGCGCGTTCTTCTTCAAGGTCGCGGCGGCGGGCCTGCCGCCGCTGGACGCCGCCGCCATGTCGAATGTGTTCATCGCGCGCGCCGCGCTCGCCCGCGCCTGGTCGCAGTTCATGGCCGACTATCCGCTCGTGTTATCGCCGGTCTGGACGCAACTGCCATTCCAAGTTGGCTTCGACGTCGCCTCGCCGGAGAATGTGGCGGCGACGGCGCAGATGTTTCGGCCGGTGCAACCGGCCAACCTCTTCGGCTTGCCTTCCGTCTGCGTGCCGGCCGCTTTCGACGGTGAGACCGGCCTACCCGTCGGCGTCCTTTTGACCGGGCGGCGCATGCGGGACGACGAATGTCTTGACGCCGCCGAGGCGATCGAGAGCCGCCTGCCCGCGAAGACGCCGATCGACCCGGCCTAAAAGAGAGGCGACGCTCCCCTACCGCCGCCCGCGAAGACGCGCTAAGCAAATGTGAACATGCGCATCCATAGTCTCAATTGCGGCTCGCTGTGTCCCTTCGGCGGGCGGCTGTTCGGCGGATCGGGGCCGATCTGGTCGCCCGCGCGCATGTGCTGCCATTGCCTGCTCATCGAAGGAGAAGACGGGCTCATCCTCGTCGACAGCGGGCTCGGCGTCGACGACGTCTCCGACCCGTCCCGACTGGGTTTCCTTTTCCGCGCGGTGACTCGGCCGCGGCTCGAAATGGCAGAAACGGCCTTAAGGCAGGTCGCCGACCTCGGGTTCCGCGTGTCCGACGTGCGCCACATCGTGCCGACCCACCTCGACCTCGACCACGCGGGCGGCATCGTCGACTTCCCGGAAGCGAGCGTGCATGTCTTCGCGCTTGAGCTGCAAGCGGCCCTGAATCCCAGTTTTCGAGAACGCTTCCGCTATCGGGCGGCGCAGCTTTCGGGCGTCGCCAATTGGGCGCCGGTCGAGGAGCCGGGCGAGACCTGGTTCGGGTTCTCCTGCGTGCGGACGCTGCCGGGGACCCGCGACGAGATCCTCCTCATCCCCCTGCCGGGCCACTCGCGCGGGCACTGCGGCGTCGCGGTTGCGAGCGACCGCGGCTGGCTCCTCCATTGCGGCGACGCCTATTTCCATCACGCGGAGGTTGCCGGCGCCGGCGCGCCTGCCGGGCTCACCTGGTTCGAATCGCGCGTCGCCTTCGACAACAAGGCGCGGCTCGCCAACCAGAAGCGGCTCAGGGAGCTCAAACAAAACTTCGGCCGCGAGGTCAGGCTCGTCTGTTCACACGATCCGGCGGAACTTGCCGCGAGCGATGCGCCCGAGGCGCCTGCGGAAGTTGTCGTGCTGTCGGAACGGCGCGCCCGCTCCAAGTGAGGCGGCCATGAGCCTCAGTCCCCGGCGCGGCGTCTTAAGAACCGGCCGCGCTATTGTCCCGCCGTCCGCTCTATCGCGGCGAGCGCTCGGACAAGCCCGTTTTCGGCGCGCACCGTCACGCCGATTGCCTCGGCGCGCTCGCGCATGGCGCCGTCGCCAAGCGCCGTCTTGATCGCAGCGGCCAGCGCATCGGCGGTCAGGGAGCGGTGTGGCAGCGGCGCCGGGGCGAGCCCGCGCGCGGCGAGCAGGCGCGCCCAGGCATGCTGGTCCGTGATGAATGGGGTGACGACGGACGGCTTGCCGGCTCTCAGCGCCGCGCCGGTCGTCCCGGCGCCTCCGTGATGGACGATCGCCGCCATGCGCGGAAAAAGCCAGTCGTGCGGCGCCTCGTCGAGCGCGAAGACCGAGGCCGGCAGGTCGCCGCGGGTGAAACCGCCCCAGCCGGCGCTGACGACCGCGCGAACGCCTGCCTGCGCGAGGGCGCGCAGGACCACGTCGATCGTCGCGTCGCGGTCGACGAGCGCCATGCTGCCGAAGCCGACATAGATCGGCGTCGGGCCCTCGGCGAGAAACCGCTCGAGCCCCGGCGGCGGCATCCAATTTGCGCCGTCGTCGAGAAACCACCAGCCGGTCGCCTCGACATTCGCCGGCCACTCGCGGCTGCGCGGAAGCAGGGCCTCGCTATAGGCGAGGAGCAGCGTTTCGCCGCGCGCCACCGCGCGCCTGAGCGGAGGCTCAAAAGGCGGCGGCGCCATCCCGCAGACCTCGCAAGCGGGGCGATACGCCGGACGCATCGCTAGCCACATCGCCTGCTCCAATGCGAGGAAGAGGGCGCGGTTCGCCCAGCTGGGCAATCGCCACGGGGCGGTCTCACTGGCCGCGAACAGAAAGTCGCGGGCCGCCAGCGCCGGGGCCCACCACGCGTGGGCGCATGGAACCTCAAGCCGCTTCGCGAGCAGGGCGCCGAACGGGTCCATGAGCGCGGTCGCGACGATGAGGTCGGCGCCTTTCGCCCCATCCAGAACCGCGGACGCGATTCCGCCGCCGGCCTTGCGTACGGTCTGAATCGACCAGCGCAGGAGAGCGATCGGGTTGCCGCCGCCTGAGAAAAGCGCCTCGCTCTCGGGCGCGTGAAGCTCCTCGACCATATCAATCGGCATCGGGCGGAACTCGACGCCGCGTCCGCTGGCGAGCGCGGTGAAATTCCTTGGCGCAACGAGGCTCGTCGCATGGCCGTGCGAGGCCAAGGCGGCGGCGAGCGCGACCGCCGGCTGGACGTCGCCACGAGAGCCAAAAGCAAGCACGGCGATTTTCATGGCCGAATTCAATCCGGCCGCGCTCGGCCTCGCAACGCCTTGATCTCGCCGCGCCGGCTCTTTTCGTCGAGGCGGCGCACTTTCGAGGCGTGGGTCGGCTTCGTCGGCCGGCGCGGCGTCTCACGCTCCTGCGCCTTCAGGATCAGCGCGGCGAGGCGGGCGCGCGCGTCCTGCCGGTTCAGCGCCTGGCTCGCGAACTTCTGCGCGAAGATGACAACGACGCCGTCCTGCGTCGCCCGCGAACCCGCAAGCTTGATGAGCCGCGCCGCGACGGCGTCCGGCAGGCTTGGGCTACGGCGCGCGTCGAAGCGCAGTTCGACCGCGCTCGCCACCTTGTTGACGTTCTGTCCGCCGGGGCCGGAGGCGCGCACGAAACTTTCGACGATCTCGCGTTCGTCGATAAGGAGCGCGCCGACTTTCATGGCTTACGCTCCTACCACCGCTACGCCGTCATCGCGAGCGCAGCGAAGCGATCCAGGAGCGCCTCGCCGCGCAAAATTCGGCTCGAAGAACAGCCAACGGCTCCCCGCTAGGCGACGAGCGGCGCAGCGAGCAAGGCGCGCACCGTTGCAACAACCGTAAGGAAGGCCTAGGCATGAGCTGTCGCGTTTCGAATTGGGATTCGGCTTTCGCTCATGAGGCCGGCGTTGACCATTGCGGCGCTCATCGCCGCCTCGCCCGCGCTCGCGTGGCGTTGTCCTCACGGCCAACTTTATCGCGTTCACCTTGACAAGTGCGTGAGCATAAGCTCGCCGCTGGCGCGGCCATACCTCCACACCGGCAAAAAAATCGACACACCGCCAGTAGACCGTCCTCCCATCGCCGTTAGTCCGCGGGCCGCGGACCCTCCTCCCGACGAGGTGGATGAAGCGGCGTGGCGCATGATCCCGCTCCTACGAGCGGCAGAGGCGCGCTGGGCCGCCATGGTGTCACCGCCGCCCGACTCTTGGCCTTCTCTGGGCGCTTATGGGCTCGGCAATCAGCACGAAGATTTTTTGCGCGAACTTGCCGCTTTCGACAGGCGACGCCGAACTGGGCCTTGGCCGTTTTGACGCGGCCATCGACCAATGTCGCCGGGCGATCGATTTGGGCTTTCGCGCTTACATCGCTTACGCGGGCTTGGCCGCCGCTTCTCCTCGAGCCGGCGCACGCGCAAAGCGAGCGTCGGGCGGGTCGGCCGCGCGGCGTCTCACGCTCCTGCGCCTTCAGGATGAGCGCCGCGAGGCGGGCGCGCGCGTCCTGCCGGTTCAGCGCCTGGCTCGCGCATGCCTCTGGGCGAAGATGACGACGACGCCGTCCTGAGTCGTCCGCGCCCCCGCGAGCTTGATGAGCCGCGCCGCCGTATCGTCCGGCAGGCTCGGCGACCGGCGCGCGTCGAAGCGCAGTTCGACGGCGCTCGCCACCTTGTTGACGTTCTGCCCGCCGGGTCCGGAGGCGCGCACGAAATTCTCGACGATCTCATTTTCGTCGACGAGGAGCGCGCCGGCTTTCATGCCGCTGTTAGTCCGGGATAAGTTTCGCCGCCGCCCCCGCCAAGTATGTAAAGACAGAGGAATCGGGTCGATGGTATCTCTTCCAACAGTCTAAAACCAGATTCAGTCGATGTTGAACTTTTGGATTTTGGCTGCTATTATCAAAGGTTGTATGGTCTCTGCAGTATTTACGGTGCCCATCTATAGTTTCTCCCTTTTTTCGATGCAATTGCTGAAACGCTGAGTTGTCGAATCCAAGTTCCTCCAATTCATTGAGAAGCGCAATTGTGCGCTTCGGATCGGTGTACGAAGCGTTTTCCCAGCTCAATTTCAAGCCCTCCCGTTAGCCGCAATTAGATCTAAATCACGATGTTTCTCCCGGTTTCGCCCGCAGGATCATCGCAAGGAGCGACGCAACGAAGCAATCCGGACCGTAGGGTGTTTAACGTCTGCTGGATCGCTCGCTTCACTCGCATGACACTCATCGCCACTCCCGCACGTCCACAAACCGTCCGGCGATCGCCGCCGCCGCGGCCATGGCGGGCGAGACGAGATGAGTGCGCCCCTTGTAGCCCTGCCGGCCCTCGAAATTGCGGTTCGAGGTCGAGGCGCAGCGCTCATGCGGCGCGAGCTTGTCGGGGTTCATGGCCAGGCACATCGAGCACCCGGGCTCGCGCCACTCGAAGCCGGCGGCGAGGAAGACTTTGTCGAGCCCCTCGGCCTCCGCCTGCGCCTTGACGAGGCCCGAACCCGGCACGACCATGGCGTTCACCCGCGCGCTCACGCTTCGCCCCGCGGCGATCTTCGCGGCGGCGCGCAAGTCCTCGATGCGGCCGTTGGTGCACGAGCCGATGAAGACGCGGTCGATCTCGATGTCCGCGATCCTCTCGCCGCCCTTGAGCCCCATGTAATCGAGGGCGCGTTGGATCGAGGCGCGCTTCTGGTCGGTCTGGCCGTCGGAGACGCGCGGCACATAGCCGAGAACGGAGGCGACGTCCTGCGGGCTCGTGCCCCAGGTGACGATCGGCGGCAAATCCGCCGCGTTGAGCTTGATCTCGGAATCGAAATGCGCGCCTTCGTCCGTGCGCAGCGTGTCCCAGTGGCGCCGGGCCTGATCCCAGAGCGCGCCCTTCGGCGCCTTCGGCCGGTCCTTCAGATAGTCATAGGTCGTCTCGTCCGGCGCGATCATGCCGGCCCGCGCGCCGCCCTCGATCGACATGTTGCACACGGTCATGCGGCCTTCCATCGAGAGCGCCTCGATCGCCGAGCCGCAATATTCGATGACATGGCCGGTGCCGCCCGCCGTGCCGATCTCGCCGATGATGGCGAGGATGACGTCCTTGGCCGTCACCCCTTCGGGCAGCGCGCCGTCGACGCGCACCCGCATGTTCTTGGCCTTGGTCTGGATGAGCGTTTGCGTTGCGAGCACATGCTCGACCTCGGACGTGCCGACGCCATGCGCGAGCGCCCCGAAGGCGCCGTGGGTGGAGGTGTGGCTGTCGCCGCAGACGATGGTCGCGCCCGGCAGCGTGAAGCCCTGCTCCGGTCCGATGATGTGGACGATGCCCTGCCGGCGGTCGAATTCGTCGTAATATTCGATGCCGAATTCGCGCGCGTTGGCGGCGAGCGTCTCGACCTGCTGGCGGCTCTCGGGATCGGCGATGCCCGCGCTCCGATCGGTCGTCTGGATATTGTGGTCGACGACGGCGAGCGTCTTCTCAGGCGCGCGCACTTTTCGCCCCGCTATGCGCAGGCCCTCGAACGCCTGCGGGCTCGTCACCTCGTGGATCAGATGCCGATCGACGTAGATGAGGCTCGTCCCGCCGTTTGTCTCGATGACATGGTCGTCCCAGATTTTGTCGTATAACGTGCGCGGCTTGGCCATAAACGTCTCCGGCGCCTCGGGGGGCGCCAATTTCAATGGAATGGCCGGCTATCTATTCCGGTTGAGTAAGAGATGGAAGAGACGACGCGCCAACAATTCCCTCCAAAGAACGCCGCAAAGAATCGGTCGCGAAGGGCGCTATTGCCGCCGCAATGTCTCGCGATTGCCGCCGCAATGGGTTTCTCGCCGCTGCACTTCTGCCCAAGAACGCGCTCACGTTGTTCCAGTCCGACCCGGACCCGAACGACGAGCCCCGGTAAAGCGACGCTGGACGCCCGCTATAGCTTGCCGTCGTCGAGGCGGTTCATGGCGTGGTCGCGCAGCTCCCCGCTTTCGGTCTCCTTGCCGCCGAGGCCGCGCTCTTTGTCGTGCTGGCTCTTGTCGCGATTCGACAAGACCCGGAATCCGGGATCGTCGCCGCCTCGACGTCGGTCCCGTTCCCGCGCCGTTGGCCAAGGTTCCTGGCCGACGAAGGGCGTCTCATTCTCGCCATACGGGCGGCGCATCAGCCCCAGCGAGATTGGCGCAGGCGCGCGCCGCCCGCTTGAATACCTCATCTTAATCAAAGATTAAGGTCGTTTGCATGAACGCGTCTCCGCGCCTGGGCATGAACGGCCTTCTGGGTGCGGGCGCGCTCGTCGGCGCCGCGTTGGCGCTTGCCGCCTGCGTCGGCCCAGACATGAACGAGATCGGCGACTACGGCGCGATGCTCTCGCCGTTCGCCGCCGCGACGGTCACGCCGAAGCCCCGCCCGGTGCAAGTCTTCGTCGCCTCTACGCGTAGGGGCGAGACGGGCGCGGCGGCGCGCCAGCAGGCGGCGGAAGCGCATTTTGCGCTCGCGACCATGACCATCCCGCCGGGCCACAAGGCGGGCTCGATCGAGGCGCCCATCTGGGGCGCTCCGAACGGCAAGAACGACATCGTGTTGGCGGGCGAGCGCGAGCTCGACGGCGAAGAGTTCCACGGCGAGCTTGCCTCGCATGTCTCAGGGCGCATCGGGGTCAACCGCGACATCCTCGTCTTCGTGCACGGGTTCAACACGAGCTACGACGAGGCGCGCTCGCGCTCCGCCCAGATCGTCGCCGACGTGCGTTTCGGAGGCGTCGCGGTGCTGTTCACCTGGCCGTCGCGCAGCGAGCTCTTCGGCTACGTATCGGACAAGGATAGCGCCACCGCCTCGCGCGACGCGCTCCAGGCGCTCCTGCACGACCTCGGCCAGACGCCGGGGGTCGGCAAGATCCACGTGCTCGCGCACTCGATGGGCGGCTGGCTCTCCATGGAGGCGCTGCGGCAATCGGCCATCGCGGGAGACAAGGATCTCGGCGGCCATCTCGGTCAGGTGATCCTCGCCTCGCCCGACATCGACATGGACGTGTTCGCTTCGCAGATGGCGCGGATCAGGCCCGCAAGCGTGACGGTCTTTGCGACGCCGAACGACCGGGCGCTGTCGGTGTCGAGCATGATCGCGAGCTCGCGCCAGCGGGTCGGCGCGATCGACGCGTCGAAGCCCGAGGATCGGAAGGAGATCGAGGCGCTTGGCGCGAAGGTCGTCGACATCAGCGCTTACGCCGACGCCGACCGCTTCATCAGCCACGCCGTCTATGCAGATTCGCCGCAGGTTTTGAGCGAAATCGGCTCGAAGATCGAAGCGCCTCGCCCTGAGGAGGCCAACACGGTTTCGGTCATCGACGCGACGAACTACCAAGACCCGGACGGGCAGGCGACGACGCCGGCGCCCTCGCCGCCCATCGGCGCCGGGCTCTCGGCGGGAGTTCATTGACGCTGGGGCGCGTCCTCAGGTTGGCTTGAAAAGGGCGCGAAGAGGCGCGACATTATGTTCTCCCGCCAAATGTTCTCCCGCCAAACGAGGCCCGACATGCCCAACAAGCTCGAACAATTGCGCGCCATGAGCACGGTCGTCGCCGACACCGGCGACATGGACACGATCCGCGCCTTCCGTCCGACCGACGCGACCACCAATCCCTCCCTCATCCTGAAGGCCGCCCAGATGCCGCACTACGCGCGGCTCGTCGAGGAGGCCATCGTTTGGGGCCGCCGGCAGGGCGCGTCGGTCGGCGATGTCGCCGACCGCATCGCGGTCAACTTCGGCGCCGAGATCACCAAGATCGTTCCCGGCCGGGTGTCGACGGAAGTCGACGCCGACCTGTCGTTCGACGTGGACGGCGTCGTCGCCAAGGCCAAGAGATTCATCAGCCTCTACGAGGAGCGCGGCATTGGCCGCGACCGCATCCTCATCAAGCTCGCCTCGACCTGGGAGGGCGTCGAAGCCGCGCGACGGCTGCAGGGCGAGGGGATCGACTGCAACATGACGCTCGTCTTCTCGCTCGCCCAGGCGATCGCCGCCGCGGACGCGAAGGCTTTTCTCATCTCGCCCTTCGTCGGGCGCATCCTCGACTGGAACGTGCATGCGGGCGGTGGGCCGTACGATTCCGAGAACGACCCCGGCGTTCGGTCGGTGCGGACGATCTACGCCTATTTCAAGTCCTACGGGATCAAGACCGTGGTGATGGGGGCCTCGTTCCGCAACACCGGCGAAATCGAGGCGCTTGCCGGCTGCGACCGCCTAACGATCTCGCCCCACCTCCTCGAGGAAATGTCCAAGGACGAAGGGGAGCTCGCGCGCCGCCTCGACCCGGAGCGGCCCGGCCTCGCGCCGCCGCGCGTCATTCTGGACGAGAAGCGCTTCCGCTGGATGCTGAACGAGGATCAGATGGCGACGGAGAAGCTCTCCGACGGGATCCGGCTGTTCGCGCACGATCTCACGGCCTTGAGGACGATGGTGGAGCAGCGGCTGCAAGCGGCGGCGTAAGCTCGCGCCAAGTAGCCGGGCGGAGTTGCCGCCGTGGTCAGGTAGCGAGAAAGAGCGCGATTCGGGAGGTTGCGCGCCAGCGCGATGGCCGTGGTCTTGCCTTTGGCGCCGGCTTGCCCGCCGCAAAGATTCCGTTCGCGGGCCTGAAGCGGACCATCGGATCGGGGAAGGGCGGTCACATGCGGACACCCTCTTTTCGGGTGCTTTCGAAAAACGGAATAATGGTTCCGATCCTCAAGAATGCAAGGAATAGTCAAAGATCGTACCGACAGCGTAAAAGCGTTCAACAAATGAGTTGGGGACGGCAGCGGCATGACCAAGCCGCCCGAGAAGGGGCGATCGAACGCGACGCGGCATCCACGGGTTCGCCCTCGCCGCTAGGCGGAGAGAATTGGTTGCCGAATCGGGGGGCCTCGAGGGCGAATCAGGCGACGCCGCGCGCCGCCCCCCTCCCAGTGACTAGGATCCGTCGGCGCCAAGCTCCCGCATCAATATTTCGCGTCGCTGAATGCGGCGCCAATGTTCCTTTTTCAGGCCATCGAGCGTCTGCCTCTGCGCCGTCGTGTCCGCTCCAGCGCGCTCCAACTCGGCGATTAGGCTTCTCTGCGCAGCGATAGTTTGCTCGCCGCCGGCGATTCCCCTTTCGACATGATCGAGAGCCGCTTTGAGAGCAACGCGATCCACGCCTTTTCCCTGGCGGACATATGGTGACATGCAGCCACGAACGTGAACCGATCCCCGACTGGATCAACTGCTCAAATTGTCGCACGGAGACCGAACCGCGGGGCGAAGGGGAGTGGGTCGGCCATGTCGTGCGATCGGAGGGCGTAAGTTCGTTAGCGTCGAGCTTGCAACCAGATCAAAATACATGCGCGATGCGTTCGGCACTCAGCGGGGACCAGTCCAGGCCCCGAGGGCCAGAGAGACCCGAATCAGCCGATGCGCACGGCATTTTGGTGCGCCTGGCCAGGCCAAACGGCTGCCGTCGAGGCCCGAGCACGTCTTCAGCAAGACAACGACTGCATAGTTTCCGTTGGCGTCGTCCAAAGCGTCGAAAAACGCCTCAAATTTCGAGCCGCCTGTGGTTTTGAACGGCTCGAAAACGTTAACTTGCCCAAAGGGAACAAGCCGCTTTCACTTTGAAAGGTAATGATGCACCGAAATTGCCACTACACTAATTTACTTGGTGCATTGTTGTGTATTACCTGCCGCTTGGTCAGGGCGATAACCTCCGCCCACCGGCATCGTTTCATATTGAATACTCCGTGTTAACCGTAATTTGACGATTGTCGCGCCAACATGACGCGCGAAAAGATCAACCTGAAGGCGGCGAAATGAATCGAAGACTGATTGTCGTCGGAGCCGTTGCCGCCATGGCGTTTGGCGCGGCTTACGCCTTTCTGACCAGCGCGCAGAACTCGCACCCGCAACTCGCCGCCGAGCCGGCTCCCAAGCTGGACGTCGAGCAGGTGCTGGTCGCCAACCAGAATATCGCGCTCGGAACGACCCTCGAAGAATCCGCCGTCGGCTGGCAACCCTGGCCGAAAGCGTCGCTGTCCGAGTTCATGATCGTGAGCTCGGGCGACCCGAACGCCATCAAGGACGTCAAGGGGTCCATAGCTCGCACCGCGTTCATGCGTGGCGAGCCCATCCGGCGCGACAAGCTCGTGAAAAGCGGGAGCGGCGGCTTCATGTCGGCGATCCTGCCGAGCGGAATGCGGGCGGTCGCGATCAAGGTCGACAACGCCGGCGACTCTTACGCCGGCGGCTTCATACTGCCGAACGACCGCGTCGACGTCGTCCGCATCGCGCGTGACGACGAGGCCTCGAAAACGCGCGGCGTCGAGGTCCTCAGCGCAGAGACCATTCTCACAAACGTCCGGGTGCTCGCCATCGGCCAGAACGTCGAGGAGCAGAACGGCAAGAAGGTCGTCACCGGCGCCAATGCGACGCTCGAATTGGACCCGGAGCAGGTTAACATCATCATCCTGGCGCAGCATGTGGGCAATTCGAATCTCCACCTTGTGCTGCGCAGCCTAGCCGACAGCGCTGGGCCGCCGGAAACCGTCGTCGACGGGGGACCAAAAGGCGGCGGTCTGACCGTCGTTCGCTTCGGCGCAGTCCAGCAGGCGCTGCGATGACTGGCGATCGGCTTTCCGTGGCGACGCTGCGAGCGGGGCGAGGTCAATGAGGCTGGCGCAAGCACTGCGGGCGGCGGCGATTGCGGCCGCGACGGTCGCCTTCGCGGCAATCGCGGCTTCCGGCGCCTCCGCCGAGCCCGACGGGTCCCGCTTCGCCGTCAGCGGGAGCGGCGGGCTCACGCAGACCCTGCAAATGGGCGTCGGAAGGTCGAAGATCGTCGATCTGCCGCAAGACGCCTCCGAAATCTACGTGGGCGATCCGAAGATCGCCAACGCCATCGTGCGGTCGGCGCGCCGCATCTACGTCTCCGCGGTCGCCAACGGCCAGACGACAATATTCGCCCTGGGCGCGGACGGCCGGAAGATCGCGGTCATCGACGTTTCCGTCGGAAGAGACGTCGGCGCGCTGTCGGGTCTCTTGAGCGCCGCCATTCCCGGCAACGACATCCATGTGCGCACGGTCGCCGATTCGATCATCCTGACCGGCTCTGTCGCCTCCGCGGGCGAAGCGCAGAAGGCGGTCGACATCGCAAACGGCTTCGTGGGCGAAACCACGGGGTCGTTCTCGTTCGGCTCGAGCGGCATATCGGCGACCAACGGCCAGAGCGGAAAGGTGATCAACTCGCTCATCATCCGCGGCCTCGACCAGGTGAGCCTTCGAGTGACCATCGCCGAAATCCGCCGCGAGATCATCAAGCAGCTCGGCGTCTCGATGACCGGCAACGGGCCCAACGGGAACTTCAAGATCGACAATCCGTTCGCCATCAACGGCGCCGTCAGCGCCACCGAAGTGACGCTGAACTGGTTCCGAGGCGCAGGCGAACTCAGCGCCACCTTGCAGGCGTTCGAGCGCCAGGGCGTCTCGCACACGCTGGCCGAGCCCACCGTCACCGCGGTATCGGGGGAGAGCGCGAAATTCATGGCGGGCGGCACGATCCCGATCGCCAACAGCGAGACCTGCGGCAACAGCGGCGCGTTCGGCTGCACCATCGGCTTCATCCAGCAGCCCTACGGCGTGACGCTGAACTTCACGCCGGTCGTGCTGAGCCAAGGGCGCATTCAGCTACGGATCGCCGCCGAAGTCACCGACGTCGACTATGCGTCGCAAGTCACCACCAACGGGATATCGATCCCCGGCTTCCGGACGCGCAACAACGTCACGACCGTCGAGTTGCCCTCGGGCGGCTCGATCGCCACCGCCGGCCTCATCGGCACGCAAACGCAGCAGGCGGTCAACGGATTGCCGGCGCTCATGAACCTTCCGGTGCTCGGCGCCCTCTTCCGCTCGCATGACTACCAGCGCAACGAAACGGAGCTCCTGATCGTGGTTACGCCCTACATCGTGCACGCGGTCGATCCGAAGCAGATCGTGCGGCCGGACCAGAATTTCGAGGAAGCGAGCGATCCGCAGGCGTGGTTCCTGGGGCGCGTCAACCGGATCTATTCGGCCTCCGGTTCGCTCCAACCGATGCCCGGCTACGCGGGAAAAATCGGTTTCATCACGCAATAGCGGGAGCAGGACGATGATCGGGTCGACCGCAGACTTAAGAGCCGCCGTTCCTAGGCGAACCGGCCTTTGTCGAGAGCGCCGGGCCCCCGCCGGCGCAGCGCTGGGTCTTGCTGTCGCTCTTGCGGGTTGCGGCGCCAATTACGCCTCGTCCGACCCGTCCTTCCCGGGCGGCCCGGAGGCGCGCCATCCGATCGTGCTCACCGAGGCGCCGCGGACGCTTGACGTTTATCCCACGGGCGGCGTCATCGACGCGCGCGCCCGAGCCGACCTGCGCGCCTTCGCGGGAAGCTACAAACGCCTGGGCGAAGGCGAAATCGCCGTCCTGGCTCCCGGCCGCCGGAACGCCGAAGCAAGAGCCGTCGGTCAAATCCGCAGCGCTCTCCGCGGCGCCGGCCTCGGCGGCAGGATTAGCGTCGGCTCCTACCTGCCCGACGTCGCTGCGAGCGCGGCGCCGATCAAGGTGGAGTTCGTCGGCCTCAAGGCGGAGGTCAAGAGCCAGTGCGGGCAATGGCCCGAGGATTTGGCTTCCGGCTCTTCCTTATGGGGCTGGAAGAACGAACCTTATTACAATTTCGGGTGCGCCACCCAATCGATGCTGGCCGCGCAGGTCGACGACCCGAGGGACTTTGTCGAACAGCGCGCGCTGGGGCCGTCCGATGTGGCGATGCGCATGCGGGCGATCGAAGCTGTGCGCAGGGGGCAGGACCCCGGCACGGCCTGGTCGACTGGGCTCACTCCCATCGGCACGGTCGGGGGGAGCGGCGGTGGCGGCTAATCTCATGGGAGACGTGGCGACGACGGCCGCGGCGCGACCGATGCAGATCGATCCCGTGCCGCGCGTGTCGATTCAGGCGTTCTGCGAGTCTGCGGAGGTCGCCGCCTTCGTCAGCGCCGCGGTTTCCGACCGGCGGCTGGCGAAGGCGCATGTCAAGCAGAACACCGGCGGCGCGCTCGCGGCGGTCGAGGCCTATAAGAACGCCCCAACGCCCAACGTCATCCTCCTCGAGGCGCCGGCGGAGCGACAAATCCTCCTCGCGCATCTCGACGAGCTTGCTCATTACTGCGACGCGACGACCAGGGTGATCGTCCTCGGGCGCACGAACGACATCCTGCTTTACCGCGAGCTCATGTCGCGGGGCGTGAGCGAATACCTCGTGCCCCCCTTCGAGGTCGTCGACCTGGTGCGGGCCATCTCGCACCTCTTTCGCGCGCCCGGCGTCAAGCCGCTCGGCCGCTTGATCGCGGTCGTCGGCGCCAGAGGCGGCGTCGGCGCCTCGACGGTCGCCCACAACCTCGCCTGGGCGCTGTCGTCCGCCACCGAAATGGCGACGATCATCGCGGACTTCGATCTTGCGTTCGGAACCGGCGGCCTCGACTACAATCAAGATCCGCCGCAAGGGATCGCGGAGGCCGTGTTCGCGCCGGAGCGCGTGGACGGGGTGCTTGTCGACCGCCTGCTGTCGAAGTGCGGAGAGCATCTCAGCCTGCTCGCCGCGCCCGCGACCCTCGATCGCGTGGCCGATCTGACGGAGACGTCGTTCGAGCCGCTCCTCGATGCGCTGCGCACATCGACGCCCTGGTCCGTTTTGGACATGCCGCACCTATGGACGGGCTGGGCGCGGCGCACGCTCATCGCCGCCGACGACATCGTCGTGGTCGCGGGACCCGACCTCGCCAGCCTGCGCAATGTCAAGAACCTCCTCGACCACGTCAAGGTCCCGCGCCAGAACGATCATCCCCCGCGGCTCGTCCTGAACGGCGTCGGCATGATGAAACGGCCGGAAATCGCCGTGGCCGACTTCGCCAAGACCGTCGAGATCGAACCCGTCGCGGTCATCCCGCACGACCCGAAGCTCTTCGGCGCCGCCGCGAACAACGGGCAAATGATCGCGGAGATCGAAGGCAAGGGAAAGATCGCAGAGATCTTCGCCGACCTCGCAAGCCGAATCGCGGGACGCTCGGAAACGCGCAAGACGAAGAGGAGCTTTTTGGACCCGTTGATCGCCAACATCCCGTTCCTCCGGTCGTGAGCGGACGGAAAGCGTCGCAGGCGGAGAAGGACCAGGAGAAATGTTTGGCAAGCGCGCCGACACGACCCTGACCGCGCTGCAAGCTCCCGCGCGAAGCCAAGCGCCTCCGCTTTCCGATCGACCTTCGCCGCCGGAAGCGGCGACCGCTCAAGCTGAGCGGAGATCGGACGGTTATTTTCAAACCAAGTCACAGATCTTCGGCGCGCTGATCGACGCGATCGATCTCGCCGCCCTCTCCGCGCTCGATTTGGAGACGGCGCGGGAAGAGATCCGTGACATCGTGCACGAAATCATCACGATCAAGAACCTCGTTCTGTCGATCGCCGAGCAGGAGGACCTCCTTGAAGACATCTGCAACGATGTCCTCGGCTTCGGCCCGCTCGAGCCCCTGCTCGCGCGCGACGACATCGCCGACGTCATGGTCAACGGGCCGAACCGCTGCTTCATCGAGGTTGGCGGCAAGATCCAGCTCACCAACGTGCGATTTCGTGACAACACGCAGCTGATGAACATCTGCCAGCGCATCGTAAGCCAGGTCGGCCGGCGCGTGGACGAGTCCTCGCCCATCTGCGACGCCCGCCTGCTCGACGGCTCGCGCGTCAACGTGATCGCTCCGCCGCTCGCCATCGACGGCGTGGCGCTCACGATCCGAAAGTTCAAGAAAGACAAACTGACCCTGGATCAGTTGGTCCGGTTCGGCTCGATCTCGCCGGCGGGCGCCGAGATTTTGAAGGTCATCGGGCGGGTCCGCTGCAACGTCCTGATCTCGGGCGGAACCGGCTCCGGCAAGACGACCTTGCTCAACTGCCTGACCAACTTCATCGACGCCGACGAGCGCGTCGTCACTTGCGAGGACGCTGCGGAATTGCAGCTGCAACAGCCGCACGTGGTCCGTCTGGAAACGCGGCCGCCGAACCTCGAGGGCGTCGGGCAGGTCACGATGCGCGATCTGGTCAGGAACTGCCTGCGTATGCGCCCGGAGCGGATCATCGTGGGCGAGGTGCGCGGGCCGGAGGCGTTCGATCTTTTGCAGGCGATGAACACCGGCCACGACGGCTCGATGGGCACGCTGCACGCAAACTCGCCGCGCGAGGCGCTGAGCCGCATCGAATCGATGATCACCATGGGCGGCTACGCGCTGCCGGCCAAGACGATTCGCGAGATGGTCTCGTCCTCAATCGACATCATCATCCAGGCGGCGCGCCTGCGCGACGGATCGCGGCGGATCACCCACGTGACCGAGGTCGTGGGCATGGAGGGGGACGTCGTCACAACGCAGGACCTTCTCGTCTATGAAATCCACGGCGAGGACGCCCAAGGCAAGCTCAAGGGCCAACACCGCTCGACCGGCATCGGAAGGCCTCGTTTCTGGGAGCGCGCGCGCATCTTCGGCGAGGAGAAGCGCCTCGCGGCCGCCCTCGACGCGGCCGAGGTGGGCGGGCCAGCATAGGGAAGCGCCGACGTCATGCCGAACCCGATCGTCATCTCCGGAGCGCTGGCCCTGACATTGGGCGGCATCGTGTTCGCCCTTCTTGCGGGCCAATCGCGTGCGGAGAAGCGCCGCGCCGCGGTCGTGTCGACGGCGCGCCGGACGAAGGAATCGAGCGATCAGGCCGAGAAAACGGCCCGGCGAAAGCAAATCGCGGAAGGTCTGCGCGAGCTCGAAAAGAAGAACCGGAGGCGCCTGGGACTCGAAGCGAGGCTCGAGCAATCTGGCCTCAAGATGTCGCGCCGGCAGTTCATCATCGCGAGCATCGTGTTCGGCCTCCTGCTCGCGGCGATAACGGATTTCGAGACGAAAAGCCCGCTCTTGGCGCTATTTGTTGCGGTCATCGGAGTCGGCGGCGCGCCGCGCCTGGCGCTCGCACGGCTGCGAGCGCGTCGGATCAATCGCTTCATCCAGAATTTTCCGAACGCAATCGACGTCATCGTGCGCGGCATCAAGGCCGGCCTGCCGCTCGGCGACACCATCCGCATTACGGCGAACGAAAGCGTCGAGCCCGTGAGGTCGGAATTCCGCAAGATCGTGGAATCGGTGTCGTTGGGGCTGACGCTCCCCGAGGCCGTCGAGCGAATGGCGCAACGCGTGCCGATCACCGAGACGAATTTCTTTTCCATCGTCATCGCGATTCAAGGCAAGGCGGGCGGCAATCTGTCCGAGGCGGTCGGCAATCTCTCGCGCGTGCTGCGCGAGCGCAAGAAGATGAAGGGAAAGATCGGCGCCATGTCGATGGAGGCGAAAGCCTCGGCCGCCATCATCGGCGCGGTGCCGTTTCTGGTGGTGGGAGCGCTCTACTTCTCCTCGCCGCACTACGTGTCTCTCCTTTGGACGACGAGCCACGGTCGCATGATCTCTGGGGTCGCCATCATCTGGATGAGCATCGGCGTGGCGATGATGAAAAAGATGATTGCGTTCGATTTCTAGAAAGCTGACGGCGATGTTCAATCCGCTCGAGCTCAATTTCGTCGACCCGGGCTACCTCGCGGTGCTGTTCGCGGCGATCGGGTCCGCCGCGACCATCGTCACGGCGGCGATGCCGTGGCTGCAGCCCGACACGCTTTCCCGTCGAATCAAGGCGGTCAGCACGGAGCGCGAGCGCATTCGGGCGCGCGAGCGCGAGCGGTTGTTCGCCGCGCAGGCGAAATCGAGCCTGCGCGCGAAGCCGATCGGCCTCGTCAAGCAGCTTGTCGAAACGCTTAGTCTGTCGAGCTGGCTCAGCACGGAGACGGCGAAGACGCAATTGGCGATGGCGGGCTTCCGAGGGATCGGCGCCGAATACGCGTTCCTGGCTTTCCGACTCATCGCGCCAATCGTCTTCTTTGTGGCGACCGTCGTGTATGTCTTCTTCATTATTCATTGGGCGAAGCCGTTCATCCTCAAGCTCGCAGTGGCGATCGGGGCGAGCTACTTGGGCATCAAAGCGCCTGAGCTTTTCCTGAAGAACAAGGTGTTGAAGCGGCAGAAGGAGCTAGAGCGCGCCTATCCGAACACGCTCGACCTGCTCCTTATCTGCGCCGAATCGGGCATGTCGATCGAGCATGCGGTGCGCAAGGTGAGCGAGGAGATCGGCGCGGAAAGCATCGCGATGGCGGAGGAGATGAGCCTTCTCGCCGCGGAATTGTCTTACCTCTCCGAGCGGCGCCAGGCGTTGGACAATTTGAACGCGCGCACCGGCCTTGAGTCGATTCGGTCGCTAACGACGGTTCTCATCCAATCGGAACGCTACGGCACGCCGCTCGGCGCTGCGCTCCGGGTGCTGAGCCAGGAAAGCCGCGACCAGCGAATGACGGCGGCGGAGAAAAAAGCGGCGGCGCTGCCGCCGACGCTCACTGTCCCTATGATCCTGTTTTTCCTGCCCGGGCTCTTCGCGGCGATCCTTGCGCCAGCGATCATTCAGATCAACAACTGGAACTAGCTTTTGGCCCTGGACTCGTTCAGCGTCACGGCGGCGCGAATGAGTGTCTTCAACGCCTCCTCGTCGATCTTCTCGCCCTCGCGGAAGTCGATGGCGCGCCTCGTGTTTCCGTCAAGGCTGGAGTTGAAGAGTCGGGAAGGGTCCCCGAGCGAGGCGCCCTTGGCGAAGGTCATCTTCACGACGTTCTTGTAAGTCTCGCCCGTGCAGATGATTCCCGCGTGCGACCACACCGGAACCCCTCTCCACTTCCACTCCTCGACCACTTCCGGATCGGCTTGCCGGACCAAGGCGCGGAGCCGGCCGAGCATCTCGCCGCGCCAGTCGCCGAGCTCCCTGATTCGCGCGTCGATGAGCTCGGAAGGCGACTTGCCGTGCTGCGACCTGCTCGTCTTCATGCCGTTATCCAACGCAAATAGTGGCGACGCGGCCGCTCACTTCATATCTCCATATCGCCGCGATCCGCGAGAGGCCAACGCCCATGCAGCTTCGTGAACAGGGCCTCTCAGACTTGCGCCAGGACCGCGCCGAGATCAGATAGCGAACGAGTTACTTGCGCTAGTGCGCGCGGCGCCGCATGAGTCCCTTTGATGCCGGCGCAATCATGGAAGCAGGAGACCGCGACGCCCGCTCACATCGAGGCGCCGACCCATGCCGGCGGGCGCTCGCTCGCGCGCAAGGCCGCGCCCCCTTATCTCGACGGGCTCAACGAAGAGCAGTTGCGCGCCGTTGAGGCGCTGGAGGGGCCGGTGCTGGTTCTTGCCGGCGCGGGCGTCGGCAAGACGCGGGTGCTCACCTCGCGCATCGCCCATCTCATCGCGACAGGCCGCGCGCGCCCTTATGAAATTCTCGCGGTGACCTTCACCAACAAGGCCGCGCGCGAGATGCGCGAGCGCGTCGCAATGTTTACGGGGATCGTCCCCGCCATGCCCTGGCTCGGCACGTTCCACTCGATCGGCGCGAAAATCTTGCGGATGCACGCCGAGCTCGTCGACTTAAGGCCGAATTTCACCATCCTCGATACGGACGACCAGCTGCGGCTCATGAAGCAGCTCATCAAGGCGGAAGGCCTCGACGAAAAGCGGTGGCCGCCGCGCGCTCTCGCTGGCCTCATCGACAGCTGGAAAAACCGCGGCCTCGATCCCGAGCGCGCGCCCGAAAGCGAATCGGCAGCCTTCGCCGGCGGCCTGGGGCGGCCGCTTTACAAGGCCTACCAGGCGCGTCTCAAGACGCTGAATGCAACCGATTTCGGTGACCTGCTCCTCGAAGCGCTGAGGCTCTTTCGCGAGCATGACGAGATTCTCGCCAACTTCCAGCGGCGCTTTCGCTACATTCTGGTCGACGAATACCAGGACACCAACGCGGTCCAGTATTTGTGGCTGCGCCTCCTGGCCAAGGCGAACGGAAATCTGTGCTGCGTCGGCGACGACGACCAGTCGATCTACGGCTGGCGCGGCGCCGACGTCGAGAACATCCTTCGCTTCGAAAAGGACTTTGCCGGCGCGACCGTGGT
Organism: Roseiarcus sp.; assembly: GCA_035500275.1. Classification (GTDB taxonomy): domain Bacteria; phylum Pseudomonadota; class Alphaproteobacteria; order Rhizobiales; family Beijerinckiaceae; genus Roseiarcus. The sequence continues at coordinate 5,071 of DATJXI010000431.1, read as the reverse complement.
CCGGCTCGAGCGCAACTACCGATCGACCGGCCACATCCTGGCCGTCGCCTCCGGGCTCATCGCGCACAACCAGGGCCGGCTCGGCAAGACGCTGTTCACCGAGGCGTCGATGGGCAAGCGCCCGACCGTGACAAGCGTATGGGACAGCCAGGAGGAGGCGCGCGTCGTCGGCGAATCGATCGAGGACGCGCAGCGCCGGGGCGTCTCGCTCGACGAGACCGCCATTCTGGTCAGGGCGTCCTTCCAGATGCGGGAATTCGAGGAGCGCTTCATCGCTCTTGGGCTTCCCTACAAGGTGATCGGGGGCCCGCGCTTCTACGAGCGCGCTGAAATTCGCGACGCGCTCGCCTATCTGCGCTGCGTCGCGCAAGCAGACGACGATCTGGCGTTCGAGCGCATCTACAACACACCGAAGCGCGGGCTTGGGGAGGCTGCGCTCGCGATTCTGCACGAGCATGGTCGCCGCACAGGCGCCTCGCTGATGCGCGCGGCGCGTATGCTCATTGAGACCGAGGAGCTGAAAGCCCGCCCGCGACAGATTCTCCGGGACCTCCTTGAGGCGTTCAACCGCTGGAGGAAGCGCGCGTCCGAAATCCCCCACGACGAACTGGCGCAGCTCGTTCTCGAGGAAAGCGGGTACCTCGACATGTGGAAGGCGGAGCGGACGCCGGACGCCGCGGGCCGGCTCGACAACCTGAAGGAGCTCGTCCGCTCGATGGGCGAGTTCCCGGACCTTGCGGCGTTCCTGGAGCACGTATCGCTGGTCGTGGACGCGGAAGGCGCGCAGGAAGGTGCGCGCGTCGCGATCATGACGCTGCATGCGGCGAAGGGGCTCGAATTCGAGATCGTCTACCTGCCGGGGTGGGAAGAGGGACTCTTCCCGAACCAGCGGGCGCTCGACGACAACGGGCGCGCCGGGCTCGAAGAAGAGCGGCGGCTCGCCTATGTCGGCCTCACCCGGGCGCGCGCCGAAGCCAAGATCTACCACGCCGCCAACCGCCGCGTGCGAGGTTTGTGGCAGTCTTCGATTCCCTCGCGCTTCATCACCGAACTGCCGGAGGCGCACGTGGAGCTTGAGGAGACGCCGGGCTCCACGACATTCGGCGGCTACGGCGGATCGCCCTTCGAGGCCGAGCCGCTTGCGCAAGGCTCGCGCTACGACACACCCGGCTGGCGGCGCGCCGAAGAGCGCTCAAGGCAACCGGACGCGTCGAGAGGCGGCTTCGGCTTCGGCCGGACGATCGAGGGCCAGGCCCAGCGGCGACAGAACGACGGCGCTTCCTTCGACGCCGGCGCCCGCGTCTTGCATCTCAAGTTCGGGCCCGGCACGGTCGTCGCCGTGGACGGCCAGAAACTGACCGTCGATTTCGACCACGCCGGACGCAAGCTCGTGATGGACAGCTTCGTTCAGGCGGAGGGATAAGCCGCTTTTATTGCCAGAGGCTCTTCCGCGAGACTCGCCCCCTTCGCCACCCCCGGGGCGCTCCCTCGCTTCGCGGTGGAGGAGAGTTGGCTGACGGCCGCGGAATGCCTCAGTTTCCGCCCACCGGTCCGACCCCGTCGGTATGGTTCTCGTCCGGCGAAGACTGTCCTTCGAGCTCCCCGCCGCCGGGGCCGGGCTGCGCCTCTTCGATGGTCATGACTTCGATGCGTTCCGGGAGCTTGCTGTCGCCCGTGTAGATGGCGCGTCCGGTGACGCACACACATTTGTGGCCGAAAGGATTGAGCGCGTCTTCGCCCATCGATCGGTCGAACACGCATTCGATCTCGCTGACGCCGTCGGCAAGCGTAAGGCGGCCCCGCCACGAAGGGCCGCGGTAGTCGACCGCCTCGAGCCGGCCCTCGAGGCGCATGGTGGCCGATCCGGCCGCCCAACCGTCCCTTTGGGAAAGCGCGCCACCCGATCCGACCCAGTGGACCTGACGGCAGAAAACCCCGTCGAAGGGAAACTCGGCGTCGTCGCATTGCACGACGACCGAGTATCCCGAATTGAGCGCTTTCGCGATCCGGTGGAAGGCTCTCATGAGCCGCTGATGCCGCAGCAGAATGTCATATTCGCTTCGACGAACAGCGTCGCAGCACTTCCGGATGAAGTCGATCGCGGATACCGCCGACCTCTGCTTTTCGATGATGCCGAACTGGCGAGTGGTGTGATCCAGATACGAGACGTAGAATTGGCTGGCGACCGACTTTGCGTGTATTTCGCGGTCGGCCGCGAGGAGCGCGGAGAGGAAGGAATCGAAGACTTTCTTGAAGAGAGGAGCCGGAATGAGCTCCGGCTCGAATCCGGGCGCTTCGACCGGTCGAATTAGAACTCGGATTTCGTTCGACCCCACTTTGCTGCTCATGGCCTGGCTCGCAATATGGGATTAGCACATGCAATTGCGACGCGACAGGATGTTGTTGTTGCGCAGGGGGCGACTTTTCGACGCCGCCGGCTTCTGTTGCGAATTTGTCAACAGAGGGCGTCGACGCGGCAGCGAAGGGCAGGAGAGATGAAAGGATGCGCATTCTAGGCATTGAGACGACCTGCGACGAGACGGCTGCCGCCGTCGTGCGACTGCGCGCGGACAGAACCGGCGAGATCATGGCGGACGAAGTGATGAGCCAGATCGCGGCGCACGCGGCGTTCGGCGGCGTCGTGCCGGAGATCGCGGCGCGCGCCCATGTCGAGACTTTGGACCTGCTCATCGCGCGCGCCCTCGCCAAGGCGAAAATGGCCGCGAGCGACCTGGACGGCGTCGCGGCGGCGGCCGGTCCGGGCCTCGTCGGGGCCGTTCTCGTCGGCCTCATGGCCGGGAAAGGCGTGGCGATCGCCACGGGAAAACCTTTCGTCGCGGTCAACCACCTCGAAGCCCACGCCTTGACGGCGCGCCTAGTCGCGGATGTCGCGTTTCCTTACCTGATGCTGCTGGCGTCAGGCGGCCATACCCAAATTCTGACGGTGAACGGCGTTGGCGACTACGACCGGCTCGGGGCGACTATGGACGATGCGATCGGGGAGGCCTTCGACAAGACCGCCAAGCTCCTGGGCCTCGAATATCCGGGCGGACCGGCGGTCGAGGCGGCGGCCAAGCGGGGGGATCCGGAGCGTTTTCCATTGCCGCGTCCCTTGTTCGGCCGCCCGAACGCCGATTTCTCCCTCTCGGGCCTCAAGACGGCGGTGAGATTGGCGGCGGAGGCGGCGGCTCCTCTACGCCCCGCCGACGTGGCCGACCTCTGCGCGTCGTTCCAGGCGGCGATCGTCGACCTCGTCGAAGACCGCATGCGGATGGGGCTGAAGCTGTTTTTCGCCCGAACCGGCGGCGCGCCGCGTGCGGTCGTCATCGCCGGGGGGGTCGCCGCCAACGAAGCGATCCGGGCGGCGCTCGCGCGCTTCTGCGCCGAGGCGGGGCTCCCGATGATCGCCCCGCCGCAAAGCTTATGCACCGACAATGGCGCGATGATCGCCTGGGCGGGGATCGAACGGCTGCGGCTTGGCCTTGCCGACCGGCTGGACGCCCCCGCCCGTCCGCGCTGGCCGCTCGATCCGAAGTCGGCGCCGGCGCTCAACAAGAAGGCGTGAGCGTCAGTGGGAGACCTGGTCCGAGCCGACGGTCCCGGTTTGGCTCTGGGGCGCCGCCCTATTCTGCTTGGCGTGCTCGTTGGCCATATGATGGCCGACGACGCAGCCGCCAATCGCACCCAAAACGCCGTGATGCGCCAGATGGCCGGCGACGCCTCCAACGATGGCCCCTTTAATGCAGCCCTTGGCTTGCGCCGGAACGGACGCAGCGAGCAAGGACAAGGCCAGCGACGCGGTGGCCGGATAAGCGAGTCTCATGGTCGGCTCCTATTTTGTCGAGCCCGAACGCGACAGGCATACGGAGGGTTCCGCATGTTCAAGTTGAAGGAGCGTCCCTTGGCGTGCCGATCAGCCGAGGCCCGGAATCGGAACACCGAATGTCTGCAGCAACAGCACGACGTTGAGCGCGAGAATGGCGATCGTGCCGACGACCGCCGCGGACTGGGTCGGGCGCGAGTTGACGAAAGCGCCCATGATCTCGCGGCGGCCGGTGAAAAAGGTGAGCGCGATCATGGGGGCGGGCAGGGCGAGGCTCAGCGCCACCTGCGAATAGACGAGCGCCTCGGTTGCATTCACGCCGAGCGCGACGACGATGAAGGCCGGGATCATGGTGACTAGCCTTCGCACCAGGACCGGGATCCGGAAGCCGACAAACCCTTGCATGATCATCTGGCCGGCCATCGTGCCGACTGCGGAGCTGGAGACGCCGGACGCCAGCAGCGAGGTCAGGAACACGGCGGAGGCGCCCGCGCCGAGAATCGGGGTCAGCGTGGAATAGGCCGTCTCGATCTGGTCGACGTCCGGATGGCCGGCGTGGAAGGCGCTCGCCGCCATGATGACCATGGCGATGTTGACGAGCCCCGCCGCCGCGAGCGCAACGACGACCTCGACGTTCGAGAACCGGAGCAGGGTCCGGCGCTCGGCGTCGTTCTTGGCCGCGCCGCGTACGCTGGTGAGCCCCGAGTGAAGGAAAATCGCGTGCGGCATGACGGTCGCGCCGATGATCCCGACCGCGATCGTGAGCGCGGTCGCGTCGGGCAGGGCTGGCGTGACGAGGCCGAAAGCGGCCTCACCCCAGTTCACTGGGGCGATCAGAAGCTCAATCAGGTAGCAGAGGCCGATCGTCGCAACAAAGGTCCCGATGACAAGCTCGACCGGCCGGAACCCCCATTTCTCCAGATGCAGGATCGCGAGGGTCAGCACCGCAACGACCCCCATGCCGACCATCAGCGGCACATGCAGGAGCAGCGACAGGCCGACCGCGCCGCCAATGAACTCGGCAAGGTCGGTCGCCATGGCGGCGAATTCGCTCACGACCCACAGCGCGTAAACGGCCGGCTTCGGCAGCCGGTCCCGGCACATCTCGGCAAGGTTCCGCCGGGTCACGATGCCGAGCTTGGCCGACAGGCCCTGGAACAGCATGGCGATCGCGTTGGCGAGCAGGACGACCCAGAGCAGCGAATAGCCGTAGCGAGCCCCGGCCTGGATGTTGGTCGCGAAATTGCC
>DATJXI010000430.1:0-2531 GCA_035500275.1 Roseiarcus sp. | reverse complement strand
CGAACATAAGAGCCTTGCTGGCGAGGCAGAGGCGCAGAAGCGGGAGAGCGAGGCCCGGCAACGCGAGGCAGAGCAGGCTCGACGCGTCGTGCGGCGCACGCAGGTGGGACTGGCAGGGGCCCTCATCCTTACCATCGTTGCCGGTGTGTTCGCCGTCGTCGCCTATGAGCAGCGGAACAACGCGCGACAGGCGACCGAAACAGCGAAGCACGAACGCGATAGCGCAGTGCAGGCGACACGTCAGGCACAACTTCAGGAATCGCTTGCGTTGGGCATCCTCGCACAACAAGCGAGTACGGCAGGGGATCAGCCAACGGCGATGCTGCTGGCGCTGGAGGCGCTGCCGGACCCGGGGTTTGGCGACCGGTTTTTGGACAAGCCCCGTCCCATGTCTCACGAGGCGGCCGCCGCGTTGCATCAGGCATGGCTGCGGAACCGGGAGACGACGCCGGCTGGCCACACCCGCGCGGTCCAAGGCGCATCCTTCAGCCCCGACGGGACGCATGTGGTGACGGCGTCCGATGACAACACGGCGCGGGTGCGGGATTTGAGTGGGCCAAAGCCGACCTTTGTCGCGCTCAAAGGACATCAGGGTCTTGTCAACTCCGCCTCGTTCGGCCCCGACGGAACGCATGTGGTCACGGCGTCTCATGACAAGACGGCGCGGGTGTGGGCGGCGAGAAGCCGACCTTCGTCGTGCTGGAGGGACATCAGCATCAGGTCAACTCAGCGTCGTTCAGCCCCGACGGAACGCATGTCCTCACGGCGTCGGATGACGGCACGGCGCTGCTGGCGGGTTTTTCCGGGCGTGAACGAACTCATCAACATCGTGCGGGCGAGCCTGTCGCGCTGCCTGACAGGCCCAAAGCGACGCTTACGGCCTGCGGACCGAGCACCCTGCAGAGGACCGCAACTTCATCCCGCCCCCGACACCCGACGGCCGCTGCCCGGTCTGACGCCCTCGCCTTTCCGCGCCGGCCGGCCCCTCCTCCCCGTTTTGGCGGTCAGCCCGCGGCGGCGCGCAGCGCCTCGTCGACGCCGGGCCAGCCGCCGTTCGCCCGCGCCTTGACCGCGTCCACGAGCCATCGCAGCGCGCCGCGCAAAAGCCACAATTCGCCGCGCGGCGAATGGGCGTGGCCCGCCCGAGCCCTCACCGCGCCGTCAGGATGAGCCGCCCGCGCTCGACCGTGTAGCTCTTGAGCCGCTCGAGGAAGGTCATGCCGAGCAGGCTCTCCTCGAGCGATCCGGGCTTGGCGACGAGCGCCCGCACGTTATGCATGACGATCGTCCCGACGGCGATCGTGTCCAGCCGGGTTTCGGCGGCAAGCGCCGCGCCGTTGGCGGTGGTGACGGGGACGTCGTAAACGAGATCGCGTTCGTCGATCCCGGCCCGCGCGGCGTCCTCGGCGGTAAGAACGACGACCGAGGCGCCGGTGTCGAAGAGAAAGGTCACGCGCGCGCCGTTGACCTTGGCCGCGACCGCGAATTGGCCGCTCAAGCGCCGGTTGACGATCACCTCGCCGCCCCGCCCGACTTGCGGCTCGGACGGCATGAGCTCCCCGGCGAGCCTTCCGAGGAAATCGGCGGCCTCGAACCGATAGGCGTAAACACCGGTGAGGGAGGCCATCATGGCAGCCCAGACCGCGACCGAGCCAAGGACGCGCGCAAGATCGGTGGCCCGCGTCCATTGCGTGAGATAGACGAGCAGCGCCACGAGCGCCGCGGCGGCGGCCAGTTGCCGATGGTCGAGGCCGAAGATGCGCGCTTCCGCCGGGGTCGCCACGAGCGCAACCGCCGCCGCCGCGAGGATGAGGAGGGGCGCCATGAGGCGGATCACTTGCGCCCTCCTCGCGACAGGCGTCCTCCGCGCCGATGGCGCGAACGGGCGTCCCGCAGTCGCTCCCCGAGGCCGGCCATGATCGTCGTTCGTTCGCTCTCGCTCATGCCGCCCCAGGCCGCGATCTCCGCCGTCGTCCGCCCGCAGCCGATGCAAAGAGCGGAGATCGGATCGACCGCGCAGACCTTGACGCAGGGGGTCGAAACGGCGGAGACGGACATGGGCTCCATCTAGGTCAGGGATCGGCCGATGAGAAGCCCGCACCACGCCGCGATCTCCGCCCATTGCTGCGCGGCGCCGGCGACGTCCCCGGTCTGCCCCCCGATCTGCCGGTGCGCGAGCGCGCACATGGCCGCGGCGCCGATGGCGCTCGCGATCGCGCCGGAAAGGGCGTGGCCGACGCCGACCGAGACGGCGCCGAGCGCCAGCGCGATGACGAGCGCCGCGCCGCAGGCTTCGGCCAAAGCCCGCGCGCTGAGCCCGCCCGCCGACGCGCCCGCTCCCTCGCGTCGCGCCGGGTCCATAAGGGCCAGCGGCATGAGCGCGCCGACGCGCGACACGGCGGATGCGAGAATGAGCGCGCCGGCGGCGAAGGATAAGCCAGCCTCCAACGCCGCGGCGAGCGCGCCGACCCGCAGGATAAGGGCAAGGGCAAGCGCCGTCGCCCCAAAGGCGCCGATGCGGCTGTCGCGCA
>DATJXI010000429.1:0-3416 GCA_035500275.1 Roseiarcus sp. | reverse complement strand
TATGGGTCCCGGATCTGCGCTCGCTCGCGCTCGCTTGTCCGGGACGACACCGAGAATCGCAGGGTGGGTTAGCTACGAAGCGATCCAGACTCATGGATACGATTCTGGATTGCTTCGCGGAGCCTGTCATCGGGCCGCGCTTTGCGCGGACCCGTTGGCTCGCAATGACATGCATCCGCCTTCCCGCGGCGCCTCTCGCGCCCGAGTGATGCGGCATTCGGTGTCCCCCTGACGAGAGGGCGCAGGGAAAGCCGGGCGCGCCGAACGCACCCGCAGCCTCGCGTGCGAATGAAGGAAGCACACGAGTAAGTAGTCGTCCGTGAAGAACCTGGATTTCAGCCGAGGATGAGCTGGCCGAGGATTTGGCGCAAGAAAAGCGCCAGCCAGCGGATCAGACGCCGGAAGTTGTAGCCAGCGGCAGCCAGGACGGCGTTGATGGCGTCACCCTGGCAGTGCCAGAGATAATTGCGGTCCATCCGATGTTCGGATTTGAGATGGCCGATCACCGGCTCAATGGCGGATCGCCGGCGCAGCTCGCGCTTGATCTTCGGGGTCACCCGCCGCTTCTGTCCTGAGATGAACACCCTGAACTTGTATTCGGGCGGCGCATTGTGGCCGCGATAGCCTTTGTCGCCGAGCAGGCGATCGATGACATTACCGATGAGCTGCTCCATTTCCGGGATGACGGTTTTGAGCGTATGGCCGTCATAGGGGTTGCCGGGCAGCGCCTTCACATGGGTGATGAACTGGCCGCCTTTGGCGTGCGATAGCGTCGTGGCGACCGAGACCTTGACGCCGAACTCGTAAGGCCGGTGGGCCTTGCCCTTGCCGATGCACTCCACCTCCGGTGCGTGCAGCGAATAGACCTTCGGACCACGCTGGTGCTGCTTCTGATCAAGCACCCGTCGCGCCAGCGCCAGCATGCGGTTGAGCGCGATCCCATGGAGCAAGTCGACATTGCCTTCAAGCTTGCGGGCGATGTCGCGAATGACGCGGCCAAGATAGGTTCTGAGCGTCCTCGAGGCCCGGTTGGCGCGCTTGAACTGCTTGGCGTGGGCATAGCGCTGATGCTTGATCAGCGCGAACTTGCCCAGCCGCCCATATGACTGACGCAGCCTGATGCCGGCCCCCTTGGCGAGCCGCACCAGGATCTCGCGGGCGCGGTTGAGGAGCCGTGCATCGGTCGGAAACATAACGTTCTTCGGCTGCACCGTGGTGTCGACGATGACGCGGTTGAGATCGCTCGGCTTGACGGCCTCGGTCTTGGTGGCGACCGAAAGGCTCTCTTGCAGCAGAGCCTGCAGCTTCTCTTCTCCCATCCGCTGGCGCCAGCGTGTCAGCGAGGAGCGGTCAAACACCAGGCGGTGCTGGAAGAACTCCTCGCCGCAGAAGAACTGGTAATACGGGTTCTCCACCCAGCGCTCGCACAACGCCTCGTCGGAGAGGTCGTAGGTGTGCTTGAGGATCGAAAGCCCCGCCATCAGGCGCGTCGGCAGTGGCGGCCGGCCTGGCTTGTCCTCATAGACCGCCCCGAACTGCTGCTCCAGGAACGACCAGTCAATCGTCCGCGCCAGTTTTACCAGCGCATGGTTCATGTCGATGATCGCGTCCAGCCGCGAGCGCAAAAGATCGCTCTGTCCCGTGTCACGTCGCTCCTTCGGTCGCATCGTCCCCTCCGATGCGACCACGGAATCACGACCCGCGATTCGAGGGAAACCCAAAAATCAAATTGCAAGCTTTCGGCGCTTCAAACCCCAAAAGCTTGCAATCTCAAACGTAGCTTCGCCGGCAAAACCGACTCCCGCTCAATGGCTTGGGGGTTTTTCACGGACGACTAAATCGTGAGGGCGTTGCGGAGCAGCTTCGGCTGCTCTTGGCCGTTGTCGTCGCCGACGAAGCCACAGAAATTTTCGAAGCGCTTACGCCGGTGGGCCGTCGATCGAACGGCCCGGCTTGTCTTCCGTTCGCGGCGACGCAGTCGAACGCCAGGCGTCCGCAGTTTCCGCCTGCCTGAGGCGTGTTCTTTCGCGCTCCAGAGTGAGTTCCCGCAACGAATCGTAGATTGGCGCGTCGCGCATCAGAGTTGGCACCAGCATGGCCACGAAACAGGCCCCCAACATCGGCAAAAGCATTGTGACGTTTGCCGTCATCTCGACAACAAGGACGATGCCGGTCAGCGGGGCGCGGACGACACCGGTAAAAAAGGCAGCCATTCCGACAACAGCGAACCCTTCAGGTTGAATGTTCAGATCTGGAAATACCAGTTGGCAGAGCTGACCGAAAAACAACCCCAGTTGGGCTCCCAATACCAGCATCGGGGCGAACAAGCCCCCCGGTGTCCCCGCCGCATAAGAGATGGCGCCGAGCCCGAGCCTGAGCAGGAAGACGAGCGGAAGCAGGCCAAGCGTCTCCGCCCCGACCAGAGTGCGCTGCGTGATCGGATCGCCGCCGCCTACAAGGTCGGGCGCAAACCAGGCGAGCATCCCGACTGCCCCGCCGATCAGACCCGCACGCAACTCGACGGGCCACCTGTCGAGTTGACGCATCGTCGCAATGGATCCGAGCAGCAAGCGATTATAAACAATCGCCATAAGCCCCGCGACCGCCCCAAGGACAAAGTAGAGCGGCCTCGTTGCGGCACCAGCGTAGGCCAACGCTCCAACATGGAAGTCTGCCGCGTCGCCGAGGAGCACACGCGACACAGAAATGGCGGTCGCCGACGCGCCAAGCGCCGCTATCGCAACGCGTAGCTCGAAACGCCGCACCAATTCTTCCAGCACGAAAATGGCTCCAGCGATCGGAGCATTGAAAGCAGTGGCCAGGCCCGCGCCGGCGCCTGCGGCAAGCAACACTCTGCAGTCGGGCCAGCCGCGTCGAAATTCCTTGCCGACCAGATGCCCAATCGTCGCCGCCATCTGAACAGTCGGGCCTTCACGGCCGAGCGCCAGCCCCGAACCGATCGCCAGCACTCCCGCAACGAATTTCACCGGTATGATGCGAAACGGCGCCTGAGGCAGTTCCTCGTTCAGTACGGCCTCGACGTGTGGGATGCCGCTCCCTGACGCGTGAGGCGAGTAGCGGCGAACCAGCCAAGCCGCTACCGCCGCCCCGGCGGCACAAGCGATGCTGACGACCAAGAAGCCGGCGAAAGCTTTCGAATGCGCCCAGACGATGAGGGTATCGCGAAACCTGTCCGCCCGGTCAAGCAAGAGCAGGAAGAGCGCTCCTACGAAGCCTGAAACCGCGCCAACGATAAGCGCCAAAACAGCAAGGATCAGGATGCTGCCATGGTCGCCATCTCGATCGCTCGCAAGGTTCTGCCCGGGCGTCATTTGCATTCCGAATTGGGGACAAGCAAGAACTCGGAGATGGCCACCAAGATCCTTCGGTCGACAACCTTGGCCGGACACGGCGCG
>DATJXI010000428.1:0-9631 GCA_035500275.1 Roseiarcus sp. | reverse complement strand
CTGAGACGGTTCTTGTACGCTTGCAAGTTCGAACCGATCGCCTATTCGCCTGCGAAGCTCGCCGACGCAACTGCCGTTCTTCAACGGGTTCGTATAGTCGCTTCCTGCCTGTCCACGACCGCGCTTGGAACGTCAACTATTAGAGAGCTTTAGCGCGTTCATCAAAGCGCCGTAGATTCTCCAGACGACGGGAATCCAGGCGAAACCCAGGCGTCACCGATAGCTGTCTCAGGGTTCACGTTCCCGTCATACAGGGACGCGATAGAACTCGCGTTGTCGCTGCAGGGGCTAACCGTTCATGTCCGCAACCACCGATCTCGACAGCCGGCTCGCCGCCGCGCCGGCCCGACCTCACCTCGATCATGCGCCGGACATTCGCGCCGTTCTGCTTTTTCTCGCGATCCTCGCCGCCGGCCTCTTCTACATGGCCTACTCGATCAGCTCGGATATTTCCGCCGCAGGCGGCGGCGGGCCGACGACGATCGTGCCTTTCCTCTTGCTAGGCGTAGCCCTGCTTATCGCCTTGGGCTTCGAATTCGTGAACGGCTTCCACGACACCGCCAACGCCGTCGCCACCGTCATTTACACGCATTCGCTGCCGGCGAACGCCGCAGTGATCTGGTCGGGCTGCTGGAACCTCCTGGGCGTGCTCGCTTCCAGCGGCGCTGTCGCTTTCGGCATCGTTTCGCTGTTGCCGGTCGAGCTCATTCTGCAGGTTGGCTCGGCCGCCGGCTACGCCATGGTGTTCGCTCTGCTTATCGCCGCGATCGTCTGGAATCTCGGCACATGGTGGTACGGCATTCCCGCCTCGAGCTCCCACACGCTGATTGGCTCGATCGTCGGCGTCGGCGTCGCCAACGCGCTCATGCGCGGCAAGGACGGCACCTCCGGCGTGGACTGGGACCAGGTGACGAAAGTCGGCGAGGCGCTCTTGTTCTCGCCAATCTTCGGCTTCGTCCTCTCTGCGGTGCTGTTGCTCTTGATGAAGTTCCTCATCCGCCGGCCGGAGCTCTACAAGGCGCCCGAGACCAGCGACCCGCCGCCGACGTGGATCCGGGGGCTGCTCGTCCTCACCTGCACCCTGGTTTCGTTCTTCCACGGGTCGAACGACGGCCAGAAGGGCATGGGCCTCATCATGCTCATCCTCATCGGCGTCGTGCCGACGGCTTACGCGCTCAACCGGGCGCCGCCGGAAAACCATGCGGCTCAGTTCATCGCTGCGGCGCATTCGGCTTCGAAGATCGTCGCGGCGCACGGCGCCGGATACGAGATCATCGGCGATCCGCGTCCGGCGGTGACCGACTACATCCACGCCCACAAGATCTCGGAAGGCACCTATCCGTCGCTTGCGGTGCTCGTGAAGCAGATCAGCGACTCGGTCGAGCAGTACGGCTCGGTCGCCAAGACGCCCCTCGACAAGGTAGAGAACGTCCGCAACGACATGTATCTCGCCTCCGAGGCCTTGCGCGTGCTCGCAAAAGACAAGGAGAGCGAGCTGAAGCCCGAGGAGAAGAAGGACCTGGCGACGTTCAAGAAGGAGCTCGATTCCGCGACCAAGTTCATTCCGCTCTGGGTGAAGGTCTGCGTCGCGATCGCGCTCGGCCTTGGCACCATGGTCGGCTGGAAGCGCATCGTCGTCACCGTCGGCGAGAAGATCGGCAAGACCCACCTGACCTACGGCCAGGGCGCCGCGGCCGAGCTGATCGCGGCTGCGACCATCGGCGCAGCGGACGGGTTCGGGCTCCCGGTGTCGACGACGCATGTGCTCTCATCCGGCGTCGCCGGCACGATGGTCGCCAACGGCTCCGGAATGCAGTGGTCGACGGTGCGCAGTATCGCGATGGCCTGGGTTCTGACGCTTCCGGCCGCTATGATCCTGGCGGGATCGCTGTTCGTGATCTTCAGCCGTCTGTTCTGAAACGGGGGGCGACCTTCAGCTTCCGCCGTACCAGGCGACGGGCGTCGACCGCGGGCGCGGGATGCGGACGCCGCGCGCCTTCCGGTCCTCCAGGGTCACGTACATGAGCGCCGTCATCAGAGCGTCGGAATAGGCGTCGTGCTGGTCGAGCGCCGGCAGGCTGAGATCGGCGAGCATGCTCACAAACCTGAGGTCGACCTGGGCGCCGGGAGGCGCGTCGCCGTATTTGAGCTGATAGTATATTCCTGACACCTCGATCTGCTCGTTCGGCAGTTCGATCCCGAACATGCGCCGGACGTGCTTGTTCAGCATCGCCACGTCGAATTCGAGATAGTAGCCGACCAACGGACGCGCGCCAATGAAATGCAAAAACTCCGGCAGCGCCTCTTCCATCGATCGGCCTCCCGCGACGTCCTGCTCGCGCAGCCCGTGAATCTTGATCGCGTCGGGGCTGAGCTTCACGCTCGGCCTGATGGTGGCCTCGTAGCGCTCGCTGGCCAGAATTCGGTTGCCGGCGATCTTCACGGCCGCGAGCGCGACGATGTCGTCCTTGCGTGGGTTGAGGCCCGTCGTCTCGCAATCGATTGAGACGACCTCGCCGCCGGGCGGCTCATCGAAGAGAAAGCGGTACTGCGGGTCGCGCAGGAGATGCGAATGAAGCCGTCGTTTGAGCGCGCGCAGCATCAGAACATGGCGAGATTGAAGTGGCGGCGCACGATCTCGCGAAGCTTTTTCACGACCTGAAGGGCGTCGCGCAGCAGGTCCCGCTCCATGGTCGAAAGCTCGCCCGGCTTGACCAGGCTCGTCGACGCGGCCTCCGCGATCTGCGCGTCGAGCCTCAGCGTCATGAGGTAGTGGAAAGCCTGGGTCAGCTCGCGTGCGAACTGCGGCTCGAAGGCGCCTAACTCGGCAAGCCGCGCAATGCGGGCCGCCGTGCTCGTTTCGTGCAGGCCTTTTTCCAGCGCGAGCGCCCGCACTCCATGGACGATCGGGAAGAGCCCGCCCTTCTTGAGGTCGAGGGCGTCGCCGCCGGCCTCGGAGGCGACAAGGTTGTTGAAGAAGCCGATCGGGGTCGGGAACGCGTCGATCGCTCGCGCAAATCGGGCGAGACGCACCCGCTCTCCGTGCATGAGGTCGATGAGTTCCTGCCTGGCGGCGCGAAGGAGATTGGCGTTCCCGGCGGTGGCCGCCGCGTCGTAGAAGATGGCGATATCCATCACGCCGCTTTCCTCGGCGAGCGCCAGCCAGCGCCGAAAGTCGGCGCGATATTCGTCGAGCGTCTTCGACCAGACGGGATTGCGCGCCATCACTTCGCCCGGGCATGGCGGAAAGCCGCATTCGGCGAGCGCGTCGAACAGGTCGGCGCGGAACCTGTCCAGATCCGCCTGCGGAACGGGCTTTGCGAGGATGAGTCCGTTGTCCTGGTCGGTGCGGAAGGTCTGCTCTCCCCTCCCCTCGCTGCCCATCACGATCAGGCAGCCCGACTCGCGAATTGACGGCGACGCAACCAGCGAAAAGAGTTTCGCGTGCAGGTGGCGGTTGAGGTCGGAGACGATCTCGCACACGACGTCGATTTTGACGCCCTGACGCCTGAGCGTCCGGATTTGCGGCGCAATTGCTTTCGCGGCGCGCGCGACGTCGGCGACCGAGGCCGCCCGATCGATGCGCGCCACGACAAGCTGAGAGTTTCCGGCAAGAAAACTCAGAAGCTCGATATCCTCGAGCACGGCGACGAAATCGCCGTTCTCGACGACCGCTACGCGCCGCTTGTTGTGCTTGGTCATCTTGAGGAGCGCGGTTGAGATGAGGTCGTCGGGTGCGACGCTGACGATCGGCCGCCGGGCGAGCGGCCCGACCGTGCTATCGATCGCGCGGCGATCGAGGATGACCGCGTCGAGGAGGTCGGTCCGGCACACGATGCCGACGCCTTCCGGGAGGCGAACGAAGACGGCATAGCACTTTGTCTTTCGCATCCGAGAGCCGACCTCCGCGATCGAATCCTGCGCGTCCACGAACACGGCCGGATGGGAGGAAATATCGCTGACGCGCGCGCCCAAGAGCGGCGCGAAACGCGCTCCCTCCTCCTCGCGGGAGACGGCGTCCAGCTTGTTGGCGATGTCGAGGTAGAAGAACGCCGCGAAACGCGGATTCTGGTTGATAAGGCGGAGCGTCAGGTCGCGGGGCACGAGGTTGCAGAGCGTCTCCTCGCGCGCGACGAAGGCGTTCGCCGCGCCGCCCTGCACAAGCGCGCGGCTGTCGAAGGCGTCGCCGGGGCCGCGCAACGCGACGAGATCGTCGCCGTCGCGCTCCTCGACCATGCCCTTAAAGACGATGAACAGGCTGTCGGGCGGCTGCTCCCGGCCGATGATTGTCTCGCCCGGGCGGAAATAGGCGATGTCGAGGGTGTCCTGGACGGTCTCGATCTCCTCCATGCTCAGCCGATCGAACGGCGCGTTCTTCGCATCGAAATATTGCGCCATTCCTTCCTCCCTCGCCGGTTCGATTGTCGTCGTCGGCCGCTCCGTTCGCAAGGACGACGAAGGTCGAGCGAGGCCTCATGCAAGGTTGGACGTGGACAGGCGGCCTGCTAGAACGGCCCCGGCTGGGCGGCATGGCCGCGGGGAAGTTGAGCGCATATGGCCAGAATTGACGACGTTCTCTCAGCGATCGACGCCGATCAGGGCCCAGCGCTCGATCGGCTGTTCCAACTTCTGGCGATCCCGTCGATCTCGGCCATATCGGCGCATCATCCGGACTGCGAACGCGCCGCCGACTGGCTGGCCGCTCAGCTTACGGAGCTCGGCTTCGAAGCCAAGAAACATCCGACCGACGGGCGGCCGATGGTGGTCGGCCACGCCAAGGCCAGCCGACCCGAAGGGCCGCATGTGCTCTTTTACGGTCACTACGACGTCCAACCCGTCGACCCGCTGCAACTCTGGCGCAATCCGCCGTTCGAGCCAAAGCTGGAGTCGGGACCGCACGGCGACCGCATTCTCGCCCGCGGCGCCTCGGACGACAAGGGCCAGCTCATGACGTTCTTGGAGGCGTGCCGCGCCTTCAAGGCGTTCGGCGGACCGCCTTGCGCGATCACCGTGCTGCTTGAGGGGGAGGAGGAGACTGGCTCGCAGTCGCTCGAGCCTTTCCTGGCCAAGAACGCCGCGATGCTGAAGGCGGACGTCGCGCTCGTCTGCGACACCGGCATGTGGGGTCGGGATACGCCCGCCATCACGACCGCTTTGCGCGGCCTTGTCGGCGAGGAGGTAATCCTGCGCGGGGCGAACCGGGACCTGCACTCGGGCATCTACGGCGGCGCGGCCGTCAATCCCATCCATGTTCTCTCGCGCATCCTGGGCAGCCTGCACGACGAGAATGGCGCGATCGCGCTGCCCGGCTTCTACGAGGGCGTCGAGGAGCTGCCGGAGGAAATCGCCGAGCAGTGGCGGGCGCTCGACTTCGACGCGGCCGCGTTCCTGGGCGCGGTCGGCCTCACCACTCCGGCCGGCGAGCGCGACCGCACGCCGCTCGAGCAGCTGTGGTCGCGGCCGACGTGCGACGTGAACGGCGTCTCGGGCGGCTATTCCGGCGAGGGGATCAAGACCGTGCTTCCGGCCGAAGCGCGCGCGAAAGTGTCGTTTCGGCTGGTCGGCGACCAGAAATCGGAGCGCGTCGCGCAGACGTTTCGCGCCTTCGTGACGTCGCGCCTGCCCCCGGACGTCAAGGCCGAATTCATCGGCCACGGGGGAAGCGGCGCGATTTCGCTTCCCGTCAAGAACGAGGCGTTGCGAATCGCCCGACGGGCGCTCGAGGCCGAGTGGGGCAAGCCGGCGGCGCTGGTGGCGTGCGGAGCGTCGATCCCGATCGTCGGCTCTTTCAAGCGCGAGCTCAACATGGACAGCCTGCTTGTCGGCTTCGCCCATGAAGACGATCAGATTCACTCGCCGAACGAGAAATACGAGCGCGTGTCCTTCCATAAGGGCGCGCGCTCCTGGGCGCGCATTCTCGCGGCGCTGGCGGCGTGAACGCGGGCTTCGCCGGCGCCCATCGCGCCGCTGCGGGTCGAAAGGGCGACGAGGGGCGGATGGACGACAGGCGAGCGCGTCTTCGCGATCGGTTCCTGGCGTCGCTCGAGCAATCGCCGGCGCTTATGGGCATCCTCAACGTTACGCCGGATTCGTTCTCCGACGGCGGGCGCCACATGAAGCCGGCCGCGGCGATCGATTGGGCGCGGGCCATGGTCGCCGATGGCGCGGCGATCATAGACGTCGGCGGCGAATCGACCAGGCCCGGGCATATGCCGGTTTCCGTCGAAGAGGAGCTGCGCCGGGTGGTCCCGGTGCTGGAAGGGCTGAACGGGACATTGGACGCGCCGGTGTCGATCGACACCAGCAAGGCGGCGGTCGCGCGGGAGGCCGCCCGGCTCGGCGCCTCCGTGATCAACGACGTCTGGGGGCTTCAGCGCGATCCGGAGATGGCCGACGCCGTCGCCGAGACGGCCTCGGCGGCGATCCTCATGCATAACCGGGACGCGGCGGACGCTTCGCTCGACATTCTCGACGAGGTCGAACGCTACCTCGAAAAGTCGCTGCGGCTCGCGGCGCGCGCCGGCGTGCCGTTCAACCGCATCCTCCTCGATCCTGGCGTCGGCTTCGGCAAGACTCCCGAGCAGAACCACGCCTGCATCTGGAATCTCGATCGCTTCCGCCGTCTCGGCCGCCCAGTGCTCATCGGCGTATCGCGCAAGTCCTTCATCGGCAGGATCGTCGGCGGGACGCCGGACCAAAGGCTTCTCGGCACGATCGCCGCCGATGTGACCGCACTCGTGCGTGGCGCGGCGGTCCTGCGCGTGCACGACGTCGCCGAGCACCGCGTTGCGCTCGACATCTTCAAGGCGTTAAGCGCCGCGGAGGGCCCCCACCCTGACGCACGCCAAAACGACGGCCGGGCGAGCGTCGCCTTGTCGCTCGGAAGCAACGTCGGCGACAAGGCGGGGACATTGCGCCGGGCGCTCAGCGCGTTCGCCGACGAGCCCGAGATCGAACTTAGGGCCGTCTCTCGCTTCTATCGCACCGCGCCCTGGGGCAAGACCGACCAGGACTGGTTCGTCAACGCCTGCGCGCTGATCCTGACCAGCCTGCCGCCCGAGACGCTGCTCGACCGGGTGAAGTCGCTGGAAGTCCGGCTCGGGCGCACGCCGGCCGAACGCTGGGGTCCCCGCGTCATCGACGTCGACCTTCTCGCCTACGACGACCTCGAGCTCAAGGGCGACCGCCTGACCCTGCCCCATCCTGAGCTTTTCAACCGCGCCTTCGTCCTCGTTCCGCTCGCCGACATCGCCCCGGAGCGGGTGATCGACGGACGCAGGGTCGGCGAAGCGGCGGCGCGACTGTCGGTTGCGCCGTCCGAAGTCGCCCCGCTGGACTGACAGACGCGAAACGGCCATTGTCGTTTCTCGAGCGTCATTAACTGCGAAAGCGAGCGCGAGCCCATGTCCGCCTGGTCAACGACCTTCACCTATCTCGATGGCGAGTGGGTCGAGGGCAACCGCCCGATCGTCGGCCCGCGCACGCACGCCTTCTGGCTCGGCTCGAGCGTCTTTGACGGCGCGCGCGCATTCGACGGAGTCACTCCCGACCTCGACAAGCATTGCGCCCGCCTGAACCGCTCGGCTGCGACCATGTGGCTGAAGCCGATCATGAGCGTCGAGGCGATGCTCGACCTTGCGCGCGAGGGGCTGAAGAAGTTCTCGCCGGGCGCGGAGCTTTACATCCGCCCGATGTACTGGGCCGAGCACAGCGGGGCGACTTCCGTTCCGCCCGATCCGGAATCGACCCGCTTCTGCCTGTGCCTCTATGAAGCGCCGCTGCCGCCCACGACGGGGATAGCGATCACACGCTCGCCGTTCGCCAAGCCGCTCGCCATCACCATGCCGATCGAAGCGAAGGCCGGCTGCCTTTATCCCAACAATGCGCGCGCCATGCTGGAAGCGCGCTCGCGCGGCTTCGATAATTGCCTCATGTGCGACATGCTCGGCAACGTCGCGGAGCTGGGCACCGCCAACATCTTCATGGCGAAGGACGGCGCGATCATGACGCCGGTCGCCAACGGCTCCTTTCTGAACGGGATCACTCGCCAGCGCGTATTGCGGCTGCTGCGCGACGACGGCAAGGACGTGCGCGAAGCGACCCTGACCTATGCGGACTTCGACGAGGCGGACGAGATCTTCGTCGTCGGAAATTTCGGAAAAGTGGTTCCGGTGCGGCGGATCGAGGGACGCGACCTGCAGCCGGGCCCGTTCTTTCGCCGCGCGCGCGAACTCTACTGGGAGTTCGCCCATTCGACCTAGAGTCGATGGAAAGCGCATGCCGACCCGCTTGACCATACGGTTCGACTTCGACGGCGATCGAAGGCTCGGCGCGGGCAAGATCGCGCTTCTCGAAGCGATCGCGAGGACGGGGTCGATATCGGCTGCGGGCCGGGCGCATGGAATGTCCTACCGCCGCGCGTGGCTCCTGGTCGAGGAGTTGAATCGCCTGTTCGCTTCGCCGCTGGTGGCGACCCGGCACGGGGGCGCCAAAGGGGGCGGCGCCGAGCTCACCCAGGAGGGCCGGCGCATCGTCGCGCTTTATCGCGACGCGGAGGCCAAGATGCAGGCAGGCGCGAATGAGGAAATCGAGGCGCTCGAGCTCGCGCTTGCGCCGGCGGGGCCGGCGGCGCCGACTGAGAGCGAGTCTTAGCCGATAGCGGGGCTCTCTATTTCTTCTTCCCGTCTGAGCCGAACTGCTTGAGATAGGCGATCACGTTGGCGACGTCCTCGTCACTCTGCATTCCCGGATAGGCCATCTTGGCGCCCGGCAAGACTTGGAGCGGATTCTTGAGGTACTTTGCGAGCGTCGCCTCGTCCCAGGCGAGGCCCGAGTTCTTGACGGCGTCGGAGTAGTTGTATCCGACGACCGTCCCCGCCTTGCGGCCAACGACGCCGTTCAATTCCGGGCCGACGAAGTTTCGTGCGGTCTCGCCGATCTGGTGACAGGTCCGGCAGACCCGGAACGCCGTCTCTCCCGCCACAGGGTCGCCGGCGGCCACGGCCGCGCCGTGGGACACAACAAAAGTCAAGGTAAAAATAGAGGCGATGCCGATGCGCTTCACCCGTCTCTCCGGAACGTCATGAAGCCCCCCAGCCCCGCAACGCTTCGCACAAGAGAGAATATTGGTGCCGTCAAGGCGGCCGTTCGTCCGGGTTAAGACGGGTTCATGACACAGGCGGACCTTGCGCTAATTAAGCGACTTTGCGCAGAGTGAAACTGAAAGGGCTACGTTTAACTCGCCGCCCTTCCCAAAAAGGCTCTTAGCCTATAAGCCGCGCCTTGCGCGAGGCGCGGAAAGCTAATTTTATTTCTTATACCCGACATACCAGATACCAATGACCTTGCCCGAAGCATCCTTTATAGGTTCGTATCCTGTCGTATACATCGTGCCAAAAATATCTACGTCACCGTAGAAAGGCTTACCAGCGTTGATATTCCTGATCACTTTACCTTTTGGATCGAGGATCGTCCCGGTCGCTCGGCCGTTTCCTTTAGGCACATTGGTCGAAACCCGCACGTATTCTTCGCCGGTTTTTGCGAAGAGCGTGGCAGTC
Source organism: Roseiarcus sp. (assembly GCA_035500275.1). Classification (GTDB taxonomy): domain Bacteria; phylum Pseudomonadota; class Alphaproteobacteria; order Rhizobiales; family Beijerinckiaceae; genus Roseiarcus. Next base: position 74 of record DATJXI010000428.1, on the reverse strand, counting down.
CCGCCGTTTTCTTTGACGATCATATCGACGATGTCGTAGTTGTTGTTCATTTTCGCTTTACCGAAATACCAGGC
>DATJXI010000427.1:0-3123 GCA_035500275.1 Roseiarcus sp. | reverse complement strand
CGCAGCCGGGACGGCTGGGAGCCTGAACTGTTCTACGCGAGAGCCGCCGTGCTGCATGCCGCGCGCTCGGCGCATATCGACGCCTTTGATGTCGCGTACGGCAACGTGAACGACGATGAAGGATTCCTGCGCGAGGTGAAGATTGCAAAACAACTTGGGTTCAACGGGAAGTCGTTGATCCACCCCAAGCAGATCGAGCTTCTGCACAAGGCCTATGAGCCGACCGAAGCGGAAATCGCTCATGCGAAGCGCGTGATAACGGCAGCGGACGAAGCGCATCGCAAGGGCCTGGGCGTCGTGTCGCTGGATGGGAAGATGGTCGATCCCCCCGTGATCGACGAGGCTGAAATGGTGCTTCAGATGGCCGCGGCGTCTTGAAGCAAAGCATGAAATCGGAAGGACGATGTCGATGAATATTGCTCTTAAGCAACTCGAAACGCAGGATCCAGAGCTCAGTAAGCTGCTGCCATTTGCGGGAGCCGACGCCCTGACCCCTTATCTCGAAAGCGAAAGCGCAAAGTTGCACCGAAAGCTTTGTGTGTCGCTCGAGGAAGCGATCAAGCGAACGGGACTGAAGGAGGGAATGACCATCTCGTTTCACCATGCCTTCCGAGAGGGAGACAAGGTGATCAACCAGGTCGTCGATACGCTGGCGAGACTTGGTTTCAAGAACCTGACGCTCGCCTCGAGCTCCCTGTTGAACTGCCACGACCCGCTCGTCGACCACATCAAGAACGGCGTCATTACGCAGATCTATACTTCCGGTCTGCGCGGCAAGCTGGCCGAAGCCGTTTCGAACGGCTTGATGAAACAGCCGGTGCAGATCCATTCGCATGGCGGGCGGGTTCATCTGTTGCAGACGGGCGAACTGAAGATCGACGTGGCCTTCCTGGGCGTCGCCTGCTGTGACGAGTTCGGCAACGCCAACGGCTCGCGGGGCAAGTTGAATTGCGGTTCGCTCGGCTACGCCATAGTCGATGCGTTGTTCGCTCGCCAGGTCGTCCTGCTGACTGAGGAAATCGTCGATTTTCCGAACTACCCGGCGAGCATTTCGCAAGATCGCGTCGACTGGGTCGTTAAGGTCGACCAAGTGGGCGATCCCTCGAAGATCAGCGTTGGCGCGGCGCGCGTAACGAACAATCCACGGGATTTGATGATCGCTCGCTACGCTGCAAACGTCATCGAGCACTCCGGCTATTTCAATGAAGGCTTTTCGATGCAAACCGGCTCTGGCGCCTCATCCACCGCCGCGACCCGGTTTCTCGAAGAGCGCATGACCTCTAAGGGCATCAAAGCTAGCTTTGCGCTCGGCGGGATCACCGGCAGCATCGCCGATTTGCATAAGAAAGGGCTGATCAAGACAGTCGTCGATGTGCAGTCCTTCGACAACGACGCGGCGGAATCTCTGCGGACCTCGAGCGCACACTTGGAGATCTCAGCCAATGAATATGCCAATCCCACATCAAAAGGAGCTTACGTCGATCGTGTGAATGTGGTGATCGAGAGTGCGCTGGAGATAGATCTCGACTTCAACGTCAACGTGATCACCGGTTCCGACGGCGTCATGCGCGGCGCCTCTGGCGGACATTGCGATGTCGCCGCTGCGGCCGATTTGACTATCATCGTGGCCCCCCTAGTGCGCAGCCGCATTCCAACGGTCGTGCGTCGTGTGACGACGCTGCTTACGCCGGGCGAATCCATTGATGTCCTGGTGACCGACCACGGGATCGCGGTAAACCCCAAGCGTCCGGAAGTCGAAAAACGGCTGCGCGACGCGCGATTGCCGGTCTTGACCATCGAGGAGTTGCGCCAGCGAGCGGTAGCGCTGACCGGCGAACCCGAGCCTCTCGAGTTCGCCGACCGCATCGTGGGCGTCATCCGCTACCGCGACGGCAGCGTGATCGATGTCGTCCGGCAGGTGAAGAACTGATCATGCTTGTGCCTGCCGCCGCTGGGGTCAGCATCGGCCTCGAGCAGATGCTGGCCGCCAGAGAGCAGCGCGCCGCTCGCCAAGTCGATGCCCTGACGCGCTTCGACAAACCTGTTGTGTCCATGACCGTCGTGATGCCGGGCCCGGTAAAGGATAGCTGGCTTTCACGACGGGTTCTGGCTGAAGCGCTTCAGGAGGTCGAGGCAGCGTCCGAGACGCGGGGCTGGCGCATGCCCTCTCGCGAGATGTTGTGGCGGAAGACCGGCCCCGAGGCGCTTTACGTCGTGGATACGGACGCCCGGATTCTGAAGGCTGCAATGGTCGAGCTGGAAGACGATCAACCACTTGGACGCCTTTGGGATCTCGACGTTATCGCTCCCCGACAGGGCGGGCTATCGCGCCAGGACCTCGGCCTTCCCGCGCGCCGTTGCCTGATATGCGAGCGGCCGGCCCATGTCTGCGGCCGATCGCGCGCGCATCCACTGGAAGAATTGCTAAACGCTATAGGCGCCATCGTCCATGAACATGATAACCGCCGGGCCGCTTAGCACGCCGCCTTTATCGGCCGGCAGCGGGCGCCAAGCGACGACCGCCGCCGCCGCGATTGCCGAATATGCGGATCGGGCGCTGTTCGCAGAGCTGATGCTTACGCCCAAGCCCGGCTTGGTGGATCGCCGCAATTGCGGCGCTCACCGCGACATGGACATGAACACGTTTCTGGTGAGCGCGCGCGCCATTGCTCCGTGGTGGCCGCGTTTCGTGGAAATTGGCTTTGCCTCGGCGGATATCGCAGCGCCCGCGTCGCTCTCGTCGGTCCGTCCTGTTGGCGTACTGTGCGAACAAGCGATGCTGCGAGCGACCGAGGGCGTCAACACCCACAAAGGGGCTGTTTTTTCGCTTGGCCTTCTCTCTTTCGCGGCGGGTCGCCTCCTGGGCCAAGGGACCACCCCAACCCGGGAGCGCATGTGCAGTGAGGTGGCCAGCATCTGCGCCGGGCTGGTGGATCGGGAACTTGGCGGCGAAAATCAGGCGCGTACGGCGGGCGAACGAGTCTTCCGTCAGTATGGGCTCGCGGGCGCAAGGGGCGAAGCGGCCTCGGGCTATGCCATCGTGCGCTCGGCCGCACTGCCGGTCTATGACCGCTTGCGACTGGAGGGCGTCGCGGAAGAATTGGCGCTACTCCAGGTCCTGCT
>DATJXI010000426.1:0-4700 GCA_035500275.1 Roseiarcus sp. | reverse complement strand
CGGTGTCGCCCTTCTCCGCCTTGAGGCCGAGGTGGATGAGAAGTGTTGCGTCGCCGCCGTCGTCGAGGATCATGTTGGGCGAGCCGCCGTCGGCCCATTCGAAGATTCGGTGCGTGTACTCCCAATAGTCCTTGAGGCTTTCGCCCTTGACCGCGAAGACGGGCGTGCCGGTCGCCGCGATGGCGGCGGCGGCGTGGTCCTGCGTCGAATAGATGTTGCACGAGGCCCAGCGGACCTCGGCGCCAAGCGCTTTCAGGGTCTCGATCAGCACCGCGGTCTGGATGGTCATGTGCAGCGAGCCGGCGATGCGCGCGCCTTTGAGCGGCTGCGCGGCGACGTATTCGGCTCGGGTCGCCATCAGGCCCGGCATTTCCGTCTCGGCGATGGCGATTTCCTTCCGCCCATAGGCGGCAAGGCCGATATCGGCGACGACATAGTCGGCGGCTTTGGTCATGGCGTGAGGATTCCTGGTGATTTCGGCGCTCCCTTACCAGCGAGACCTACGGGAGGCAATGAAGATATAAGCAATTCTTTATATGATTTTGCGCCCCAGCATCTTTATCGATTTCCCGCATAAATTCCGCCGTTGCGGCGGAAGGCGAAAGCGGGCGCGGCCGCATCGGCCGCATTTGATCTAATTGTTCATGGCGCTGGAAAATTTCTACGTGCTATAAGCCGATCCGGCATGCAAAAATCGAGCCGCTACGTGGGCGCGCGGCCCGGGCAGGGATAAACACTAGGGTATGGCGCTTTCGGCCAAACTAACGATGCGGCAGGGCCAGTCGATGGTCCTGACGCCGCAACTCCTGCAGGCGATCAAGCTCCTGCAAATGCCGAACGCCGAGCTCAGCGCTTTCATCGAGAACGAGCTGGCGAGCAACCCGCTTCTCGAGCGCGCGGAGGAGCGGGAGACCCAGACCGCGGCGGCGGAAGCGGCGTCGACCGAACCGGAGGCGCCGGTCGCGCCGGGCGACTGGGCCACGGACGCACTGGAGACGGATTCGGCCGCGCTCTCGGTCAGTCTCGGCACGGACCTGGAGAACGCGTTCGAGCCGGACCGCGCGGCCCCTGCGCCGTTGAACGGCGCCGGCGACGCCCTCTCGGTCGGCTTCTGGGGCGGCGGCGGCGCCGGCACGGGCGACGGAGAGGGCGCCAATCTCGAAGCCTATGTTGCCGAATCCCTGACCCTTCGTGACCACCTCGCGCGGCAGGCCGCGATCCTCCTGCCCGATCCTGTCGATCGGATGCTGGCGGCGGCCTTGATTGACGCAATTGACGACGCCGGCTATTTCGTCGGCTCCGCGGGCGAGATTGCGGAGCGCCTTGGGACGACGGTCGAGAAAGTCGAGCGTATGCTCCTCCGCCTGCAAACGCTTGAGCCGACTGGCGTCTTCGCGAGGACCCTCTCGGAGTGCCTCTCCCTTCAGCTGAAAGAGCTGGACCGGCTCGACCCGGCGATGCAGGCCATGCTCGACAACCTGCACGCGCTCGCAAAGCGCGATCTCACTCATCTGCGCCGCGCCTGTGGCGTCGACGACGAAGACCTCATGGACATGGTCGCCGAGATCAAGCGGCTTGAGCCGAAGCCTGGGCGGGCGTTCGGCGATCCGCCCGGCGCGCCGGCAATCCCAGACGTCTTCGTCACCGCGGGTCCCGACCGAAGCTGGCGAGTCGAGCTCAACAGCGAAGCGTTGCCGCGCGTGCTCGTCAACGAAGTCTATGCCGCCTCGATCCGCCGAGGGGCCGTGCGCGACGAGGACCGGCAATATGTTTCCACGCAGCTCCAGTCCGCCAACTGGCTGACCAAGAGTCTCGAGCAGCGCGCGAAGACCATCCTTAATGTTGCGACCGAGATCGTGCGGCGGCAGGACGCGTTCCTCGTTGAGGGGGTGTCCGCCTTGAAGCCCCTCAACCTCAAGATGGTCGGCCAAGCCATCGGCGTACACGAGTCAACGGTCTCCCGCGCGACGGCCCACAAGTTCATGCAAACTCCACGCGGGCTCTTCGAGATGAAATATTTCTTCACCGCCGCCATCGCCTCGACGGACGCGGGGCAAGCCCACTCGGCGGAAGCCGTCAGGCAGCGCATCCGACAAATGATCGAGGAGGAGGATCCGTCGGATGTTCTTTCGGACGACATCATCGTCGAGCGCTTGCGCAAGGCGGACATCGTCATCGCGCGGCGGACGGTCGCAAAATATCGGGACAGCCTGAAGATCCCATCCTCAGTCGAGCGGCGCAAGCTGAAGTTGTCGCTGATCCCGACCGCGCGAACCCGCGACGACGCCCTTTCGACGGGCGTCTCAGGGCGCGATTTCTTCGACAGATCAACGTCTGTCTACAGCGATTGACACGGAGGCGACAGGCTCCTAACGCTAGCGGAGATTGGCTGCTCGGCCTCGTTGGGGGCAGGCGATAGCGCTTCAAATGTTGGCGCGGCGCCGGGCGGCAGGAAGAACGCGCGCTGCTCGCCTAGAAAGTGGGTAAGGCCGGCACATCGATGACTTTGCGAGTTTCGGGCAAGAACCTCGACATCGGGGAATCCTTGCGCCAGCACGTCCTGGACAAAGTGCAGGGGATGGTCGCCCACTATTTCGACGGATCGGTTGGCGGCCACGTCGTCATCAGCCGCGAGGGCTCGGGCTACCGGTCGGATTGCACGCTGCGACTGAGTTCCGGCGTCTCGTTGCACGCCGAGGGACGCGCGCACGAGCCTTATCCGTGCTTTGAACAGGCAGCCGACAAGATCGAAGGACGCCTTCGCCGCTATAAACAGCGCCTCAAGGGACACAATGGCCAAGCGCCAGGCAAGGGAAAGATTGTAAATTACACGGTCGAGTCTCCACATGCAGAACATGAGGAGCCAGCCGAGGGTTTCAATCCGGTTGTCGTCGCAGAGGGTACGGAAGCGTTGAAATCCATGTCGGTGGCGTCAGCGGTGGCGGAGCTCGATCTTACGGGCGCGCCGGTCGTCGTCTTCGAGCACGCGGGAACCGGGCGCGTGAACGTCGTCTATCGCCGCCGCGACGGTGCCATCGGATGGCTCGATCCGCACTGAACTGGGGCAGGAAGCGGGGGCGCCGGTCGCCGAAGATTCAGGACACGCATGTCTTTATCCCAACTCATCAAACCGGACGCGGTGATCCCAGCGCTGCGCGTCAATGGCAAGAAGCAGGCGTTGCAGGAATTGAGCGAGCGGGCCGCGGAAGTCTCGGGCCTTGCCCCGCGTGAGATCTTCGACGCGATCTTGCAAAGGGAGCGCCTCGGCTCGACCGGCGTCGGCGACGGCGTCGCGATTCCACACGGCAAGCTCGCCAAGTGCCAACAGATCTTTGGCGTCTTCGCGCGGCTCGATCGGCCGATTGACTTCGATGCGCCCGACGGCCTGCCGATTGACCTCATCTTCTTGCTGATCGCGCCGGAATCGGCGGGTGCCGACCATCTCAAGGCCCTCGCCATGAGCGCCCGGCTCCTGCGCAACGCTGCGACTGCGGCGCAACTGCGCGCGACGCGCGACCCCGCGGCGCTCTACGCGCTGCTCACCATGGCGCCGACCTCGCACGCCGCCTGACGTTTGGAGATGAAGCGGGATTGAAAGCAAGAGTCATCGTCACGCTGAAGACCGGCATCCTGGATCCCCAAGGCAAAGCGATCGAAGGGGCGTTGAGTTCGCTTGCCATTGAGGGCGTCAAGGGCGTGCGGCAGGGCAAGGTCTTCGATATCGAGATCGATGCGCCGGACGAGGACCGCGCTCGCCAGACACTCGGGGAGGCCTGCGAACGATTGCTCGCCAACACGATCGTCGAGAACTACGCGATCGAAATCGTTTGAGTCCATGAGATCCGCAATCATCCGTTTTCCAGGCTCCAACCGCGAGCAGGACGCTGCGCGCGCCCTCCTTGCCGCGTCCGGCCGCGCGCCGGCAATCCTGTGGCACGCGCAGGAAGATTTGCCGCCGGGGACCGACCTCGTGGTGTTGCCGGGCGGCTTCTCCTACGGCGACTATCTGCGCTGCGGCGCGATCGCCGCCCGCGCTCCGATCATGCAGGCGGTTCGGGCGCATGCCGCGCGGGGCGGCCTCGTGCTCGGCATCTGCAACGGCTTCCAGATCCTATGCGAAGCGGGGCTTCTGCCTGGCGTCCTCATGCGCAACGCGGGCCTCCGCTTCGTCTGCAAGATGCAGCACCTGCGCGTGGAGAACGCTCAGACGCCGTTCACGCGAGCCTACGCGCCCGGCCAGGTTGTCAGGTTCGCGATCGCCCACGGCGAGGGCAATTTCGAGGCGGACGACAAGACGCTGCGGGAGATCGAGGGCGAGGGACGGGTTGCTTTCCGCTACTGCAACGCCGCGGGCCGGACCATCAACGCCTCCAACCCGAACGGCTCGGAGAACGCCATCGCCGGCGTGTTCAATGCCGGCTTTAACGTGCTCGGCCTCATGCCGCATCCGGAGAACCTCGTCGATCCGCTTGTCGGGGGCGTCGACGGGCGTCCGCTGTTCGACGCCCTGGCGGCGGCCTAGCTGTGGGCTTTCAGGAGGTTGTCCATTCGGTTTGGACCGGTGAACGCTGATGTCGCCAAACGTCAGCGATTCGCAGAGGACCGAATGGACACGCACAAGAATGCGCCTTTGACGCCCAAAGGTCGAGAGATGATGGTTCGTGCGGTCGTGGATTTTGGGCTGTCCAAGGTCGCCGCCG
>DATJXI010000425.1:0-19316 GCA_035500275.1 Roseiarcus sp. | reverse complement strand
GGCGGCCATGTGCCAGGCAAGTTCATCCGCATCCGCGAGGGCGACGAGGTGGAATTCCATCTCGACAATCACCCGAACAACAAAAACCCGCATAACATCGACCTGCACGCGGTCAATGGCCCGGGCGGCGGCGCGGCGGCGTCTCTCACGGCTCCGGGACACAGCTCCGTGTTCTCGTTCAAGGCGCTCAATCCGGGGCTGTTTGTCTATCACTGCGCGACCGCGCCGGTCGCCATGCACATCGCCAACGGTATGTACGGACTGATCCTGGTCGAGCCAAAGGAAGGTCTGCCGAAGGTCGATCATGAGTACTACATCATGCAGGGCGACTTCTACACTCGCGGGCCGAACGGCGAGCATGGCCTGCAGCCGTTCAGCATGACCAAGGTCATCGACGAGAAGCCGGAATATGTCGTGTTCAATGGATCCGTCGGCTCAACGGTTGGCGACAAGGCGATCACGGCCAAGGTCGGCGAGTCGGTGCGGCTGTTCGTCGGCGACGGCGGACCGAACCTGGTCTCGTCCTTCCATGTCATCGGCCAGATTTTCGACACCGTCTGGCCGGAAGGCAACATGAGCACGCTGACCCACAACGTGCAGACGACGGCGATCCCCTCCGGCGGCGCGGCGATCGCCGACTTTCAGATGAGCGTGCCGGGCACTTTCCTCCTGGTCGACCATTCGATCGAGCGGGCGTTCAACCGCGGCGCGCTGGCGCAGCTCAAGGTGAGCGGCGATGAGGATAAGCTCGTCTATTCGGGCAAGCAGTCCGATCAGGTCTATCAGCCCGAGGGAACCGGCATTCGCGTCGCCGAGCTGCCGGCCGCGGCGCCGGCCGCGGCGACAAAGGCCCAGCGGTTGGAACTCGGGGCCGGCGTGTTCGCCAACAATTGTCAGGCCTGCCATCAGGCCAACGGCGAGGGCGTGCCGGACGCCTTTCCGCCGCTCGCCAAGTCGGACTATCTCAACGCCGACAAGGTGCGCGCGATCCAGACCGTCACCGGAGGCCTCAATACGAAGCTCACCGTCAACGGCCGCGACTTCAACGCTATGATGCCGGCCTGGGACCTCTCCGACGAGGACATCGCCAACGTGCTAACCTACGTCTACAGCAGCTGGGGCAACTCGGGTCAGGAGGTCACGCCGGAGGAGGTTAAGGCCCATCGGGTTAAGGCGCAGTAGCGATGCGCGGCGGCCGAATCGGCCTTGCGGCGGTGGCGTTGGCTGCGTTTGCGGCGCTCGGCCCTCGCGCTGAGGCCAGCGCCGGCGTCATGGTCGCGATCCCGGCCGGACTCTACACGCCATTCCAGCGGATCAAACCGTCGAACGCGAGAGGGGAGGTCGCGACGGCGCAACAGCCGGTCGGCGCCTTTCGACTCGACGTCGAGCCGGTCACCAACGCCGAGTTTCTCGTCTTCGTGACGGCGCATCCGGAGTGGCGCCGGTCGAAGATCAGGCCGCTGTTCGCCGACGAGCGCTACCTCCGGCGCTGGACGGAGGACCTCGAACTCGCAGACGAAGCGGCGCGGGACGAGCCGGTGACAAACATCTCGTGGTTCGCCGCCGAAGCCTATTGCAAGGCGCGCGGCTTGCGTTTGCCGACCACGGACCAGTGGGAATACGCGCTCGCCGACCAGGGGCGCGATCGCGCGGCGGTGCGGGCGCGCTCGCTCGAATGGTTCGCGCGCCCAAACGACGCGCGGCTTCCGGCGGTGGGCGAGGGCCCGGCCAACGGCTTCGGGCTGCGCGACATGGTCGGTCTCATATGGGAATGGACGCTCGATTTCGGCGCCTACGCGACGACAGCCGAATCGCGCGACCCTAACGGCAAGGACAGCGCGTTCGTCTGCGGCGGCGCGGCGGCCGGCGCAAGCGATCCGACGGACTATCCGGGCTTCATGCGCTTTTCGATGCGCGCGAGTCTCAAGGCCGACTACACCGCCGACAACCTCGGCTTCCGTTGCGCGGGAGGCGCCCCATGATTCGTCGTTTCTTCGCAGTCGCCACGCTTTTGGGCGCATGCGCGCTCGGACCATCGTTCGCCCACGACCACATGCATCACGACGCGCATCTGGACGAGCAGGCTCAGCACACGGACCGCTCGATCTACAATCTCGACTCCAATTGGACGACCGAGGACGGCGCGACCGTTTCGCTCGACTCGCTCGGAGGCCAGCCGGTCGTCGTGGCGATGGGCTACACGACCTGCAAGGATATCTGTCCTGCGATTGTCGCCGACATGATGTGGGTAGAGAAGCACCTGCCCGCGGGCGCGGCGGGGCGCGTCAAGTTCGCGTTCTTCTCGATCGACTCGGCGGTAGACACGCCCGCGAAGCTGAAAGCGTACGCGGATGAGCACGGCTTCGATCCACAAATCTGGACGCTCTTTCACGGGGATGAGGACGCCGTGCGCGAACTCGCCGCGGCGCTTGGCGTCGGGTATCGAGCAGACGGACGCGGCGGCTTCGATCACGCCGCGGTGATTTCCCTCCTCAACTCCAAAGGCGAGATCCTGTACCAGCAGCGGGGCGTCAAAGCGAGTTCCGAAGAGCTTCTGAACAAGCTGAAGGAGCTGCTTTGAATTCTAATACCCGAGCGCTATCGGCCTGAGGAACGACCGCTGCTGGCGCTCCGTCGCCGACGGTTCGTCGCAGCAGAGCGTTACCGATCTGGACCCAAGACTCGCTACGAGGCCTCCGGCGCGGAGCTACCTCGGTGGAGCTTTCATCCAGCGGAGATCATGAGCTTCTCCTGTCCCACTCAGATTCGATCCCCTACCCGCGCCCGCGATAAGGCGCCACGCCCTGGTCCGGGACCCAGACGCCGTCAGGAACGCTTCCGCTCTGCCAGAAAACGTCGATCGGCATCCCGCCTCGTGGATACCAGTAGCCGCCGATTCTGAGCCAGCGGGGCCTCAAAAGCTCGACGAGGTCCTTGCCGATGCGAACGGTGCAATCCTCGTGAAAGGCGCCGTGATTGCGGTAGCTCGCGAGATAAAGCTTCAATGACTTCGATTCGACGATCCATCGATCGGGGACATAGTCGATGACGAGATGCGCGAAATCCGGTTGTCCCGTCATCGGGCAGAGCGACGTGAACTCGGGAGCGGTGAAGCGCGCCACGTAGTTTGTGTCGCTGTGCGGATTCGGCGCCCTGTCCAGCGTCTTCGCGTCCGGGGCGTCGGGGATCTGCGACGTCCGCCCAAGGTGGGCGAAGGCGGGCACATCGGTGTTCATGGGTTTGGCTCTGAACGAAACGGATCGGCAAGACGCTCAGCTGAAGCACGTCACTTTATCTGACCCGCCCGAAAGCCGACGGAGACGTAGCCGCTCGCCCTCACGCAAACGTTGTTGGCGGCGAGCACGCCGGCCACGCCGCCGACATTGCATTTCCGCACCGCCTCCGGCGGCTTGGCCTTCCTCGCCGGCATTTCGGCGGCGGACGCGGCGCTCACAGCGGTTACCGCCGCAAAGATGCCGATCATCGCCTTGTTGACGCGCATCGCGGACTCCTCTTCCGCACAATGCGTGTTTAGGGGGCTCACGCTCAAGACGCAACGCGCTTGCGATTCAGAGCAGGCTTGGACTAGGGCTACCCTCCCCAAGGGGACAGGTAGGATATGGAGATTACGCCGCCGGTCGGTGTACAAATGGAGATGACGGCGCCCGCCGCCATGCCGCTTGCCCCGCGGGCGCTGAAGGCGGCGGCGGGCTCGGCGCTCGCCGCTTTGGCGATTTATCTCGCCGTGGCGACGCACGCTCCCTTCACGTCCGCGATCGCTGGCTCAGGCGGTCTCTGGCTTTTGCGCTATGCCCTCTCGGAGCGCCCATATTCGAACGCGCTCGTCATTGTCGACGCCGCGGCCTTTGCAATCTTCGCCTACCTTCGCAACGACGGTCTCGGCTTCTGGCAGCTCCCGGGACCGTGGCTCGACGTCTTTCGCTTCAACGTACCCGGGTCGGCGCTTGCGCTGATCATCTATGTCGCGGGCGCCGTCATGGCGCTGATCGGCGGCTATCGCGGGCTGCGCATCGTTGAAGCGCTGAGCCTCATCGCGGTTCCGTTCCTTTTCAACATCCTTCTCGTCGTCGGCGCCGACTGGCACATGGCCGAGATCGGAGCGTTCGTCACGGCGCATGCGTCGCTCATGTTTCCGGCGCAGGTTGCGATCGGCCGCGCGCTGACGCTTTGGTTCCTGGGCGAGGCGATGCTGACGCTGATCAGCCTCGTCAGCGTCAATCGCTTTCCGCGTTCGCTGCGGACTCATGCGGTGTTCGCGCTGAGCGCTTTCCTCGCGGCGGCGACGCCGCTCTTCGCCAACGCTGCGCAATGGGTTGTCCAGCCGGTCGTTGCGATCGTCTTTTCGAGCGCTTGCGCTGCGCTTGCGCAGGGCGGGTTGTGGGCGATCGTCTACCTGTTCACCGGGATCGCCCTCGACCGGCTCGCCGGCCGCCCGCCGCGTTTCGATGCGGTGTGGGATCATTGGCGCACCGGCTTTGTGAAGGGTTCGATCTACGGCGCGCTCTTCATCGGCTTCATACTGATCGCGGCGCTCTTCTTGCGTTTGCCGCACGCTCGCGAACTCTTGAGCAGCTCCGCTTTCGTTTTCGCGCCGCTTCTCGGCGCGCTTCTCTTTCCTCTCGGCGCCACCGTTTTAGGAAGCGCGGACGGAACGCCGCCGTTTTTCGGCCGCCTCAAAGCCGCCTACCGTGACGCGCGCGCGCCCGTGCGCGGCGCTGTCACGGGTATCGGGCTGGCGCTTGCTTATTACGCCAATCTCTCCGAATTCTCCGGCGGCCCGCGCTTCCTCTGGATGTTCGCGCTCGGCGCTGTCTGCTACGGCGGCGTCGATCTTCTCTTCGATTCCTGGCGAGTCGTCGCAGGCGATCGCAACAAGCTTCAGACGTGGCGACTCTACGCCCTCGGCGTCCTGCTCGGCGGCGTCGTCGCAGGCGCGCTCGGCTGGTATTTCGACACGCCTCAGCTCGAGGTCGTCATCAACAAGTTCTGGGCTTACGCCTCCATCAACTATCGCGTCGACAGTCGGGCGCTCGGCGACTTCACGACCTATCCCATCTTCAACAAGTACGGGCCGATCAACCTCGGCGAGGTCGCCGGCGGAGTCAGGCTCTTCTGGGCGGAGTCGGTCGCCGGCGTCATCAACTGGTCGCTGGCCGCGCCGCTGTTCTCGGTCAACTATGTCCTGCTCGACGCGGCGCTGAGAAGAAGCCTGCGGCCGATCAAAAATCTCGTCAGCCCGCGCGGCGTCGAAGGCGTCTTCGAGCAGATGGTGCGCGTCTTGCGCTGGGGCCTCTGGATGGCGCCGATCATCAACTCGTTCCTGCGTCAGTCGCCCGGCCCGACCTGGTACAATCAGGACGGCGCGGTCCGCACCGCGGTCGCATCGGGCGCCGATCTCGCGCAAAGTCCGGAGGCCTTCCGCCGTTTCAGTCTCCTCCTTTTCATGGGCCTTCTCGCCTACGACTGGCTGCGCATTCTCATCTGGCTCGACCACATGGGGCTGCGTGTGGCGAGCCTCGTCAATCTCTCGTTCCTGGGCGGCGACCGGGCGGACGAGTCGGCGGCGCGCTTCATTGGGCACAAGGGACGGACCCGCGCCATTCCCGACGGCATTCGCCGCTTCGGCACCTGGGCGCCGCTGCTCATCCCGTTCTACATCCCGCGTGGGGCCGAATGGGATCAGGCCTGGACGGGTGCCGAGACGCTCGCCAGGGGCGCGACGCCGATGCCTGAGCCGGTCAAGACGCTCGCCCTCGCCTATGCCGCTGCATTGGCCGTCGCGGCTGCGGGCGCCGCCGCCTTCATCGGCAACGTCCGAAGGCGGGCAGGGGCGCCGGCGCCGTGGCTTGAGGGCGCGCCGCGCGAACTGGCGCGGCGGCCGAAGAGCTACGTGTTCAATAACGGCGCGGTCGGGCTTGAGACTTACCGCGACGGGCGCGGCGCGGCTTTTGTGATGGGGGCAGAGCGTGGGGGCGCGCCGATCGACCTCAACCGCCGCCCGCTCGAGCCGCTGCAGGCGCGAGGGCAATTTTTCTATGTCTGCGAGGACGGCGAACCGCCTTGGTCGATTGGCTTCGAGCCGACCCGGAGCGCGGGAGACTATAGGATCGAGGAGCCGGGGTTCAATCGACTTGCGATCATCCACACCCGGAACGGGATCGAGGCGCGCATGGAGACTGGCCCCGATCCGGGTCAGGCGGCCGTCCTTTCTTGGCGCATCCGCTTGACGAACAGGAGCGGCAGGCAACGCAGCCTCCGGCTCACAAGCTTCTGCGAGCTCGCGGGCCATGAGACCGCCGCTTATGCGCGCGACCTCGACTTCGCGAATATGCACGTCGAAACCGTGTTCGTCCGTTCGCTCAACGCGATCTTCGCCCGCAACCGGATCTTGAGATCGGCGCGCGCCGACCGCGGCGAAACCTCGTTTTTCGCCGTCAAGCCGGGCATCGGCATGGAACTCATGGGCTACGAGGATTCCCGGACGCGCTTTCTCGGCGAAGGCTCGCTCGCGAGCCCAACCGGCTGCGAACCGCGGCGCTGGCGCAAGCTCGACGACGAGGGCAAGCTTTGGACCTTCGATCCCGCCGCGAGCTTCACGCTGGAGGCGAGGTTCCCGGTCAATGGCTCGGCGGAGGCGGAATATGTCATGGGCCGAGCCGACAACTGCGTCTGGGCTGCCGAGCTTGTCGCGAGCCGGCTCCGACTGCCGGCGCTCTCCGAACCCGAAGTGCAGATGCGCTTCTATGAGACACGGTCGGTCGAGCCCTCGCCCGCCTTGCCGACGCGCTGGCCGTTCGCGTTCTCCGCCGACGGCAAAACGCTCGGACTGACGCATCGCACGCCGCGCCCGTGGGCGCATGTCATGGCCAACGAGCTCGGCATGTCGACGATGGCGTCCAACGACGGCGAGATCTTTTCCGCCTTCGCGAACGCGCGCCAGAACGGACTGACCGCGTTTCGGTTCGACAGCGCGACCGTCGTTGAGCCGGGGCAGATCGTCTATCTGCGCGACCTCGACACGGGCGATATGGACGCGCCCGGCTTCGCGCCGTTCCAGCACGTCGACGCTGAGATCGACGTCGCCTACGAGCCGGGCGCGGCGACCTTCAGGAAAAAGCGAGGCGGCCTCGCCATCGAATACGTCGTCTTCGTGCCGCCGGACCGTCCTTGCGACATGCGACTCCTGACATTGCGCAACGAAGGCGGGGCGCAGAGGCGCCTTCGCATCGTTCCCTTCTTCGATATCGCGCTCGCAGAATCGCCGAACGAAAGCATCGGCAAGCTCCGCGCCGAGACGGTAGGCCCGAAGCTGCTCTTCCGCAATCCGAGCAACGATTTCGAGCGCGGCTTCGCTTTCGCGTCGACCAGCCTGGAGAACGCTCGGACCGAAACCGTTCGGACGCGCTTCTTCGGCGGCCTGGGCCGGGACATTCATACGCCGGCGATGGTCGAGACGGGGGCGCCCGACGGCGCTGCGGCGGACGACGGCCGGCGCGTCGCCGCCTTCTCAACCGAGATCGCTTTGGCGCCCGGAGAGGAAAAGACGATTGCGATCGTTCTTGGGCAGGCGCGAACCCGGGCGGAGGCGCTCGCCGTCGCGGCGCTTGCGTCGGGGCCGGAGGCGAAGGCGGCACTGGCGGCGACGCGGGCGGCCTGGGCGGAGCGGCTCGGCAAGGTCGAAGTTCGCAGCAACCGGCCGGACTTCGACCGCCTGGTCAACATGTGGCTTCCCTACCAGCTCTACGCGTCGCGGCTCTGGGGCCGCGTAGGTCCCAATCAGCGCGGCGGCGCAACCGGGTTCCGCGACCAGCTTCAGGACGTTTTGCCGCTCGGCCTTCTCGAACCGCGCCTGACCCGGCGCCAGATCGTCCTCCACGCGCGCCAGCAGTTCCGCGAGGGCGACGTTCTCAAGTGGTGGCACCGCGCGCCGGACGGCGGAACCGGCCTCGGCCAGCGGACCAAGGCGAGCGACCCACACCTCTGGCTTCCTTATGTGCTCGCGCGTTATGTGAAAGAGACGGGAGACGCGAGCGTCCTCGACGAGATAACGCCATTCCTCGAGGGCGACGCGGTTCCCAAGCACGAAGACACCTGGATCGTCATTCCGCGGGAGTCGCGGGAGACCGCGTCCGTCTATGAGCACGCGCGTCTGACGATCGAGTACACGCTTCGGTACATGGGAGCGAACGGTCTTCCGCTCCTTCGCGCCGGCGATTGGAACGACGGAATCGACGTGCTCGGCAGGCGGGAAATCGGGACGAGCGTCTGGATGGGGTTCTTCCTCGCGAAGACCTTGGGCGATTTCATCCCCCTCGCTCGCCTCAAGCAAGACGAGGTTTTCGCCGCACGATGCGAGAAAGAGTTGGCCGTGCAGAGGAGCGCGCTCGAGGCCGGCTGGAGGGAGGACCATTACCTCCTCGATTTCGCCGACGACGGAACCGCCGTCGACGTTCGCAACGCGATGACGACCGGTTGGGCGGCGTTTTCCGGCGCTTGCTCGGACGACATGGCGCTCGCAGCGCTCGAGGGCGGCCTGAAAGGCTTCGAGCGCGCGGACCGCGTCTTGCTCTTGGAGGCGCCGTTCTACGAACATTCGCACCCCTATCCGGGCCGCATCGCCGACTATCCCCCTGGCGTGCGTGAGAACGGCGGGCAGTACAGCCACGGCGCGTCCTGGATCGTGGACGGTTTCGCACGGCTCGCCGAACGGGCAAGGGCGAGAGGAGCCAAGGAGTCCGCGGAGCGCCTCAGCGCGCGGGCGTTCGAAATCTTCGAGAAAATCTCGCCGCTCAAGAAGACCGACCCGGACCGAATCGCGGTCTATGGGCTTGTCCCCATCCAGCAGCCGGCGGACATCTACGACGGTTGGGGCCACGGCGGCCGAGGCGGCTGGTCGTGGTACACGGGATCGGCCGCCCGCATGCTCTCGGCGGCCTATGAGCTGCTCGGGATCGAGCAATCGGACGGAAAGGTGAGCGTTGGTCCGGGCCTGTTTGAGCCGAAGGGCGATCTTATAGTCGAAAGGCTGCGGGTCGGAGACATGGTCTTCAGCCGAGACGGGAACGGCTTCCGTGACGAGGCATGATCCCCTGCGCTGAAACGCCGCATCGAGATTGGCCGCTTCCTGTGCAGACTTTTGTAGCAAGGAGCGCTGAAATTGCAGACGCCTGCGTTGCTAGGCCGCGCGGTTTCTGGCATGAGGCCCGCCGAATAAGGCCGCGCTCGGGCCGCTCGCAGCGGAATTAGGGGCTAGAAATCATGCTTTTGGCTTTGATTATCCTGTGCGGACTGCTGTCCGTGGTGTACGGCGTCTACACGGTCACGAGCATTATGTCGGCCGACGCCGGCACGCCCCGGATGCAGGAGATATCGGGTGCGGTGCGCGAAGGCGCGCAGGCTTATCTCAAACGCCAGTACACGACCATTGCCGGCGTCGGCGTTGTGGTTTTCGTCGGGCTTGGGTTCCTCCTCTCCTGGACCGTGGCGTTCGGCTTCGCCATCGGTGCGATCCTGTCCGGCGCAGCCGGCTTCATTGGCATGAACGTTTCCGTGCGGGCGAACGTGCGCACCGCGCAGGCGGCGACGAAGTCGCTCGCGGGGGGCCTCGACATCGCCTTCCGCTCCGGCGCCGTCACGGGGCTCCTGGTGGCGGGGCTCGCGCTTCTTGGCGTCGCCGGATATTTCACGTTCCTCACCGCCGGGCTCGGCTACGCTCCGGCCGATCGAACGGTCGTGGACGCGCTTGTCGCGCTCGGCTTCGGCGCCTCGCTCATCTCGATCTTCGCCCGTTTGGGCGGCGGCATCTTCACCAAGGGCGCGGACGTCGGCGCCGACCTTGTGGGCAAGGTCGAAGCGGGCATCCCGGAGGACGACCCCCGCAACCCGGCGACGATCGCCGACAACGTGGGTGACAATGTCGGCGACTGCGCCGGCATGGCGGCGGACCTGTTCGAGACTTACGCGGTCACGGTCGTTGCGACGATGGTGCTAGCCTCGATCTTCTTCGACGGAACGCCGGTCCTTCTGCCGACCATGATGTACCCGCTCGCGATTTGCGCGGCGTGCATCGTAACGTCGATCATCGGCACGTTCTTCGTCAAGCTCGGCGCCAATAGTTCGATCATGGGGGCGCTCTACAAGGGCCTCATTGCGACCGGCGTCCTGTCGATCTTCGGCCTCGCAGTCGCCACGCAATTCGTTACCGGCTGGGGTGAAGTCGGAACGGTCGGCGGGGTTCCGGTCATCGGCAAGAATCTCTTTGTCTGCGGGATCGTCGGCCTCGCGGTGACCGGCCTCATCGTCGTCATCACCGAATACTATACCGGAACGGGCAAGCGTCCGGTCGTGTCGATCGCCCAGGCCTCCGTCACCGGTCACGGAACGAACGTGATCCAGGGTCTGGCGGTCTCGCTCGAATCGACGGCGCTGCCCGCGATCGTGATTGTCGCCGGCATTATCTCGTCCTATCAACTCGCCGGCCTGTATGGCACCGCGATCGCGGTCACCACGATGCTCGGGCTCGCCGGTATGATCGTCGCGCTCGACGCCTTCGGCCCGGTCACCGACAACGCCGGCGGCATCGCCGAAATGGCTGGTTTGCCGAAGGAAGTGCGCCAGTCGACCGATGCGCTCGACGCGGTCGGCAACACGACCAAGGCGATCACAAAGGGCTACGCGATCGGCTCGGCCGGCCTGGGCGCGCTCGTTCTGTTTGCCGCCTATACCAACGACATCAGGCACTTTACCGAGATCGGCTCGCCGTATTTCAAGGACGTCGGTGTCGTTTCGTTCGCTCTCTCCAGCCCCTATGTCGTCGCCGGCCTCCTTCTCGGCGGCCTCATCCCGTATTTGTTCGCCGGCATCGCGATGACGGCGGTCGGCCGGGCGGCCGGCTCGGTGGTGATGGAAGTGCGCCGCCAGTTCAAGGAGATGCCCGGCATCATGCAGGGCACGCAGCGCCCCGATTACGGCCGGGCGGTCGACATGCTGACCCGCGCCGCGATCCGCGAGATGATCGTGCCCTCGCTCTTGCCCGTGCTCGCGCCCTTCGTCGTCTATTTCGGCGCGCTCTGGATCTCAGGCTCGAAGGCTGCGGCCTTTGCCGCGCTAGGCGCCTCGCTGCTCGGCGTCATCGTCAACGGGCTCTTCGTCGCGATCTCGATGACCTCGGGCGGCGGCGCCTGGGACAACGCCAAGAAGAGCTTCGAGGACGGCTTCATCGACAAGGACGGGGTCAAGCACTTCAAGGGCTCGGAGGCGCACAAGGCCTCGGTCACCGGCGACACCGTCGGCGACCCCTACAAGGACACGGCGGGCCCGGCGGTGAACCCGGCGATCAAGATCACGAATATCGTGGCGCTCTTGCTTCTGGCGATCCTCGCGCACTGACGCTGTCGGGCCGGACACGCCAAGTCCGGCCCCCTTCGCCCGGTCCGCTGAAGGCGAAGACTATAGGGACAGATCAGAGGGGAACCCCGGCGCGCGCAAGTCGGTGTGCAGCGCCTCCTCGAGCAGCCTGACGACCGACGTCGACCACGCGCCGCCGCCGTAGGCTTCCCTGGCGCGGATGAAGGTTTGCGCGGTGATGGCCGCGAGGTCGAGAGGCACGCCAAGTTCCCGTCCCAAGCTCATCGCGAAGCCAAGGTCCTTGCAGGCGAGCTCCATGGTGAAGCCGACGTTGTAAGAGCCATTGAGGATGAGCTGGGACTCGGTCTCGTGGACGAAGCTGTTTCCCGAGCTCGCCTTGATGACGTGATAGGCTTGGGCGAGGTCGATCCCGCCCCGCTTGGCGAGCATCAGCGCTTCCCCTGCGGCGATGAGGTGGACAAAGGCGAGCATGTTGGTGATGACCTTCATCACCGACGCCGAGCCGAGCGGCCCAACATGAAAGATCGGCCGGCCCATCGCTTCAAGCGCCGGCCGGTGGCGCTCAAACAGCTCTTTCTCGCCGCCGATGATGACCGTGATTGCGCCGGCCGCCGCTTTATGGACCCCGCCGGTCACCGGCGCCTCGAGCGTGAAGACCCCTTTCTCAGCGGCCGCTGCGGCGAGGCGCTGGATCGCGTCCGAATCGTTCGTGCTCATTTCGATCCAGGTCGCCCCGGCCGACAGCCCTGAGAGGAGCCCGCCGGGTCCGTTCAGCACGCGCTCCGACACAAATGGGGAGGGCAGGCAGGTGATCGCCGCGTCGACATTCGCCGCAAGCGCGCCCGGCGAGTCCGACCAGATCGCGCCTTTCATGAGAAGCGGCTTCGCCGCTTTGGGATCGACATCATGCACATGCAAAGAAAACCCGGCCCGCAAGAGGTTTGCGGCGAGTCTGCCGCCCAGGGCGCCGAGCCCAATGAAACCGTAACGGATCGTCATGAGCGCCCTCCCGGCCAGTTGTGGCGCGCCGGAGCATAGGCCGCGCGGACGCTGGGGCAAGGGCGACTGCCGGTCTTTCCGCGCGAACGCGTCCTCTTTCGCTTGGTTCCAGCTTGGATTAAGTATTATTCAGAATGCGGCCCGTCGAATTCGATAGCGCGAGCTGCTTCCGGGGGCCAAGGACTGTGGAAACGATTGCGGCTGTGGCGGCCAAGAAACTGGGCAAGTTCTTGGCGCACGATTTCCAGGACATCTTCGGTCCGGGCCAATATGAGAACGCGGAGGGCCTCGGAGCCTTGGCGCGAAGCGCGATCGAATGCATCGCCAGGAGCGACGCCCTCTATCACAATTTCGAACATACGATGCTGGTGACGACCGTTGGTCGCGATATTATGCGAGGCCGCACGCTCCACGAGCGGATAGAGCCGAGCGACTACGCCCATTTGATTTGCGCCTGCCTGCTGCATGACATCGGCTTCGTGCGCGGCGTGCTCAGCGGCGACACGAAGAACGAGTTCGTTATCGACCAGAAAGGGAATTCGGTGACGATCCCCCGCGGCGCCTCCGACGCGGCGCTTGCGCCTTATCATGTCGACCGGTCCAAGCTCTTCGTGTATGAGCGCCTCGGCAATTCGCGAACCATTGACGCCTCCCGCGTCGCCGAGGCGATCGAGCTCACCCGCTTTCCCCCCTGCCTCGAAGGCCGCGAGAATGCGGGGCTTGAGGCGAGACTGATGCTTGCCTCGGACCTCATCGGGCAGCTCGGCGATCCGCTCTACCCGAAGAAGGCGAACGCGCTCTACGCCGAGTTCGAGGAGCTCGGGACCAATCGGCAATTCGGTTACGAATCCCCGGCGGATCTCGTCGACAAATACCCTGCCTTCTATTCCCAGCTTGTCGCTGCGCACATTCAGGACGGCGTCAAATATTTGTCCCTGACGGCGTCAGGCCGTCAGTGGGTCGCCAACATGCATAACCACGTCTTCTGCGCCGAGAACGGCAACTGGATGATGGGGCCGCAGCACTAAGACGAACTTGGGTCAGTCCGGAGGTGCAACCGGCGCGGCGCGCGGCACGAGATGCAGCGCGGACCCCTCGTAAGGATGTGCGTTCGCCACGTGCTCGTCGAGTTCGACGCCGAGCCCGGGCGCGTCCGGCGGAATGACGTAGCCGTCCTCCCAACGGATCGGCGTCTTCAAAATTTTCGCATGGAAGCCGTCCCAGCGCTCGATGCTTTCGAGGATGAGGAAGTTCGGGCTGCAGGCCGCGAGCTGAATGTTGGCGGCGCCGACGACGGGGCCGCAATAAAGATGCGGGGCGATCTGGGCGTAATGCGCTTCCGCCATTGCGGCGATCTTCTTGGCTTCCAGGATGCCGCCGACGCGGCCTAGGTTCATTTGCAGGATCGATGCGGCGCCGGTCTCCAGCACGCGGGCGAATTCATACTTCGTCGTCAGGCGCTCGCCAGTTGCGATCGGCATGCGGCATTGCGCGGCGACCTTCGCCATTTCTTCCGGCGCCTCGGGCGGCGTCGGCTCCTCGAACCAGAGCGGCTCGTAGGGCTCGATGCGGCGCGCAAGACGCAGCGCGCCGGAGACGGTGAACTGCCCGTGCGTGCCGAACAAGAGGTCGCATTTCTCGCCGACCGCCTCCCGCAACGTCCTGCAGAAGGCTTCGCTGAGCGCGAGCCGCTCGAGGCTCGGCTGACGGGGGTCGAAAGCCGAGTAGGGGCCGGCGGGATCGAACTTCACCGCCGTGAAGCCTTGCGCCATGTATTTGAGCGCGCGCTCGGCCGCCGCATGCGGGTTTGAGTAGACGGGGCTGTCCGAATAGACATGCGCGCCGGGCTCGTCCGGATAGAGATAGGTGTAGCTGCGCAGCCGCTCGTGGACCCTGCCGCCAAGCAGTTCGTAGACCGGCTTCATGACCGCCTTGCCGACGATGTCCCAGAGCGCCATCTCGACGGCCGAGAGGACACCCATCAGCGAGACGTCCGGGCGCAGGGTGTAGCCGCGACCATAGACGTTGCGCCAAAGGGCCTCGATGCGGAACGGATCGGCGCCCAGAACGTGGCGCTCGACGACGTCCTCGATCATCGCCACGATCGCCTTCGGCGCGAAGCTCGCCGCATAGACTTCGCCAACGCCTTCCACCCCGCAGGCGGTCTTGAGCTTGAGAAAGACGAAATAGCGTCCGCCGAAGGCGGGCGGCGGATTGCCGACGACGAAGGTTTTGAGTTCGGCGACATTCATGAAGGGTTCCAACCCGATTTCACGAGTAGCGCCTCCATCATATCTGAACCCAGCGAAGCAGAAAGCATCGGAGGGGCGCTTGACAGCTCTTTGGCGAAGACTCGACGTCCTCGGTCACGACGCGGCTCAAATTTCGCCCAACGACGGCGGGTGGATTCTGACCGGCGCGGCGGCGTTCATGCACGAGACGGGGCCGGCCGGCGTCGCCTACCTGGTCCAAACCGATGAATCATGGAGGACGAAGCGTGGGACCGTACGAGGCTTCGTTGGGGACAGGTCGATCAACTTCGACATTCGCCGCGACGCGGAGAATTGGCGGCTCAATGGCGTCGTTGTTCCCGGTCTGGGGCATTTGCTCGACCTCGACCTCAGCTTCACGCCCGCGACCAACCTTCTCCAGCTGAAACGGGCGGCGCCTCGGATCGGCGAGAGCGTCAGCCTTCCCGCGGCATGGTTTAGCCTGAATGACGGGCGCCTGACGGAGCTGCCCCAGATTTACAAGCGTCTCACGGAAAAGACCTATGACTACGCCGCCCCCTCCGTCCCGTACAGAGCGGTCCTCGAAGTCGACAAGGATGGTTTTGCTATGAGCTATCCGGGGCTCTGGCGCCGCGAAGGTTGAAAGCGCGCGTCACAACTTCCCTCTCCGCTCGACGAGGAACGCGCGCGCGGCCGGGTCCGTCTGGAGGCCGATCGCGAGATCGTAAGCTTGGCGCGCCTCGTCGATGCGGCCGAGCTTGGCGCAGAGGTCGGCCATCGCGACCCAATACGGCTCGAAGCTTTCGAGGCGGCCCTCCGCGCTCACCTCTTCAAGCAGCGCCCGGCCCGCCGCCGCGCCCTTCGTTTCAGCCACTGCGGCCGCGCGGTTGACCGCAACCACCGGCGAGCCCGTCAGTGCGAACAGCGCGTCGTAAAGCTCAGCAATCGCTGGCCAGTCCGTCGAGCCGCTAACGCGCCGCGCTGCATGGACGGACTGGACGGCGGCCTCGATCTGGAAGCGCCCGGGCGCCTGCGACCGGCTCGCGGCGCGGAGCAGCGTCTCCGCCTCATCGATCGCGGCGGCGTCCCAGAGCCGCGTGTCCTGCTCGCTCAAGGGAACGTAGCGGCCGCTTTCGTCCCGGCGCGCCGCGCGGCGCGCGTGGGCGTAGAGCATGAGCGCAAGCAGCCCCTTGGCTTCGGGTTCGTGCGGGGCGAGGCCAACGACGACGCGCCCGAGCCAGATCGCCTCCTCCGCAAGGTCGCGCCCGCTCGGGTCGTCGGCGAAGGCCTCGTTCCAGCCGTGCGAAAAGGCCGCGTAGATGGCGTCCAGGACCGCGCCCAATCGCTCGGGCAGGTCCTCGGTCTCCGGGATTTTGAACGGCACGCCGGCAAGGCGGATCTTCGATTTGGCGCGGGCGAGCCGCTGGCCCATCGCGGCGGGCGAGACCAGGAAGGCGGAGGCGATCGCGGCCGCGTCGAGACCGAGGATCGTCTGCAGCATCAAGGGGGCGCGAACTCCCTCCTCGATTGCGGGATGGGCGCAGACGAACATGAGCGCGAGGCGCCGGTCGGGAATGGCCTCCGCCTCAGCGGCCTTCAGCTCTTCATCCAGAAGCGTGATCGCCTCGGACGCCTCGTCAGCCGTTTGCCTTCGGCGGGCGACGTCGATGAGCCGGCGCCGCGCCGTCGTCGCAAGCCACCCCGCTGGGTTCATCGGCGCGCCCTGCCGCGGCCAGGCGGCGAGCGCCGCCGCGAAGGCGTCCGCCAGCGCGTCCTCGGCGCCGGGGACATCGCGGCCCCGGGCGGCCAGATAGGCCACGAGCCGGCCGTAGCTCTCGCGCGCTGCGCGCTCGGCGGCGGCCCTGGCTTGGGCTTCGAGGTCCATCAGCGCCCCAGCGGGCGCGTTCTCGGCAGCCTTCGGCGCGGCTTCGCCCCGCTGCGCCGTTGGTTTGAGATCCAACGTCGTCAACGCGTTCGGCGCCGAAAGCCGACGCTTTGGCGCCCCCTCATGAAGGCTGGCTTGGGGAGGACGCAGTTTTGGACGCAGCCCCGATTTATCAAAGCGTTGAGTGTCAAAAACTGTCCAAGCATCCGGGTTTTTCTCCGCCTGGCTATGGGAATCTGTTCCCGATTGCTCCGCACATCCGTTCCACTCGAGCAGAAGATTATAAGCAACAATCAACATATTGTTAATATTAAGAAATGTGGCGAGGGAGCCGGCCCAAGCTCCCCCGCGATTGCCCTTCAATTACATGGCCCAAATGGGCCTGACCTCGATCGCGCCGGTCTCGGCCCCCGGGCAGCGCGCCGCCCAGGCTATCGCCCCGTCCAGATCGGGCGCCTCGATCAGGTAATAGCCGCCGAGCTGCTCCTTGACCTCGGCGTAGGGGCCGTTCAGCACCGACTTCTTGCCGTTCTGGGCCCGGACGACGGTCGCCGTGTGGCTCGGCTGAAGCCGTTCCCCGCCGACCCAGGCGCCGGCCTCTCTCGTCGCCTTGGTGTAAGCGCCGTAGGCGGCGAAGCGCGCCTCCGCTTCCTCTTTCGGCGTCGCCTGCATCGCCTTCTCGTCCGCGTGGATCATCAGCAAATAGCGCATCGGTTTGCTCCTCATGACAAGCCCGGCGAGCGCGCCGCGCTCAATCCCAAAGACGATCGGGGGTCTTCGATTTCGACAGCGGCGCGACAAAAATTAAGGAGGGGTTGCTCGCTTTTCGGTTGTGGGTCCCATTGAATATTTCACCGCAAGACGCCGCGAGGGAAGCAGGCTGAGGCCGGGGCCGGCCGGTGCGCGCAACCGGGGTTGGCGTCTCAATGCGACCAGGGAGCGGCGGCGTTCTGAATTCGCCAGGTAAGACGCCCTCAAGGCGTCCACGCGCGCGCTTGCAATGGCGGGAGGGGTCGGGCATATCTCGAAAGGCGCTTGTCCATGCGCCCGTCCGGAGACGTGGCCGAGAGGCTGAAGGCGGCGGTTTGCTAAACCGTTATAGGGTTGTAAAGCCCTATCGAGGGTTCGAATCCCTCCGTCTCCGCCAATATGGTTGCCTAAACGCTTGATATTCAAGCGAATATTCGTCAGCTTTATCGGTTTGCCCTAACGTTAGCCCTAACTCTTGCGGCACGAAGTGACGCGAAAAAGCTTCTTTCCCGTTTCTTGTCCCCCTTTCGGGGCGGCGGTCCGTCTAACCTTGCACCCAGAACGATCGTGTTGCTCACCCCATATGATTTCATCAAATAAAGGATCAGGGTGACCGTCGGCGGTAGGCCGGACCCGGGAGGGGCCCCCCCGAATACGCAAAATCGTGGGCGGCCGAAAAATGCGGTATTATTTGTAAGCGACTTCACGCGCCCACTTCTCCGCTGTCAGCGGCAGCTCATTGAGCTCCGCGCGAGCTTCGCGCCAAGTTGGATAGAGCTCCGTCAAAATGCGAATAAAGCGCTCGCTGTGCGTCGGCTCCAACAGGTGCGCCATTTCATGGACGATCACGTACTCCAGGAGGTCCTTGGGCTTTTTCACCAGTTCCGTGTTGAGTCGTATGTGGCCGGCGCGGTGATTGCAGCTTCCCCACTTGGTCTTCATTCGCTGCAGAAAGTACCCGCTCACCTTTACGCTGAGCTTCGGTTCCCATCTCCGGATCAGGGTAGGGACCACGTCGTGGAGCAGGGACTTATGCCAATCGTGCACGACATCGGCCCTCGTGGCTGTGCTGGTGCCCGGTCGCACCGTAAGCGTAATGCGCCGGTGATCGAGGGCGACGGACGGCTTGGCGTCCTCGTAGCGAATGGTCAGGAGATAGCGCCGACCCCAAAGATAATGCGTCTCGCGTTCGACTAATTTGCGGGGCGCCTCGCGCGCCTGGCCGCGCAGCTTCGCCTGCTGCTCCCGAATCCAGCCCAGCTTGGAAATGGCGTAAGCGCGAGCCACTTCGAGCCGTGTCTCCGTCGGCGCGACCAACGTCACCCGACCGGTGGGTGGATGCACGGAAAGGTGGACATGCTTGATGGCTTTCCGGGTCACCTGGATCGATAGGGCACCCAACTGGATGACTTCGTTCATGAGTATCCGGGCTGTTGCTTAATGATCTCGAAGATGGCGCGTGTGGCCTCACGGTCCCTGGACATTATGGGAAAGAGCGCGTTGAGCACCTGCTTTTCGCGCGTGTCGTCCCCCTTCCAGCCCGCCGGCGCCAGCTCGCGCATGGCCCGGTCGAGTTCAAGCGCGATCTTGGCTTTCGCGGCGTCATCGGTCGGGCATTGAAACGTCGCCGCCGGAATGCTGGCGAGATTGTTGAACAGAACGACAGCGCCCGGATGGGCGTTGAGCTCGTCCGGATGGTCGCCCTTGCCCCTCTCCGCCACGCGCCTGACAAGCGTCTCCGCGTCCTTCAAGAACCGCTCGTAGGCCGCGGCGTCTTCCCGGCTCTGTTGGATCAGGTCCTGCAGCAGCTTCGACATCTCCGCGTAGAATTTCGGGTCGGTGAGCTGCTCGCGGATAATGGTCTTGCGGACGTTGTTTATGATGCCCTCGGCGATCGCGTTGCGCGACAGCTTGCCCTTCTCGTTAAGCTTGCGGGCGATGGCGTCGTGGATGCCGGTCTTGATGATGAGGTCTGTAAGCGGCAGGGATTCCAGATCGCCGAGACCCTCCGCCGGCTCGGCCTGCACATAGGTGTTGAGCAGGTGCCGCATGTCGGCCTCGAA
>DATJXI010000424.1:0-3235 GCA_035500275.1 Roseiarcus sp. | reverse complement strand
CTAATCAGCGATCTTCACGGTCGACCAAAACGCCGCGTAAGCGGCTGTCAATACATCTTATAAATAAATCAGCCCCTTACGTTGGTTGCGGGGGCAGGATTTGAACCTGCGGCCTTCAGGTTATGAGCCTGACGAGCTACCGGGAGGCCCTGCTGGCTTGCCGCACGTGGGGCGAGGCCACTTTCTATTCGCCTCGAAGGACGCCTCGAGTCGACCGTGAAGATCGCTGATTAGGTCGGGGCGACGGCTTGATCGATGCGAGTGTTTCGGGTGAACAGGATCCGGAGCAAGGCGAACAAAAGACCGAGCCAGGCGAGGAGGCGGCGGAAGTTGTAGCCGACGGCGGCGAGGATCGGGTTGATCGCATCGCCGGCCGATCCCGCGAGGTGGTTGCGGCCCATCCTGTGGTCGTCCTTCAGATGGCCGATCACCGGCTCGACTGCGGATCTTCGCCGCATCTCGCGCCTGATCTGATCCGTCATTCGGCGCTTCTGCCCGGCCGTGTAGACCTTGAAGCGGTAAGCCGGCGGCGCGTTGTGGCCCTTGTAGCCGGCGTCCGCGATGACGCGCTCGATCGTGGTCCCGAGTTGCTTCTCGATCTCCGGGAGAACGCTTGCCGGCGTGTGCCCGCCATAGGGTGAGCACCTCCAAAAACCTCGCGGAATTGAGCGCGATCTGATTCAATGAGCCGTGATTTGGGGGATCGATCATGGCGGGACGGGCTCCGGGTTTTTTCGACATTGACGAGCGGTTGGCGGATTTGTCAGCGAAGGGCGACGACCTGGAGCGGTTGGCTGGCGTCGTGGATTTCGAACTCTTCCGTGCGGCGCTGGAGGCGGCTGTTTCGCGCGGGGACCGCTCGAAGGGCGGTCGTCCCCCGTTTGATGCCGTTCTGATGTTCAAAATCCTGTTGCTTCAGGCCATGCATTCGCTTTCCGACGAGCGGGCGGAATATCTGATCAAGGACCGCCTGTCGTTTATGCGATTTCTCGGGCTGTCGTCGTCGGACGCCGCGCCGGACGCCAACACGATCTGGACCTTCCGCGAGGCGTTGAAGAAAGCCGAGGCTATTGACGCCCTGTTCGCGCGTTTCAACGACGTCTTGCGGTCCTCCGGCTTTCTGGCCATGCGGGGTCAAATCGTCGACGCCACGATTGTCGCCGCGCCCAAGCAGCGCAATACGATTGCGGAAAAGCAGGCGATCAAGGAAGGCCGCGTTCCCGACGACTGGCGGGACAAGCCGGCCAAGCTCGCGCAGAAGGACCGCGACGCGCGCTGGACGGTCAAATATACCAAGGCCAAGCCACGCGAAGACGGGTCGCTGCCGGCGGTCGATCTGGCCATTCCGGCTTTCGGCTACAAGAACCATGTTTCGATTGACCGGGCGCATGGCCTGATCCGAGCCTGGACGGCGACCAACGCCGCCGCTCATGACGGCGCTCGTCTGGAAGACGTGCTCGATCGGTCGAACACAGCCAGCGACGTGTGGGCGGAGCGAGCCAAAGGTTCCGTCAAGCGCAGCTTGATGGAATGGCGAACGGAGGGGGACACGGCCTATCGTTCGGCGACGAACGAAGCGATGTTGGCGGCGCGCGGGCTTGCGTCGCGTATTCACCGCAACAAGCCCAAGGGCAAGCCAATGCCCGAGCGCACCCGGATCGCCAATGCGCAGAAATCGAAAATCCGCTCGAAGGTCGAGCATGTCTTTGCGCATCAGAAGGGGCTGATGGGGCTCTGCGTGCGAACCATCGGCATAGCCCGGGCCAAAGTGAAGATCGGGCTGGCCAACATGGCCTACAACATGCGCCGCCTGGTCTGGTTGCAGAGCAGAGTGGTCACGGCGTGAGGCCTGAGGCGGCCAGTCCGCCGCTCCGAACGTCGATGCCTCTTCATAGCAACGTTCAAAATCAGCGCGCACTGCGCCGTCTCGCGACCATCAGCCAGAAATTATCGGTAATTGGAGGTGTCCGGGTTTGCCTGGCGGCGCCGTCACCTGCGCGATGAACTGGCCGCCCTTCGATGGCTGCAGCGTCGTCGCGACGCTGACCTTCGCGCCAAACTCGCAAGGCTTGTGGGGTTTGCCCTTGCCGATGCGCTCGACCTCCGGCGCATGCAGGCTGAACACGCGAAGATCGGCATCCGCAGGCGCGCCGCGAACCCGGCGTAGATTCTTGTTCTGGGCATGGACCCGGCGCGCCGGCATGAGCTCGCGGGCGAAGGCTTCCTCGAAGGGCCGGTCGCCTTTGATCTTGCGAGTGATGTCGCGAATGATCCGGCCGAGATAGGTTTGCAGCGTCTTTTGCGCCTTGCCTGCCCGCTTGAACTGTTTGGCATGTGCGTAGCGGCTCTGCTTGATCAGCGCGAGCTTGCCCACCCGCGAGTAGGATTGGCGCAGAGCGACGTTATGCTTCCTGGCGAGCCTCACAAGGCGTTCTCGCGCCTTGTGCATCAGCCGCGCATCGGTCGGATAGGCGACCGCCTTCGGCTGCGCCGTCGTATCGACGACGAGCTTGGAAAAATCCGACGGCTTCGCCGCGTCGGTGCGGGTCGCCGCGGCGAGGCTTTCCTGGACGAGCGTGACGAGCTTGTCTTCTCCCATGCGCTGCCGCCACCGGGTCATCGAGGAGCGGTCGAAGGGAAGCTTGTGCTGGAAGAACTCTTCACCACAGAAGAGCTGGTAATACGGGTTCTCGATCCAGCGATCGCAGAGCGCCTCGTCGGAGAGGTCATGCATGTGCTTCAGGATGGCGAGCCCGGCCATCAGCCTTGTGGCGAGCGGCGGATGCCCCGGGCCGTCATGATAGACGGCGCCGAAACTCTGCTCGAGGAAGCGCCAATCGATCGATCGCGCGAGCTTCAACAGTGCATGGTTCACATCGACGATCTGATCGAGCCGCGCTTTGAACAGATCGTTCTGGCCCGTCTCCCGTCGCTCTCTCGGCCGCATTGATCGACCCCTCCCGCCCGTCTCACGACCGAAGGGAATCACGCGAAAAGCCGAAGCGCAATTTGCAAGAAAATCCATCCACAGGCTGCCAAAACCGGCAAATACCAATATTTGCCGATCCGCCAAAAGCCAAGCCAGTTCAGACCTTTAGGAAATCTTCACGTAACCGGGGCAAATTCCCGGGCGGGAGGGGGAGTCAGGGTCTGGAAAGTGTGATTGAAGGAAGCCGCTGACGCGGCAGGAGCCGCGAGATTTCTGGGCTGAAGCCTCCTGTCTGAGAGGATGTGA
>DATJXI010000423.1:0-22043 GCA_035500275.1 Roseiarcus sp. | reverse complement strand
CGATGCGCAAGGTCGACGGATGGGAAAGCCTCGACGAAAGGCTCTCCGATCATCCGATTGACCTCGCCGCATGAAGCGCTAACCTCGTCATGCCGGAGATCGCGCCAAACTTAATTCCAACATCGATCGCGACGGCGCCCCACAAGACAAGAACCGACACTCTTCTCATCCTATCCTTAGTGACTACTTTGCTTTCTCTCAAATGTCCGATGGTGCCTGGGACACAGGGGTAACAGCCAAGACGGGCTCTTGACGATACTCCGCCGTTACCGGAGAGAGCACATGTCAAGCCGACTGACCGCCAAGGCGGTCGAAAACACCGTGCCGAGCGACGCGCGTCGCGAAGTCCAGACCGCGAGATTCGCGGCATGTATCTGGTCGTCCAGCCGAGCGGGGCGAAGAGCTACGTCCTCCGCTACCGGCATCCCGGGCGGCCTCGGAACCTCACCCTCGGACCCGCCGAAATGGGGCTCGGCGAGGCCCGGAAGGCGGCGGCGAGCGCGCGGGAGGCGGCCGGATGACCGCCCTCCCCGCCGATTTCGACGCCTGGCCTCCCGATCGGAGAAACGCCTTTTTCGCGAGCAGGGCGCCGGCAAATCAACCGGATGAAGCGTGCTCGCCGGGCAATGGTTTTCGGATAGCTTACCCGACGTCCTGCGCGACAAGGACGCCGCGCAGCACATTCGCGGCAAATGGCTGATCGAGGTCGCCGAGTTGAGCGCGACCAGTCGTGCCGAGGGGGAACACCTCAAGGCTTTCATATCGAGGCCCGTCGAGCGAAATCGGCCGAGCTACGGCCGCATGGAAGTTACGAGCCGAGGCAATGTCTTTTCGTTGGCACGACCAACAAGGGCGCCTATCTGCACGACGAAACCGGCGGGCGTCGCTTCTGGCCGGCTAAGGTCGGCAGGATCGATATTGACGCGCTGCGCCACGATCGCGATCAGCTTGTTTCCGAGGCCGTGCGCCGCCATCGCTCCGGCGAGCAATGGTGGCCCGATGCAGTATTCGAGCGCGAGCCCGCAACGTCCTGATGATCGAAAGCGCGAGGGTCGTAACATCCGAACAGCGGAGGATCGCCGCCGTGCTGACCGGACTTGGCCGGAAGCCGGTGCGCGATTGGTAGGGCCGCGGGTACGTTCGCTCGGACCATGACGCATGACGGACCATGACGCCCTTGCTAATAAATGGCAGAGCGTGCGCGCGCGCAGACTCCGTCTAGTCTAGGCGAACTGTTTGAGGGCCAGGCTCTGCGCGACCTGCTCGTCGAGGCGATCCGATACGGGGACCAAGGCAGAGCTGTTCAGGAAGGTCGACGGCGTGGTGGACGTCGCGGCGATCGAGAAGTTGGTCGCCGAGCGTAAGTTGACCTCAGAGGACATGGACCCGAATTCCGTGTCCGCGATCCGCGAGCAAATGGAGCGCGCGCAGGCGCGGCGGATACAGCCCCACTTCATCGGCGCCTTTTTCCGCGAGGCGTTCACCCTGCTCGGCGGCCGCATCGCCGAGCGCGAGAGCGGGCTTGCGGCGCGTGCTGACGACCGCGGCGCAGCGGCTCTCCCGCGTCGGCGGCGATCCGGTCATCGGGCTTCAGACAGCGTTCGGCGGCGGCAAGACCCATACGATGCTCGCGCCCCATCACCTCGCGCGCTTCGCCCGCGACGGCGGCGATCCGCGCGCCCTTGCGGGCGTGAGCGACGTGCTCGCTATGGCCGGGGTCGCGAGCCTCGCCAAGCCGAAGACTGCCGTCTTCGTCGGGGTCGGCACAGGGCCGGACGTCAGCCTCAAGCTCGGCAAGAGTCCCCGCGTCTATGCGGTCCTGGGGCTATCTCGCCTGGCGGCTCGCAGGCGAACCAGGACTGAAGCTCATCGCCGAAGCCGAGGCTGCGCGCACGAGCCCGGGATCGGCGCTTCTGGTCGATCTTTTCAAACTCGCTGGGCCGAGCAACCCATCGCGACAGTTGAGTACGCATCCCTTCCGCCTTTTTGGCACTCAGGAATCCGCCAATTTTTTCGGGCGGCCGGTTGGATTTCCAGAGCTCATACGTTCGAAATTGGTCCAACTTGCCGGGCGCAAGCTTCAGCCAATGGACGGCGTCCGCCACGATCAAGACGGGCCGGCGCTTCTGACCGCCGGCCGCCCCCAAAGGAAGACGAGCGCGCTACGAAATGCGAGCGGATCTGCGCTTCGGCGGGAACCAAAAATGTTCGGCGTCATGATTCGCGCCATAATTGCGCCAGCCTTGGCGCCGCGGGCGGCTTGAGCCTTCGAGTGATCGGGGCGTTGCTGGACCTTGAGCAACACGCGTCGCAGCGATACCCACGCTGATCGTTCTGCCCTCCCTCTACGATAACTCTTTGAGTCAAGAATCCGGCTGAAGAGAGTGCGCCGACCTGACGCGCGGCGTCGATCGGCCGAATTCCGGAAGTCGCACGATGTGAGCGCCACTCAACCTCCGTACGCGGCCATCGCGGCCAGAACGAGGGCGATGGCCAAAAGCGCGAAGCTACCCACCGCCCATTGGCGCAGCCGTGCGTCAACACTCTCGAAGAACGCAGTCAAGGCAAAACTCGCATTGAACGCGGCCTCGCCTGCAACGACCGTGTCGCCTTCCGGAATCCGCGGAAGGCTGCTCCCCCAGCGCCAGAGCGCAACGGCGAGCGCCGCGCCGATGATGATCGGCCAAAGCCCGTCCCAGATCTTGCCGAAGGTCACGGCCTCCGCCAGGTCGCCGATGGCGGGATAGAGAAGCCAAGGGAGGAAAACCGCGCCAAGCGCGATGGCGGGCCAAAACCGGACGACCGCGGCCGAAGCCGTCACCTGTCCGTCTCGAGCAGACGTCCGCCCGAGACGCGTCAGGAAATGCAGCATGAGGAGCGCAGTTGCCACGGCCGAAGCATTTGCGAGGCTCGCTGCGACGCCGTATCCGAACTGCGCCTTGACCGCGAGCTTCGCCAGCGCTCCCCCGGTGAAGGGCAATCCGGCGAGACTGAGCGCCAGCGCCGCCGCCAGGGCCAGGCGTCCCCAGCCACGACGGATATCCGCTGCGGCGGCGACGCCGACGGTCAGAAACAACGCGCCCTTTACCAGCACATGAGTGGCCGCGTAGAAGGCGACCTCCGACGGCGCGCTTGCCTCGCCAACGGCGAGCGACACGCCAAGCGCGGCGGCGATCACGCCCATCTGGCTGATGCTCGAATAGGCGAGTACGGTTTTCGGATTCTGCTGCGTGACACCGATGGCCACGCCGTAGAAGGCGGAAAAGAATCCGATGACGGCCAGCGCCCCGCCCCAGCCCGGCATGGGCACGGCAAACGGCAGGAAGCGGATGAGCCCGATCACTCCGGCTTTCACGGCCGCGCCGCTCAGCACGCCCGCCGCGGGTATAGGGGCCGCGGTGTACGTCAACGGCATCCAGCCGTTCAGCGGCGCGAGGGCCATTTTCATGCCGAAGCCGGTCACGATCAGTGCGAGCGCGCCGTCCCGCCAAGGCGAGGCTGGCAGCGCTCTGACCACATCCTCGATCCGGAGGCTGCCATTGGGTTCGCCCACCGCGAGCAGCGCGAAGGCCATGAGCAGCAGCGCTTCGCCCAGAATGGTGAAGACCAAGTAGACGCCGCCGGCGCGTTTTGAGGCGGGCGCATCGTCACGGACGATGAGTTCATAAGCCGGGATGCTGACGAGCGCGTAGACGAGATAGAAGGTCAAAAGGTCGGCGGCGACGAAGACGCCGACACTGCCCGTCAGGGTCAGCAGCCACGAAACGGCGAAACGCTGATTCGCCTTGCTTCTGGGGCTTGCAAAGGCAGCGGCGCTGACGACGATCCACAAGATCGAAGCGGTCGCGAGCAGAAGCGCGCCCGGCAGATCGAGCCGTAGGCTCATGCGCAGCACAGGCGCCTCGACAGCAAACGGGCTGCCGCCGATCGCGAGGATCGCGGCCCCCAAGGCGGGAACCGGCGCGAGCCACTGGAGTGCGAGCGCCTCGCTGCGCAGGCGCCGCGAGAGACACGCCGCCAGGAAGAGGAGCGGGACGGCCAACGTGCCTACGAGCAGCCACCGGCCGAAGACATCGGCCGCGTTCGCGAGCTGCCCGGACGAAGAGGCGCCGGTCATGGAAGCGCCGTCGCGGCCGCGCGGCCGATTTGGAGAAAGTCGAAAAACGATTGCGGCGCGAAGCCGAGCGCCACCGCTACGATCGCCAGCGCCAGAGCGATGGCCTCCCCGCTCCGTCGCGGCGGCGCATTCAGGACAATCGGGCTATCCGCGAGCGCCGGGGCCAGGATTCGATAGACGTATCCGGCCGCGAGCAGCCCGCCGGCGAGCATGACGATCGCCCACGGCCACTGGCCGGCCGCTGCCGATGCCCGCAGAAGCAGCCATTTTGCGGCGAAGCCGCCACTGGGCGGCAGACCCATCAGTGACAGTCCCCCGAGTCCGAGGGCGAAGAAGGTCGCTGGCATTGCGCGACCGGCGCCGGCGAACTCGGCGATGCGGTCGTGGCCCAGCGACTCGGCAAGGAGGCCCGCGCACATGAACATCGCCGCCTTGGCGAAGGCGTGGGAGAGGGTCTGCATCATTCCGCCGCTCCACCCGTCGGCGATCCACGGATGCGCGCCCGCGCCGAGCGGAAAGATCAGGAAGAGGTAGCCGATTTGCGCCAGCGTCGAATAGGCAATGAGGAGCTTCAGCCGCTCCTGCCTTAGCGCCAGCACGCTACCGAATAGGATCGCGGCCGACCCGAGCGTCCCGAGAGTGGCCGCCGCCCCGCTCCCCGGCAGAGCCGGCAACACATAGAACCATAGGCGGACGGTCAGGAAGAACGACCCTTTGACGACCAGTCCGGATAGGACCGCGCTTGCGGCCGCAGGCGCGTTGGCGTGCGCTGGAGGCAGCCACAGATGCAGGGGAAAGAGCGCAGTCTTGGCGAGCAGCCCCGCCGTCATCAGTCCGGCCGCGAGCCACACGGCCGGCAGGGCCCGCACGCGCTCTGAGAGTAGGACAATGTCGAGCGTCCCATAGGCCCCGTAGAGCAGCGCGGCGCCGAGCAGGTAGAAGACGGAGCCGAAGAGCGCAAACAGCAGGTAGCGGAGCGCCGCGACGAGCGTCTCCGGCTTTCCCCCCAGACAGACCAGAGGGACCGCGGCGAAGGTCAGGAGCTCCAGCGCGACATAGAGATTGAACAGATCCCCGCCAACGAAAAGGATGGTCAGCGCCGCCCAGACCGCCTGGATAAGGATCCAGAACGCTAGCGGCGCGCGCGCTTCCGTCACGCCCTCGGGCGTATCGAAATTGGCGCGGGCGTAAAACACCGCGGCGGCGATCACGAGAGCCGCGGTCACCAACATGACGCAGGATATTCCGTCGGCCCTGAGCGCAATGCCGAGCGGCGGCGGAAGTCCCGCGACGTTGTAGACGAGCGGCGCTCCGGAGCGCCAAACGAGAACGGTGATGGCGATGCCGATCGCGAGCCCGATCGGCGTGAGGCCAAGCACGACGCGTTCGGCGAACCGTCCGCCGAGCACGAAAGACAGTAGAATTCCCCCGGCCGGCGCCAGGATCGCGAGCATGAGCAGAGACCCGCCCGCCGTCGCAGCAAGAGCCGGGGACGTCTCGATCATGTACTGCCGGCTCCTTCGCCCGAAGGCTTGGGGGGGACGTCGGAATCGAGGGTGACATTCCCAGTCTCTTCCTGGAGACGGAGGATCAGGGCGACGGCGAGCGCGCTGGCCGCGAAGGCGACGACGATGCCGGTGATCACCATCGCCTGCGGCACGGGATCGAAGGGGAAGCCCGCCGCTGCTCCCCTGCGCGCGACAATGCCAAAGACGAGGAAGACGCCGTTGCCGATCAGGTTGAAGGCGAGAATCTTGCGAAGCGGCTGCGGATTGACGATCAGGCCGTAGAGCCCGAACCCGACTAGCGCCGCCCCCACGAGTCCCGCCAGCGAGGATACGCTCATAATTCCAGACTCCGGCGAGGCGGACCCGCGACCAGCATCGGGAGCGTCACCGCGATTGACAGCAGCATGAAAGCCTCGATGAAGAGGATGATCGGCTTGGCGAAACCGGCAGGATAGGCAAAGAAACTGCCGGCCATGCCGGACCCCGCGAGGCCGGCCGCGAGAAAGACCGCAGGGCCGGCGATGAGCGCGAGCCGCAACCAGCGCGCGCTGACGCGAGGCGGCTCGGTCAGCCTCGAGATCATTACGATCATCCAAATCGCGGCGAGAATGGCGCCCGCCTGAAAGGCGCCGCCGGGCTCGTCCGCGCCGACCCAGAACATGTGAATCCCGACAATGGTCCCGAGCGGGACCAACATCTGATCGAAGAACAGAAGCGCGCCTTCCGGTCTCGCCCGACCGAGCGACGCGGGCGCGCCTCCCCAATACCGGTCGCGAGCGAGCGACCATACCCCGACCACCGCCAGCACGAGCACGACCTTTTCGAGCATCGTGTCGAAGGAGCGATAGGCGATCAAGACCGCGGTGACCGGATTTCCGAGACCAGTTGCGGCGAGCTCCTGCCGCGCCTCGGGCGCAAGCGTCGGCGGCGGCTCCGGGAGCGACAGCACGACGGCCGCAAGCGCCGCCGCCACGAGGACCGCGAGACCGGCGGCCAAGAACCGCTGGGAGAGGCCCGACGGCTCGTCGGTTTCAACGCCACCGGCACCTCTGAGACGCACCCCTGACGTGACAAGCAGGACGCCCGTCACGCCGCTGCCGATGGCGGCCTCGGTCAGCGCCACGTCCGGCGCGTGGAGCCGCACCCAGACGAGCGAGAGCAAGAGCCCGTAGGCGACATAGCCGACAACCGCGCTGAAAACCCTCGGCGCGGCGATGGTCCAGCCGGCGACCGCCAAAACCAGGATCGCGAGACCGAGATCGAGGACCTGCAGGACGCTCACTTGGCCGCTCCCCTACGGCTGAGCGCGCGCCCGATCAATTGCGCGGTCGCAGCCCCGGACAACTGTACGAGGGCCCAGATGGCGACGAGCCTCAGCGCATCGAGCAGGCTTCCCGCCCGCGGCAGAAGCCCAAGCACGACGAGGCCAAGACCAAGGTTGTCCGCCTTGGTCAACGCGTGCAAGCGGGTGAGCGAATTGGGGAAGCGCAACAGTCCAATCGTGCCGGCGAAAAAGAAAAATGCGCCCGCGCCGATCGCGGCGACGCTGAAAAGGTCGAGCGCCGCACTCATAGGTCTTCGGCTTCCGAAGCGTCCGGACCATCCGTGCGAGCGCTGTTGACGAAGGCGATCGAAGCGAAGGCCGCAAGAAGCGCCAGACCGAGCGCAACGTCCTCGACGCCGGCGACCGTTGTCGCCGACGCGATCAGCAGGAGTGAAGCAATGCCTCCGGTACCGAGGAGCTGGACAGCCATCATTCGGTCGAAGTCGCCGGGTCCACTCAGCACCCGGACGAGCCCAGCGGCAACCGTCAGGAGGATAAAGCCCGCCGCGACGAGAAGGACGTCATTCATCGCCGAGCGCCCGCATGAAGAGTGCCTCCTCGTGGGCCAGATCCTGTGCAATGGGCTGAGCGACATCAAGGCCGTGAACGAGGAGCGAGTCCTCGTCCATCCCGACAGGCAGAGTGCCCGGCATGAGGCTCGCGAGCGCTGAGAACGCGTTGCGGGCATTCCCCGGCGGCAAACGCAACGGGGCAGTGACGAATCCGGGGCGCAAGTCCAGCTCGGGACGCAACGCGCGTCTCGCCACGTCGAGTCCCGACACGACGGACCCGCGGAAGAAACTTACCGCAAGCGTTGCGAGCGCGCCAAGCCGAAGCCACGCCCCTTTGGCCGGCAGAAGGGCGAGACTGGTCCAAGTCGCGCCGGCGACCGCCGCGAGCCCGATCGGGAGATCCGCCGCCTTCCAGCCGGAAATCGCGAGCCAGACGGCGAAGAAGAGGACCGCTCGCGACGCCGCAGAGCTGGCAGGGTGCGGCGGCCCGCCGTCTTCACGCGCGCTCAAGGACGTCGTCCGTCAACGTTCGCAACCGCAATTGCGGAGATGCCCGCATCGGACCTATCGGGGCGCCAGCCTCGCGGCGCTGGTCGGCGACAAAAGCGGTGGAACATCGCGGCGCCCCTCTGCATCCAAACGCCTGCCGACGGTTCGACAGCCGCACATAGTTACCATATCCCTTTTTTGCCGCAAATTTTGAGAGGCGTTAGAGAGCGCGAAGAGACGTCAAAAGCGCCGTACTTTCCACGGGCGGGTCTCGCCTCTCGATGGCGCGCTGCCGAATCGGCTAATATTCCCGAGAAGGACATCCGACATGACAGCTCAGAATGCGCTTGCCGATCCGCCGGGATCGCTATCGGACCGCACGATCCTGATGATCGTTGCGGGTTA
The DNA here is from genome assembly GCA_035500275.1 of Roseiarcus sp. Classification (GTDB taxonomy): domain Bacteria; phylum Pseudomonadota; class Alphaproteobacteria; order Rhizobiales; family Beijerinckiaceae; genus Roseiarcus. Next base: position 13,688 of record DATJXI010000423.1, on the reverse strand, counting down.
CGCGGCTGCCTTCGTCCTATTCGGCTTCACGCTCCAATCGCCTGCGACTCTGCTAAGCGGCCTCGCCGACATCATGACGACGCGCGACGCGCTCCTCACTGATTATTTCGGGGTCGGCGGCATTGGCGGCGGGTGCGTGAACGCGGGGCTTCTGACGCTCGCCGCCGCTGTCGTCTACTGGAGAACCGACGCCAGGATCACCGGCGCTTCGGTCGCCTGTCTGTTCTTGGTTCTGGGATTCGGCCTCTTCGGCAAGAACCTTGTCAACGTCTGGGCCATCGTTCTCGGCGTTTACGCTTACGCGAGATTCCGCCGAGAGCCCTTCGCAACGCATATCAACACAGCGTTTTTCGGTGCCGCTCTCGCGCCCGTCTTTTCCGAGATCCTGTTCAGCACGTCGATTCCACCGACGCTCAGTGTCCCGCTCGCGGTGACGACCAGCGTCGCGATCGGATTCGTCCTCGCGCCTGCGGCTGCGCATCTCTTCAAAGCGCACATGGGCTTCAGCCTCTACAACATGGGGTTCACGGCCGGGATCGTGGGGACGCTGATCGTCGCCCTCTACAAATCCTACGGCTTCGTGCCCGATCCGGTGTTCATCTGGACGACGGGGCATAACCTGCCGCTTGCGACGTTCCTGTCGATCGTGTTCGCCTCGATGCTCGGCGTCGGCTCTCTCCTCGACCGGGGCGCGTTCAAAGGCGTGCGGGCGATCATGCAGGCGCCTGGACAAGCGCCGACCGACTTCGTTGCGATGGTTGGGTTCGGCCCGACGCTCGCCAACATGGGCCTGACCGGGTCCGTCGGCGTGATCTACGTGCTTGCGATCGGCGGCGATCTCAACGGTCCGGTGATCGGGGCGATCCTGACCATCGTCGGCTTCTCGGCCTACGGCAAGCACCCACGCAACATCGTTCCGATAGTGCTCGGCGTCTTCATCGGCTCGCTAGCGAAGCCGTGGGCGGCCTCCGATCCGTCCGCCCAGCTCGCGGCATTGTTCGGCACGACCTTGGCGCCGATCGCCGGGCGCTTCGGCTGGGGATGGGGCCTCGTCGCCGGCTTCGTGCATTCATCCGCCGCGATGAGCGTCGGGCCGCTGCACGCCGGCCTCAACCTCTACAACAACGGCTTCGCCGCAGGAATCGTGGCCTCGGTGCTGGTCCCAGTAATCCTCGCGGTGCGAGCGGGGTTCGGCTACCACGATGGGGACTTGAGGGCCTGACCGGAGCGGACGAAAACATGTTCTCGATTCCTGGCCCGGCATCCGCGAGAGTTGCAGAATGATCGATGCCGACGCTCACCCAGCCGGAATCGTCGGCGATGTCGTAGACGCCAAAGGGCGCGGCTCGCCCCGGCTCCGGGATGACGAAGTCGTGGACGCGAACCTCTTCGGGCGAGCCCTGCGGGCGCCACTCACGCCCGGCGTTCTTGAAGTCGCCGACCAGTTCTTCTTCTTGGTGTCGATGGAGATCGCTGGCTGACCCGCGAAGAGCGCCTCCTTCACGCGGTCGCTGATGTAGTGGAACTGTGCCTCGCGATCGGGGTTGGTCGACCCCTCGCGCATCTTGCGATTGGACGGCAATGTGTAATCGAGCTTGTGCAGCAGCTTGCCCACCAGAGTGCGGCCAATCTCGTGGCCCATCTCCCGCAGTCCCTGGCTGAGCTTGCGCAGGCTCTTGCAGGTCCACAAGAGGGCGATTGCGGATCGCCGCGGGTCTCCGGCTCGACCAGCGAGCGCAGATCATCGAGCAAACTCGCATCCGTATCACTCAGCGGCTCGCGACTACCCCCCGGTCGGCGCACCCGCTCAGCATCGACTGCTTGGCCGGCACGCAATTCGTTGAGCGCCCGACCAATGGTGCTGCGCGCCAAGCCCGTGGCACGCGACACGGCTGCAAGACCACCGTGGCCCGCCGTTATTGCCTCGGCCGCCGCAAACCGCCGCCGACCCCGCTCGTCGAGCACAGGAACGACCGCCTCAAACCGCTTCCGGATCGCTGATTCGTCAATCACTCCAGCAGGCTATAGACTGTACCCCAATCCCGGAATCCCCAACTGAAACTTTCTCATCCCAAAGCGATTCTATTGTTCAGGGACGGCGTTTAGCAGGCCGGACAGCAGGCTGAAGGACTGCTCACTCTGCCCCTGCATTCACATCGCCCCTCCCATTCTCCGACGGTTCGAAAGACTGGCGCGGGAGCAAGAACATCCACGAGACCAGAATGAACGGCGCCGTCAGCGCCGGGACCGCGAACGGTCTCAAGGCGACATTGAGAGCGACCTGCGCCACAACCGTGAAGATTGTGCCGAGCGCCGCGTAGGCCGCGACGCGGAGATTCGGCCGGTGGAACGTGGCGCCGAGCGCGATCGCGGTCAGGACGGGGCTAAAGCCGAGCAGGCCGCCGACGATGAGATCGCTTTCCGCGCCGAAGAGATGGGCCGTGACGATAGCGAGGATCGCGCCCCCGAGCGCAAACACAGCGGCTTCGATCGAGCTTACAGCCAGGCCCGCGAGCAGAAGCAACGCCGCGACGCCGCTGCCCTTGAGGAACACTTGCGAAATGCTGAGAAGCACGCCTTTGATGAAGTCGCCAAAACCTAGCGAACCTGCGGGCAACAACTCGAAAGGCGTGATCACGGTGGCGGCAGGCAGACTGGAGCCGGAGAGACCGGAGAAGCCGTACGTCGCGAGCAGCAGAATCCAAGTGACGATCACAAAAGGAAACGTCAATGCCGCCACACCGAAAGGCTTCAGCGCATTCGCGGTTCCGAGCGTCGCGACCACCGACACTGCGGCGCCGACCACGACATAGACCCAGAGCAACGGTCCTGGCGTAATGAAGGTCGCCAGCGCAAGGCCGACAAGCACGCCGTTGTAGCCGTAAAGACCGGCGTTGAGCGTGGGCCTCTCGACCCGTAGCCAGAGCGCCGTAAGCGTCGCCGTCACAACGGCAAGCGCTCCGGCGCTGAAGACCTTGGGCGCGCCTGCGGCCAACGAACCCCACGCGATTGCGGCGAGGAACAGCAGCCCGGTAAGCGGATTGTTCTGGAACATCACCTGCCCGACGCTGCGCAGGTTGATGTCGACGAAGCGCAGGTTGGGGGAAGACGTGCACAGCGCCTCCCACCGGTCGATGAACATGCTCATGTCCGCCTGCCTCGATTTTATCGACTGCAGAAAACCTATTCGCGCTCCGCGACGCGTCATTCACCTCCAGAGGAAGGACGGCGGAACGGACGCCCCGGCGACCTCCCCGCGCACAATCTCCCAGAACGCGCGCACCTGCGCCTTCACCTGGGCCGACTCTCGTCCCAGGGCCTTGTAGATCAGTCCGGCCTCGTTGGGGAGGCGACACGCGCCGCACGCGGTCCCCCGCTCAAAATCGACTTCCGCGGTCACGCGTTCGCTTATCCGGTCCGCACTCTCCTTTGGCGTGAGCAGGATGACGTTGCCGAAGACGTCAAACGAGTCCATGATGCCCGTCTGCCGCATCGGGGCCGACTCAGGCTCGATGACGAGCCTCTCGCTCATCAACAGGCGTCCGTCGGGACGCGCAGCGCTGACCCGGAGCGACAGCAGCGTGACGCCGAGACTTTCGTCCGGATGGTGGTGCTTGCGCCCAGGCTGAACTATCTCCGAGTACAGCAGCGTCGCGGTCGGCGCGACCGTGATGCGGGTCTCGCTCGCAAACCGGGCGCGGCGATGCAGGAGCAGCGGATCGGGCAGGAACTCGAGGTAGGCGCCGTCGTCGATCAAAATCGACTGCGTGGCGACCGCGTAGTTCGCATCCATCGCATGGACCTTGGTTGCCGACTGCGTCGTCACGTGGGCGCACGCCCCTGGGGCGAGCGTGACGTCGAGCGCGAGCCGATCGCCCTGCAACACGCAGCCCGACGTCGTGATCACGAACAGCCACGCGAGATCCGGCATCCCGGAGTCGCAATGCAGCGCGCGCTGCGCGAGATACGGCGCGCGCGATTCGAGGTCCGCGAGAACCGTGCGTCCGCCACGCTGCTCGAAGCCCAGCCGCAGAAAGCCGCGCTTGCCGACCGCGCCGCTTGGCATCTGCGGCGGTTCGTCCTGGAACGGCGCGAACTCCGGCCCCGGCAGTGCGTCGCCGCCCGCTGCCCCCGTCGTCAATGGCGCCCGCTCGATCGCGTCCATCACCCCGCGGGCCGCGCCGGAGGTGGCAGGTCGAACAGCAGATCGGTGCGTATCAACTCCACCAGGGCCGGGATGCCCTCGCCGGTCTTGCAGTTGGTGAACAGGAACGGCTTGTCGCCGCGCATCATGCGCGAGTCGCGATCCATCACCTCAAGGCTCGCTCCGACATGGGGAGCGAGATCGGTCTTGTTGATCACGAGAATGTCCGATTGCGAGATGCCCGGCCCGTTCTTGCGCGGGATCTTGTCGCCGGCGGCCACGTCGATCACGTAGACGAAGAAGTCAACGAGCGCCGGCGAGAAGGTGAGCGTGAGATTGTCGCCGCCGCTCTCGATCAACACCAGATCCCCGTCGGGAAAGCGCGCCTCCATGTCCTCCACGGCGGCGAGGTTCATGCTGGGATCCTCGCGCACCGCAGTGTGCGGGCAGGCGCCGGTCTCCACGCCGAGAATGCGCTCCTCGAGCAGGATCCCCTTCAGGGTGCGCTGGACATGCTTGGCGTCTTCGGTCGTCACCACGTCGTTGGTGATGATCAACACCTTGATACCCAGGTCGAGGAACTGGGGCGTGATCGCTTCCACGATCGCGGTCTTGCCCGACCCGACCGGCCCGCCGATGCCGATACGCGTGATCTTCTTCTTCAAGGCTGCGCTCCAGGCCCTAGTTCATGAACAGCCGCACGTGTGCCTTGACATGGATCGCCGCGAGAATCTCGGTCATCGGCGCGAAGCCGGCCATGTCTTCCAGGCTCGCCGCGGCGGCGCGTGCGTAAGCGTCGTCCAGATCGCCAGTTAGCGTATATAGCATCTTTTGCGTCTCCACGTGGCCGATCCTCATCAACCGCAGAGCCGCGCTCAGGATGGTGACGGCGACCCCGTAGTGGTGCGCCACGAACGCGTCGCGCGCCGGAAGATCCTGAGCCGCGAAGTTGACCGCCAATGAGAGAGGGTGACAGCCGGGCGTTGCGCCGATTTCGATGCGGTCGCGCCAATCCGAGACGAGCGTCGCCGCGATCACCTGCGCTCCCAACTCGGCCGCCTTCCGGCCCATACGCACCGACATCGTTCGGCTTTCGCTCGAGAGCTTGCGCGCATACACACGCTCGTCGATCCGCGTGACCTCCCCGAGGTCGCCCGCGCGCGCGGCTCGATGGGCGTGTATGAGCGCGATGCCGTCTCCGCTCGCCGCCTGGGCGGTCGCCGTGCGTGCGAACGCGAACAGCGTGGCGGCGTCGGTCACCACGCGCTGCTGGATCGCCGATTCGAGCCCGCCGGAAAAGGCGAATCCGCCGATCGGAAACACCGAATCGCCGAACTGCAACAGACGCGCCAAGCCAACCGCGGACACCGGGACACCGGGGCCTTCGGCCGACGTCATGAGCCAGCGTCGTTGTGCGGATGGGCGTGGCCCCGAACCGCCGGGCGTCCGTGAGCCTCAGTTTCGACGTGGCGCTCATGGGCATGCGTATGGACCGACCCTTCCGCGCCGCCAAACAGCCGACGCGACTCGTGCGGAGCAAGATAAGGCACGACTTCGCCTCCAGGCACGAACTCGTAGCGAAGGCCCTCGAAGCGATGCGTATTCATCACCGACGACATGACCTTCGGGTCAACAGTGAGCGGGACGTAAACGCAGGCACCCTTCATCAGCGCGGGCCAGTGCTGGTTGCCCAATGCGTGGCCGAGCTCGACGCAGGTGCGCATGGCAATCTCGCGCGGAAGGCCGCCAAGCTCGTCAAGATGGATGACCATCACATCGCGCAGGTTGATCTTCGCTACCACCGCGCTACGCGCCGTCTCGTCCCAGAGCAGGATATCGCCGTCGCGCAGGAAGGCGCCACGGTCGAGCGAAACAGCGATTTCGAGCCCACCCGCGGTCTTTTTGCGAAAGCGGTTCTTCTGCGCTTCCCAGTGGTCGAGCGCGAGCGTCTCGACGCTGACTGCGGCAAGCCTCCCGGACCATTGCGGATCGGCCGCATTGCCGAGCACGGACTCAATCAGGATCATTGCGCCGGACCACTCAGCTGAAGAAGTATCTCTGGTTGAGCGTGATCGTCTTCAGCGGCTTCACGGTCGCGTGCACGCCGTCGACGGTGACTGCGAAGGTCTCGGGGGAGACCTCGATCGTCGGCGTTCCGGAGTTGCGCACCATGTCGCGCTTGCCGATCTTGCGCGTGTTCTTCACCGGCATCGCCTGGCGCGCGAGGCCAACGCGCTTGTGGAGGCCGGCGTCGTAGGCCGCCTGCGAGAGGAAGGTCACGCAGCTCGCCGGCAGTGCCAGCCCGAAGGCCCCAAACATCGGCCGATAGTAGGTCGGCTGCGGAGTCGGCAGCGAGGCGTTCGGATCGCCCATCACCGCCCAGCTGATTATGCCGTTCTTGATCACGATCTTCGGCTTGGCGCCGAAGAAACCCGGTTCCCACAGCACGAGATCCGCGATCTTGCCGACCTCGACGGAGCCCAACACATGCGAGATCCCGTGAGCGATCGCCGGATTGATCGTGATCTTCGCGACGTAGCGCAGCACTCGGAAATTGTCGTTGCCGGGTGCGTCCTCCTTGAGCTTGCCGCGGCCGGTCTTCATTGCATCGGCGGTCTGGATCGTGCGCAGCCAGCACTCGCCGATGCGTCCCATCGCCTGCGAATCGCTCGAGAACATCGAAATCACGCCCATATCGTGGAGCACGTTTTCCGCCGCGATCGTCTCCGCGCGGATGCGGCTTTCCGTGAACGCCACGTCTGAGGGTATGTCGGGACTTAGATGGTGGCACACCATGATCATGTCGTAGAGCTCGGCCTGCGAGTTGACGCCGTAAGGGAGCGTCGGATTCGTCGAGGCGGGAAGGACGTTGGGGAGGCCCGCGACCTTGATAATGTCCGGAGCGTGCCCACCCCCGGAGCCCTCGGTGTGAAAGGAGTGGATCGTGCGGCCCTCGAAGGCCGCGATCGTGTCCTCGACGAAGCCCGACTCGTTGAGCGTGTCGGTGTGCATGCACACCTGAACGTCCATCTCGTCGGCGACGGTCAGCGCCGAGCGCAGCACGGCGGGCGTTGTGCCCCAGTCCTCGTGACACTTGAAGCCGACCGCGCCGGCCTCGATCTGCTCGACCAGCGCAGCCTTGCCGTGCCCGTGACCCTTCGCGAGGATGCCGACGTTGACCGGCCAACCTTCGAACGCGCGCAGCATGTTGGCGATGTTTCCCGGACCGGGCGTGACAGTCGTCGCATTGGAGCCATCGGAGGGACCCGTGCCACCTCCGATCAGCGTCGTCGTGCCGTTGGACAGAGCCGCATGCGCCTGCTGCGGTGAGATGAAATGGATGTGCGAGTCGATGCCTCCGGCGGTCAGGATCAGGTGCGCGCCGGAAATCGCGTCGGTCGCCAGTCCGCATTCGAGGCCTGGCGTAACGCCGTCCATCGTCTGCGGATTTCCGGCCTTGCCGATCGCGCAGATGCGGCCATCTTTGACGCCGACGTCGGCCTTCACCACGCCCAGGATCGCATCGATGATCGTTACGTTGGAGATCACGAGATCGGGCGCGCCGCCTACGCTCGTCACCTGGTTGTCCATGCCCATGCCTTCGCGCAGGCTCTTGCCGCCGCCGAAGACGATCTCGTCGCCGGGCGCGCCACGAAGATCGCGCTCGATCTCGACGAACAGTCCTGTGTCGCCGAGCCTTATGCGATCGCCCTTGGCGGGCCCGTAGAGGCCGACGTACTCGTTGCGGGAGATCTGGGCCATCGCGAGCTCCGTTTTCGGCCACCACTGTCGCAGTACGAGGCGGCCCGAGCGCCGCAGTCAGCGCGCTCCTGGGGAGGAGCGAAATCCGCGCTGCGCCGCGAACACGACGGCCTTCGCTTTTTGGGGCCCCGCGAACTCGCCCGCGGTGGCGCCGTCGACCAGGTTGTTGAACCCGAAGACGCCGCGCTTGCCGCTGTACGGCACGAGCCTGACTTCGCGCTCGTCTCCCGGCTCGAAGCGCAACGCGGTCGCGGCCGGGATGTTGAGATGCTGCCCGAACGCCGCCGCGCGGTCGAACTCCAGCGCGCGATTGACCTCAAAGAAATGGAAGTGCGAGCCAACCTGCACCGGACGATCGCCGGTGTTACGCACCTTGAGGGTAGTCACTGCCAAATGCTCGTGGAAGTCGATGGGCTCGGCGCTGCACACGTACCCGCCAACAGCCACGTTCGACTTCGCGGGATCATCGTCCGCTGCGACGGATGGACCCGCTTTGATTCCGGCCATTGTCGTCCCTCCTCGATCAGGTCACTGGATCGGCGTGTGCACGGTGACGAGGCGGCTGCCGTCGGTGAAAACGGCCTCTACCTGCACCATTGGAATCAGGTCGGCGACGCCGTCCATCACGTCATCCTTGGTCAGAACTTTGCGCGCCTCGAGAGTCGCCTCCTCGATCGTCTTGCCGGCGCGGGCGCCATCGAGCGCCGTGGCCGAAATGATCGCGACCGCTTCCGGATAGTTCAGTTTCAGGCCCTTGGCCTTGCGCTTCAGCGCCACCTCAGCCATCATGTAGATGACGAGCTTGTCGAATTCCCTTGGCGTTAGCTGCATCGCGAGCTCTGCGCGGTCGGACAGTGGACGATTCTAGCCGGACGTTCGATTTGGCTAAGCTAGGCGAACGTCACAATGTTTGCAACGGGCCCGGAAGCGGCGGTGCGCTCTGCATTCAACTTTCGTGTGAGCGCGCGGACGCGGGGACGTGGGACGGCGGCGACGCCTCCCGCTTTTCTCTGCCAGGCGCCAGGGCTGAGCCCCCTCCTCGGCCGTCCTCAGCCGTCGCGCCAGACCATCCGCCTGACTGAGATCGCCGCATTCGAATCGAACTCGGCGAAGGGCCGCAGGAAAATCCGCGTTCGGCGGGACGCATCGCTTTGCAGGTTTTGCTCTCGTGGGAATCACGCGGCTATCCCCGATAGGTGTCGGTCGGAAGCGCGCGTAAGCGCTTGAAAGACGGCGGGGGTCGCAGCTATATCGGATTAGGGCGCGGGCTAACCCGTGCGTGTTGCTTATGCGAGGGCGGCCGCGGACCGGCATCCCGTTACTCGTGTCAGTTTGATAGGACCGCGATGGCCCCCTGCAAGACCGCTCCGACCCAAGGCCGCCGTCTTGGGTGGGCCCTGCCGCTTCTTGCCGCGCTCGCTTTGACGGTCGGCGCGTGCAAGGAAGAGAAGACGGTAGCCGGGCCGGCGCCGCGCCCGGTGCGTACGATAACGGCGGAAAAAAGCGACGTCGGCGAAACGGTCGTTCTCACCGGACAAATTCTCGCGGAAAACGAAGTATCGCTTGCTTTTCGCATCGGCGGGCGGATTTTGAAGCGATTCGCCAACGTCGGCGACCGCGTCGTGCCGGAAGAGGTTCTGGCGACGCTCGATCCGGTGGATGAACTCAACGCATTGCGGTCAGCTACCGCCGCGTTATCCGCCGCTGAAGGACAACTGGTCGAGGCGAGCAACAATTTCGATCGCCAGGCCCATCTCATGGATCGGGGATTTACGACGAGGGCGATATACGATCAGGCCCGGCAGGGTTTGCGAACTGCTCAGGCCCGGGTCGACGACGCGCGCGCCCAGCTTGATCAGGCCCAGGACAGAGTCAGCTTTACCGAGCTGAAGTCGACCGTGACGGGCGCGATCACCGCGCGGAACGCCGAGGCGGGCGAAGTGGTGCAACCCGGGCAGGCGATCTATCAGGTCGCGCGCGAGGACGGCCGCGACGCAGTGTTTGACGTGCCGGCCCAGGTGCTGCGGGCGGCGCCGCCGGACGCCACGATCACGGTGACTCTGTCCGACGACAAATCCGTGACCGCAAAGGCGCGCGTGCGGACGGTCGATCCGCAGGCCGACCCTGTCACGCGGACGTTCCGCGTGAGGATGAGCCTGATCGATCATCCCGAGGCCATGCGGCTTGGCGCCACCGTGACGGGGCGTCTGGAACTGGGCGCCGGCCCTGGCATCGCCATTCCCGCGAGTGCTTTGACCCAAATCGAAGACCGGCCGGCGGTTTGGATCGTCGATCCGTCGACCCAAACGGTATCGCTCCGCAATGTGGAAGTTCAGCGTTTCGATCCAGGAACGGTTGTCGTTTCGGGAGGTCTCGAGGTCGGAGAAGTCGTTGTCACGGCCGGCGTGCAGGCGCTGCATCCGGGCCAGAAGGTTAGGCTGCTCGGAGCGGCGTCTTGACCGGGCTCAACCTTTCGGAATGGGCGCTGAAGCATCGCTCATTCATCGTCTTCCTGATGATCGCGGCGACGGTCGGCGGCCTCCTGTCCTATTTCCGGCTGGGCCGCGCTGAGGATCCCCCTTTTACATTCAGGACGATGATCGTGCAGGCGTCTTGGCCCGGCGCGACGATGGACGAGACGCTGAAGCAGGTCACCGAACGCATCGAGCGCAAGCTGCAGGAGACCAAGGGCCTTGATTTTCTGCGCAGCTACACGAAGCCGGGCCTCACCACCATCTTCGTCAACCTGAAAGGCTCTACAAAGGCCTCCGACGTCCCGGACATCTGGTATCAGGTTCGCAAGAACGTCGGCGACATACGTCACATGCTGCCGGCCGGAGTCGTCGGACCCGGCTTCAACGATGACTTCGGCGACACCTTTGGGCTGATTTACGGCTTCACCGCGGACGGCTTCACGCCTCGCGAGCTGCGCGATTATGTCGAAGACATCCGCTCGCGGCTGTTGCAGGTTCCCGACGTGTCGAAGATCGAGCTCCTCGGCGCGCAGGACGAGCAGATCTTCGTCGAGTTTTCGACAGAGCAGCTCGCTGGCCTCAGTATCGACCGCGCGGCCTTGATCGCGGCCCTCCGGGCGCAGAATGCGGTCAGTCCCGCCGGCTCGCTTCAGACCGGCGACGAGACGCTGCAGTTGCGGGTGTCTGGGGCGTTCGCGTCCGAAAAGGACATTCTCGACGTCAACTTCCTGTCGAACGGGCGGTTGATCCGGCTGCGCGACATCGCGCAGGTGCGCCGCGCCTATTCCGATCCGCCGCAGCCGATGTTTCGTGTCAACGGCAAGCCCGCTATCGGCCTCGCCATCGCCATGCGCGACGGCGGCGATATTCTGGCGCTCGGCCGCAATGTAAAGAAAGCGATCGACGAGAGCGTCGACAATCTGCCCCTCGGCATCGACGCGACGCTTGTGTCCAATCAGCCGGTCGTGGTCCAAACCGCCATTGGCGAATTCATGGAATCGCTCTGGCAGGCGATCGCCATCATCATGGCGGTGAGCATCATCAGCCTCGGCCTGAGGCCCGGCTCGGTCGTCGCGCTGACCATTCCTCTGACGATCGCGATCGTGTTTCCCATCATGGAGGCGATGCATATCGACCTCCAGCGGATTTCGCTCGGCGCCCTGATCATCTCTCTGAGCCTTCTGGTCGACAGCGCGATGACGACCATCGACGTCATGACGACGCGGCTCGCGCAAGGCGACAACACGGAAGCGGCGGCGTCTTTCGCTTACCGGACGCTGGCGTTGCCGATGCTGACTGGCACCTTGGTCACGATCGCCGGCTTCGTCCCGATCGGCTTTGCGCGGAGCGCTGCCGGCGAGTACACCTTCTCGATCTTCGCCGTGGTCACGATCGCGCTGGTCGTATCCTGGTTCGTTGCGGTCCTCTTCGCGCCGCTGCTCGCCGCATGGCTCCTCAAGAAACCTGACACGGCGGCGTCCGCCGGGCCCGGGATGGTGGAGCGGATATTCCGTTCGATTCTTGTCGGCGTGATGCGGGTGCGCTGGCTCACCATCGCCGTGACCCTCGGTTGTTTCATTGCGTCACTGTTGGCGTTGCCTTATGTGCCGCGGCAGTTCTTCCCAGCCTCCGATCGCCCTGAGCTCGTCGTCGATCTCACTCTGCCCCAGAACGCCTCGATCTACGCGAGCGACGCGGTCGCCACCAGACTCGACTCCATGCTGAAGGCCGATCCGGACGTCGCGAGCTGGAGCACCTATGTCGGACGCGGCGCCATCCGCTTCTACCTTCCCCTCGACGTCCAGCTGGCCAACGACTTCTTTTCGCAGGCCGTCGTCATCGCAAAGGATGTTAAGGCGCGAGACCGGTTGCACGCGAAGCTCGAGAAAGAGCTGGCGGAGCAACTCCCGAGCGTCGTCGCCCGCGTGTCGCCCCTCGAACTCGGGCCGCCCGTCGGATGGCCGGTGAAGTACAGGGTCAGCGGACCGGACATCTCCCAGGTCCGCGCGATCGCTTTGAAGGTCGGGCAGATCATGGGCGCGGATCCGGGTCTGAGGCTGGTCAATTTCGACTGGATCGAACCCTCCCGCGAAGTCCGCATCAAGATCGATCAGGATCAGGCCCGGCTCGTGGGGTTGAGTTCGCAGGCCCTCGCCGAAGTGCTGAACACGGTGATGACGGGCGCGCCGGTGACGCAGGTGCGCGACGACATCTATCTCGTAAACGTCGTCGCGCGGGCGAACGACGAGCAGCGCGTCTCGCTCTCGACGCTGCGCTCCCTTCAGCTGCCGCTTCCCAACGGTCGCACCGTGCCGCTGAGCCAAATCGCGAGTTTCGATTTCGATCAGGAATTTCCTCTGATCTGGCGGCGCGACCGTGTCCCGACCTTGACGGTGGAGGCGGACGTCGGCGCCGGCGCGACGCCGGAGGGTGCGGTCCGCTCGCTGACGCCGGCGATCGAAACCCTCCGCGAAAGCCTCCCGAGCGGCTATCACATCGCGGTCGGCGGAACGATCGAGGAGAGCGCGCAGTCGCAGGCCTCGGTGTTCGCCATGCTCCCGATCGCCTTCCTTCTGATGCTGCTCTTCTTGATGGCCCAGCTGCACAGTTTCGGCCGAGTCTTCCTCGTCATCGCGGTGGTGCCGCTGGGACTAATCGGAATTGTACTCGCGCTGCTCGCCGTCCACAGGCCGCTCGGTTTCGTAGCGATTCTCGGGATTCTGGCGCTGGTCGGCATGATCGCCCGCAACGCGGTCATCCTGATCGATCAGATCGAGACGGAGCGGGCGCAGGGACGCGACATATGGGATGCGGTGGTCGAGGCGACGGTCTCGCGCTTCCGCCCGATAATGCTGACCGCGATCTCGACCGTCCTCGGCATGATCCCGATCGCCCCGACGGTGTTCTGGGGACCGATGGCTTTCGCCATCATGGGCGGATTGTTCGTCGCGACAATGCTGACGCTTCTCGTGCTGCCTGTCTTCTACATCACGCTCTATCGCGCCAAGCGGACAGAGAGGGTCGACCGCGCCGCCTGAGCGGTGTCGCGTTCATTTGGTAAAATCAAACCGAGCCGAACATACTGCCCAGACCGATCACCGCGACGAGGGCGATCAGCGCGCCGACGATCGCCACCATGACGATGTCGGAGTAGCTTTCGCGATGGCTGGAGCCGCAGACGGAGAGCAGCGTGACGACCGCGCCGTTGTGCGGGAGACTGTCCAGGGTGCCGGCCCCGATCACCGCGACCCTATGCAGCAAATCCGGGCTGATGCCCTGCTCGGCGGCGAGCTTCATATAGGCGCCGC
>DATJXI010000422.1:0-10321 GCA_035500275.1 Roseiarcus sp. | reverse complement strand
AAAAACGAATTTCTTGCCGAGCAATTTGAACGGCGCCGCCACCAGGAAAATCAGATCGGGCGGATTGCAGGCGTGGATCGCATCGAACCCGCGTTCGAAAAAGACGCTCCATGCGAGCCGGGTTTCGTGAAAAAGAGCGCTTGCGTATTCTTTGAGGTAGCCGACAGCCGAGTCTCCATACGGAGGCAGCGAGTGACGGTAGACGCTGACGCCTTCAATGATTTCATGATCAGCCTCGTATCCTTTCCCTTTCGGGCATATCACGGTCACTTCCGCCCCGGCGGCGGTTAAGGCCAGTGATTCCTGCCAAACGCGCCGATCGAACGGCGCCGGCAAATTCTCGACGATCACCAAGATCCTCTTCCCCGCGAGCACGCTTCTGTCGCCGGCGTCCGTCATCTTCTGCTGCGTCGCGACGTTTGATGTTGGCTCCGATGCGGCGAACTGCGCGTGCAAGCGCTCCATGACTATAGCTCGTGGAAGTTTAGGACGTTGGCGCACTTCAACGACATAGCGCGTGACGTTCCATTGGAGTCGATGATGAGGTCGAAACCGTCGCCTTCCGCGGTTTCCTTGGTCACCAGGAGGTCGTTGAGGCTGGGCAAATGCGAGTATGCGTAGCCAAGATTCTGACCGATCAGGTGTTCGGGCTTAAGCGAGGGATCGTAGACCGACACCATGAACCCGTTTTGAAGGAGCTTGCGCGCAAGATCGATGTTGGGGCTCTCGCGCAGGTCGTCGGTCTCGGACTTGAACGCGAGGCCGAGGAGCAAAATCCGCGCCCCAGGCTTGAGTCTGTGGACCGCGCGAGTGAACAGGAAGTGCTTGTGCGCTTCGTTTGAGCGCATCAGAGCATCGATGACATGCGTGTTTGCGCCGACGTCGGCTGAGATGAACTGCAGCGCGCGGACGTCCTTGGGCAGACAAGACCCGCCGAATGGTCCGCCCGGTCGAAGGTAGTAAGGAGAGATGTTGAGCTTCGTGTCGGAGATGAAGATATTATGCACAACCTTGGCGTCGATGCCGAGACTGACGCAGAGGCGACCAATCTCGTTCGCATACGCGACCTTGAGGGCGTGGAAGCTGTTGTCGACGAATTTCGTGAACTCCGCCTCGCGGAAGCCGACCGTGAACGTGGGCGCCTTCAGATTCCTGTACATCTCCGACACACGCGCGGACGGCAGCCCGTCTTGGGTGCCGACAACGATCTTCGGCGGATAGAAAAAGTCGTGGACGGCCGTCGCTTCGCGCAGGAACTCGGGATTGTAAACGACCTCAATCGACTCCGCCGAATGGCCCAGGGTCGACCTGACTATCGGCATGATCAGCCCGTCGATTGTGCCCGGCCGGATCGTGCTGCGGTAGACGACCGTGAAATTGTCTCTCCGCGGCAGCGTGCGGGCGGCGTTGGCGATCTGTCGAGTGACTTCCGCGATGTCGCGCATGTTGTGGGAGCCGTCAGCTCCGCTCGGCGTCCCGACGCAGACGATCGCCATCTCGCACGTCCGGATCGGTTGGGCCGGGTCGGTCGTGCATTGGAGCCTGCCCTCAGCGAGCGCGTCGGAGAGCATCTTGTCGAGCCCCGGCTCCTTGATCGGAGACGCGCCCGAGGCGATCATCCGAATCTTGTCGTCGCTGACGTCCACTCCCATCACATCGTGGCCCTCGCTCGCGAGGCAGATGGCGCCTGTGAGGCCGACATACCCCAAGCCATAGATTGCGATTTTCATGAAAGCCCCGTTGGAAATCCGCGGCGCGAAACCGGCCGGGCAAGATTCGCCTGAGAGTTAGCGAATTCGAGCGTCCGGCGCGGGCCGTCCCCCTGCTGCAGAAGGCGCGGAATAAGCGTTGAAGGCCGGCCTGTCCACTATTGCGGCGTGCGGCGTGCGGATTGACGTCTTCAACTCCGCCGGGCTAAGCCGCGCCACGCTCCGCGCTTCCCTGCTCGCAAAAACCATTTCCGCTACCGCATGGCTGTCTATACTGAAGTGACCGATGAAGCGCTGAGCGCCTTTCTTGCGCTCTACGACATCGGCGAGGTCGTCTCGTTCAAGGGAATTGCCGAGGGGGTTGAAAACTCCAATTTCCTCCTGCGCACCGACCGAAGCCAGTTTATCCTGACGCTGTACGAGAAGCGGGTTAGGGCCTCGGATCTCCCCTTTTTCGTTGGGTTGATGGAACACCTTGCGCGCCGCGGCGTGACTTGTCCCCAACCGGTGCGCAACCGCGCCGGCGAGGCGTTGGGTCAGCTGGCCGGGAGGCCCGCGGCGATCGTCACCTTTCTCGACGGCATTTGGGTGCGCCGGCCGAATGTCCAGCATTGCGCCGCCGTGGGGGCGGCGCTTGCGCAGATGCACCTCGCCGGCGCCGATTTCCCGCTCAAGCGCGGGAACGCGCTGTCGCTTGAGGCGTGGCTAACGCTTTTGCACGCGGCCGAGGCGCGGGCCGACGAAGTTGCGCCCGGCTTGGCGAAGGAAGTCTCAGAGGAGCTTGCCTTCCTGCGATCGAACTGGCCGCGCGACCTGCCCAGCGGCGTCATCCACGCCGATCTCTTCAACGACAACGTGTTTTTCTTGGGCGAGAAGCTGTCGGGGCTCATCGACTTCTATTTCGCCTGCAACGACGCCTTCGCCTACGATCTCGCCATCTGCCTCAGCGCCTGGTGCTTCGAGCCCGGCAACGACTTCAACGTCTCCAAGGGCAGGGCGATGATTGAAAACTACGCCAGAGTGCGCCCGCTCGGAGCGGCTGAAGTCACAGCGCTGCCGACGCTCGCGCGCGGCGCCGCGATGCGCTTCATGCTCACGCGTCTGGTCGACTGGTTCAACGTCCCGGTCGGAGCGAAGGTGGCGCCGAAAAACCCCCTCGAATATCGCGATAAGCTCCGGTTCCATCAGCGCGTCAAAACGGCGGCCGACTACGGGCTCAAGACGTGAGTGGCCGCGTGTCGATCTGGACCGACGGCGCCTGTTCAGGCAATCCCGGTCCTGGCGGCTGGGGAGCGATCCTTCGCTACGACGGGCATGAGAGGGAGATGAAGGGCGGCGAGGCGCTCACCACCAATAACCGGATGGAGCTGACCGCCGCGATCGCGGCGCTTGAAGCATTGAAGCGCCCTTGCGCGGTGAGCCTACACACGGACTCACAATATCTCAGAGGCGGCGTTACAGACTGGATGGAGGTTTGGCGACGCAACGGCTGGCGGACGACCGCAAAGAAGCCGGTCAAGAACGAAGACCTTTGGCGCAGGCTCGCCGCGGCCGCAGAACGCCACGACATTTGCTGGGTCTGGGTGAGAGGCCATTCCGGCGATGAGCGCAACGAGCGGGCCGACAAGCTGGCGCGAGAAGGCATGACGCCATTTTTGAATCGGACGGCAAGAACAGGCGCGCAGTGATCGTCCTCCCGCAATTGCATGAGGATTTGCAATTGGATGTTTCGGGCTAAAGAAGGCGCTCAGACAGGCGGAAAGCGGGAGGTTCGGAGGCGACGTTCGCAGGGCTTGGGCCGAAGAGAGCCTCTCGTTCCTTCTGCGTTGACTTAAAAAATGGATATCTCGACTCGACGCTGTCCCGCACCCGTGGAAAATCCAAAGCCAGGCACACGATCGGGAAGACGACCCGCGGATAGTCCCGGGGCGCGCACAAGGCTTCGTAGCCGAAAACCCGCTTGTAAAAGGCCGTATGTTCGGCGGCCACGGTGGCAAGAACCACGTCAGCTTCGAAGTGTGCTGCAGCGAGCCACGCTGGGCGAAGCGCAACAAAGGGGAGTTCGGGATATTTTCTGGATGCTTCAAAGCGAGCCGCAAGCCGCGTCGGATCGAGTACAACATAGCCTTTGCGTAGGTAAGGATCGATTAAATCCGAAAATACTCCGTGCGACGGAAGATGCTGGGAAAGGTCAGCCGCCCAATGCAGCCTGAACGTGCTGACAAAATCTCCATCAATGTATGTCATTGTTATATAGCAATTGGGAGATTCATCGTAGTCACCATCGTATAGCATCCCATTGCTGATGTCTTTGACAATATTTTGTCTTCGATATGCTTGATACCTCATTGTAAATACGAGCTTACGATCCGCCTCATTTCGAGCGCAACTGTGCACTACCCGAGGCATTAAATCATTTACACGCTCTGCAAATTTATGTGCAGGCGTTTGTAATGGCTGCTTTACTAGCTGAAGGCTCGACATCGCTATCAAAAGCATCATTGCAGAAATTTATGATTTCTACATAAATTCAAATTTGTCAACAGACATAACATCATATGAATGCTGTGATAAAGAATTCATACTTCGGCGACAGCGGGAATTTCGGAATGACGGAACGCGAGCGCGCTTCCCACTGGAGACTGCGCTCAAAAGCGGTCGCGCGTCAGCGGCGTTCGCGAATCTTGGCGACGCCGCCGCGCCGCCGACGACTAGCCGAGATTCTTCGCGGATATTTCGGCGTAGGCGTCGAGGGCGCTTTCCGTCGGGCGAACGCCTTCGGTGTGGCACCAGGCAGCGAAGCCGTCGAATTCTATCGGTACAACTCGGACGCTGATTCCTTCCATGGCGAGGCCAATATGGAAGGCCTCTCGAGCGTCAAGCCAGTCATTGTAGTCAAAAAAGGATTGCAGGTCGGCCATCACTGACCTCGCCGTCTCGAAACCGGTCTCGTTCAAGATACCGACATAGACACAGGAATCCGGGTTTTCGCCCAGAGGGAATAGCGGCGCGTGCGGGAAAGCAAATCCGGTCGGCTCGAAAAGGATATCGGACTGCCGTGTGCTTTCTTGGTGAGCGTCGAAACGAATCTTAACGATCATCTGTCTATACCATTTGTGTCGTAGTTCGATATCCCGACCACTCTAAGGATCGCGTCAATGAAAGGAAGGAGTTTTTAATAAAAGTGCAGCTTGCTCAATCGTTGATCTCCACGATGCGCTCGAAAACCGATCCGGACCGCGCAAGAGCGGGCGGCGTCCGGCTTCCGGATGACATTTACGTCGGCTTTATCGATAGCCTCCTCATCGATATTCGTGGCCTTATTCTGGCTGGATCCGCCATGATACTGGCGGGCGCGATCTCCGCCATCGCGGCCCACAGCATCGCCCTCTGGATCTGCACGCTATTCATGGCGTTGATTCTCGCAATACGTTTGTATTTCATGCATTCCCATGCTCGGAACCTCCCCAGCGCGACTGTGGCGGCGGCGCAGCGTCGCGAGACGAATTTCCTTATCGGCGCCGTTCTCTTCATGTTCTCGCTATCGCTCTGGACTTTCGTAGCGTTCTACGTGACCGACGACGGGTTCACGCGGTTCTTCACCGCTGCAATCACCATACCCTATGCGTTCGGGATGTGGACCCGAAGTTTTGCAATCGACCGTGGCGTCAATTTGCAGATTGCGGTTGCTTTTGTTCCGCTGAGTGCGGCGATGTTGGTGGGCGGAGGTTGGTACCCCTGGATGATCGTGGTTGGCTTCATCCCTCTCTTCGCTTTCATCAAGGCCTCGTCAACCAAACTCAAGAACACTTTTCACGCCGAAGTCGCCGCTCGGATCAAAAGCGGAATTCTCGCCAACAGACTGGACGCCGCCCTCAACAACATGTCGCACGGCATGTGCATGCTCTCGGCGGAGAAGCGCATTCTCGTCTCCAACGCCAAGTTCTCGGAATTCCTGGCGCTGGACCGCGCGCGGCCGATCTCGAACGTCCGGTTCGAATCTCTCATGCGCCTCGCGAAGCGGCGGGCCGCGGTGCCCCAGGAGACCATAGACGGGCTGCTGAGGGCCCTGGATGCGGCGGCGGCCGCCGGACGCTCGCAGTCGCTGGAGTTCGAAGCCGCGAACCAGTCGTTCTACGAGGTCACGATCACCGGGAATTCCACCGGCGGATGGGTCATGGTCGTTCAGGACATCACCGCCAAGCGGAACGCCGACCGCCTCATCGACCAGATGGCGCATTTCGATCCCGTCACTGAACTGCGCAACCGCCGCTCGTTCGAAATCGCCTTGTTCGAGGCGCTCGCCAGGTCGGACGAGCTCAGCGCCCCGTTCGACGTCATGTTTCTCGACCTCGACGACTTCAAGCAGGTGAACGACAGTCTCGGCCACCGCACCGGCGACAAGCTGCTCGCTGAGATCGCGAGCCGGCTCCGTCGCATCATCTGTCCCAACGACTTGGTTGCGCGCTGGGGCGGCGACGAGTTCGTCATTCTCCATCACGATGAGCCAGGCGCCTTGCCCACCGCGTGTCTGGCCAGGCGCATCATCGACGAAATCAGCCGTCCCATGATCATCGACGGCAGCGAGGTCATCGTCGGGGCAAGCATCGGCAGCGCGCGGGCCCCGGACGACGGCGCGACGCCTGACGCGCTTTTGTCGAACGCCGACATCGCCCTCTACGCCGCCAAGGCGGACGGGCGGCGGGGCTGGCGGGCCTTCGAGCCGTCGATGGACACCAAGATCCAGATCCGCCGGCTGATCGAGCTCGAGCTGCGCGCCTCCGTCGCCAACAACGGCATCGACGTCTACTTCCAGCCGATTTTGGACGTGCAGTCGCGCAAGCTGGTGTCCTTCGAGGCGCTGGCGCGCTGGCGCCACCCCGTGCGCGGCGTCGTGTCGCCGAGCGAATTCATCCCGATCGTCGAAGATATCGGCATCATGGAGGAATTCGGCGCAGGCGTGTTGCGGCGCGCGTGCCTCGCCTGCGCCGCCTGGCCCGAGGACGTCAGCGTTTCGGTCAACCTGTCGCCGTCACAGTTCCGCAGCGGACGCATCGAGAAGACGGTGTTGGACGCGCTTCACGCCGCCAATCTCTCGCCGAACCGGCTCGACCTCGAGATCACCGAATCCACCCTGCTCGACGAACGCAGCAACGCGCGCAGCGCGCTTGAAGCGCTGCGCGCCCGCGGGCTCCGAATATCGCTGGACGACTTCGGCACCGGCTATTCGAGCTTGAGCTATCTCTTGAGCTTCCCGCTCGACCGCATCAAGATTGATCGCTCCTTCACCATCGGCCTCGGAATCCAGGAGCGCGCGTCGATCCTCGTCGAGAGCGTCGCGGCCATGAGCCGAAGGCTCGGCATGTCGGTTCTCATCGAGGGGGTGGAGACGAAGCGGCAGATGCGGGTCATCGAACAGCTCGGGACGATCGCCGAGGTCCAGGGCTACCTGTTCAGCCCGCCGGTCCCGCAAGCCGAGGCGACAGGCCTCATCGGCTCGATGCGGCGCGGCCAAGCGGCCGCCTGAGCTCATCCGCCTTTCAGGGCGCGCACGACGGAAAGCGCGTCGGCCGAATCCCACTTCACTGCGCCCGCAACGACCCCGACCTCGCAGCCGTCCTTGTCGATGAGGAGCGTCACCGGCAACCCGAGCGTCTTGCCGTCCTTGCGCAGCGTCTGGAACGCGTCGCCGCTGGGATCAGCGTAGCGGGTCAGCGATTTCACGCCGATCCCGTCCAAAAAGGCGGTGCGCCGCTCGAGTCGCGCCGTGTCGACGTTGACCGCGACGACCTCGAAGTTCTTGTCGCCCGCCTCGGCCTCGAGCCGGTCGAGCGACGGCATCTCAGCCCGGCACGGCACGCACCAGGTCGCCCAGAGGTTGAGCAGCACCGCCTTGCCGCGAAAATCCGACACCTTGGTCTTGCCGCCGTCCATGCGTTCGAAGGCGAGCGGCATCGCCTCGCGCGGGTCAGTCGCGACGTTCAGCGCGGCGATTTCCCCCTTGGCGAGCGGCTCAAGCTGGGCCGCAAGCGCCTTCGACGAGGCGGGGCAGGACGACGCGACCTTGCCCGTCGGCGCGAGCGTCCCGTATAGGACCGCCGCGGCGACGGCGGCGACCGCTCCAAGCGCGACCACCCACGGAAAGTGGCCGCCGGGCGAATGTTCAGGCTTCGTCATTCAGTCATCCAGGGTCATTTCGCATGAGCAACGCGATGTGGGGCGGGCGGTTCTCCGGCGGTCCGGCCGCGGTCATGGAGGAGATCAACGCCTCGATCGACTTCGACCGCAAGCTCGCGCTTCAGGACGTCGCCGGATCTCAGGCGCACGCCGCCATGCTCGCGAAACAGGGCGTGATCGAGGCGGTCGACGCCGACGCCATCGCCAAGGGTCTGGCGCAAGTCAAGGGCGAAATCGAGGCGGGGACATTCGTCTTCTCGCGCGCGCTCGAGGACATCCATATGAACGTCGAAAGCCGCTTGGCCCAGATCGTCGGCTCCGCCGCCGGGCGCCTGCACACGGCGCGCTCGCGCAACGACCAGGTGGCGCTTGATTTCCGCCTCTGGGTGCGCGACGCGATCGACGCGCTCATGCTTGCGATCGGGGAGCTGCAGCGGGCGCTCGCGCGCCGCGCGCTCGAATGCGCGGACATGGTCATGCCGGGCTTCACGCATCTGCAGCCGGCCCAGCCGGTGACCTTCGGCCATCATCTGCTGGCCTATGTCGAGATGCTGGGGCGCGACGCCGGGCGCTTGCGCGACGCGCGCAAGCGCCTCAACGAATGTCCGCTCGGCGCCGCGGCGCTGGCCGGGACCTCCTTCCCGATCGACCGCGAGATGACGGCGAAGGCGCTCGGCTTCGACCGGCCGACCGCCAATTCGCTTGACAGCGTCGCCGACCGCGACTTCGCTCTCGAGGCGCTGGCTAGCGCGGCGATCGCGGCGACGCATCTCTCGCGCTTGGCCGAGGAGATCGTGCTCTGGGCGACGCCGCAGTTCGGCTTCATCAAACTCAGCGACGCCTTCTCGACCGGCTCCTCGATCATGCCGCAGAAGCGCAACCCCGACGCCGCCGAACTCGTGCGCGGCAAGACCGGCCGCGTCATGGGCGCGCTGATCGGCCTCCTCACGGTGATGAAGGGCCTGCCGCTCGCCTATTCCAAGGACATGCAGGAAGACAAGGAGGGCGTCTTCGACGCGCTCGAGACGCTCGCCCTCTGCCTCAAGGCGATGACGGGCATGGTCGATGACATGACGCCCGACCCGAAGCGGATGAAGGCGGCGGCCGGCGCCGGCTACGCCACCGCGACCGACCTCGCCGACTGGCTCGTGCGCGCGCTCAAAATGCCGTTCCGCGATGCGCACCACGTGACGGGGCGGATCGTAGCGCTGGCGGCGGAGCGGGGCGTGGCGCTCGAGAGGCTCCCGCTCGCCGACATGAGAAGCGTCGAGCCTCGGATGACGGCGGACGCTTTCGGCGTGCTCGGCGTCGAGCGGTCGGTGAAGAGCCGCACGTCCTACGGCGGCGCGGCGCCCGCCAACGTCAAGCGCCAGGCGAAGGCGTGGCTGAAGCGGCTTGGCGGATAGTCTGGCCGTCGCATCGGACGTGGCCTGGTTCGCGCGCAAGCGCGAGCGGCGCGCGGGACGGCGGCCCGACGCGATCCGGAAGCCGCGCGCGCGGCAACGACGGTAAAGCACGTCGAGCCCATGGCGGCGGTCCAGCGCGGCAAGTTCCCTGCGGCAAGCCGTAGCGCGTTTCCGATGGGGCGCCTGGTGAAAAAGACTTTCCAGGGGGAGGCAAAGGGCTGACTTTCGGTTGAGATGCGGGTTAATATGCGCCGGATGGGAGGGCTTGAAGTCTCATTCTTGCAGCTTGATCAGCACGCCGACGACTCGGGGCCAATCGGGTACACCGGCAGACTCCGTCACTCCAACTTTTGCTCTGAATTTGAACAGCGAGATTCCAAGCGAATTTAGATTGTATTGAGCTCCGCACGGGTGGCGGACTCGGTCGTCAAAAAAGGAGCTGACGAGATGTGTATTCGTCGCTTGTGTATTGCGGCAATTTCAATCGTTTCCACAATTTACGCGACGGCAGCGCTTGCTCAGCCGTCACCCGTGGGCGATGCCGCCACCGTGCAAAATCAAGTCGCCGGGATCCTTGACCGGAAAGAGCAGTCGATATCCCCCGGGGAATCTGTGTTCCAGAATGAGCGCGTTCATACTGGCGACGACAGCCAGACCCAACTGGTTTTTGTCGACCATACGCATTTTTCGATCGGCCCGAGGTCGGAGGCGACGATCGATCGATTCGTCTACAATCCGGATCGCGGCACCGGCAGAGTTCAAATCGAGGCCAGTCGCGGGGTGTACAGGTTCATAACCGGCACGCAGAACAAGAAGGACTACACCATCGTCACGCCGAGCGGGACCATCCGCGTCACCGGCACCGAGTTTCATCTCCTGGTCGAGCGCGGCTACATCATCGTCGCCTTGGCGGACGGCGCGCTGAGCATCACGACAAACAAGGGCCGCGTCGTTGTCCTCGACAAGCCCGGAACCAGCGTCACTGTATATTCCGACGGACGCGTCGAGGGGCCGATGCCATGGACGGGG
>DATJXI010000421.1:0-2356 GCA_035500275.1 Roseiarcus sp. | reverse complement strand
TTTCAGAACCGCGCTCGCGCTGCTCGACATCTCCTGACGGGATAAATCAGCTTTATTTCAAAGGGCTAAACCTTCCGCCGCCGCGACTTGGCGAACGTGTCGAAGGCGACCGCCAGCACGATAATGACGCCGATGATGATTTGCTGGACGTAGGACGAGACGTTCATGAGCACGAGGCCGTTTAAGAGCACGCCGATCAGCAGCGTGCCGACGACGGTCCCAAAGATGGTGCCCGAACCGCCGAACAGGCTCGTGCCGCCGATGACGACCGAGGCGATGACGGTGAGTTCGTAGCCGGTGCCGGCCACGGCTTCCGCGGAATTGAGCCGCGCCGCGAGCACAAACGAGCCCAAGCCGGCGAAGAAGCCGATGATGACATAGACGCTCGCGATGATCCGATCGACGTTGAGGCCCGAGAGGCGGGCCGCTTCCGGATTGCCGCCGACCGCATAGACCTGGCGGCCGTAGCGCGTATAGCGCAACGTGATGTGCGCGATGACTGCGGCAACGAGAAAGATGATGACCGGCACCGGCACCGGCCCGATCTTGCCCTGCCCCCACCAGGTGAACGACGGCTCGAAACCGGAGATTGGCCCGCCGGCGGCGAACAAGAGCGCGGCGCCGCGGAACGCCGACATGCCCCCCAGCGTCACCACGAACGGCGGCACTTTGAGGCGCGTGATGGCGATCCCCTGCAGCCAGCCGCAGATCAGCCCAACCGCGATGGCCGCGAGCGCGGCGAGCGGCCACCCGTAGCCAACGCCCTCGCCGACCGTGAAGCGGTTTTCGAGGCCGCCCTTGGCGACGGCGGCCGCAACGAGCCCAGCGAAGGCGACGAGTGAGCCGACCGAGAGGTCGATGCCGGCGGTGAGGATGACGAAGGTCATGCCGACCGCGAGCAGCCCGGTAATCGACACCTGCCGCATGACGTTGAAGAGGTTGATCTGCGACATGAAGCGCGGCTCGAGGATCGCGAACAGCGCCATCAGCGCGATGAGGAACAGCGTCGGCGCGAAGCGCGCGATGAAGTCGAAGACGTCGAAGCCTTTCCCGCCGCCCGCTTCGGCTGCTCTCGCCTCGGTCATGCTTTCCTCAACTCAGGCCGCGGCCAGCGGCTGGCCCGCGCTTTCGTGCGCCGTCATCATCGCCATCAGAATCTCTTGCGTCGCGTCGGCGCGGGCGATCTCGCCCGTGACGCGACCCTCGCGCATCGTGAGGATGCGGTCGCAGACGGCGAGGATTTCGGGTAGTTCGGACGAGATGACGATGACCGCGATGCCGGACTTCGCCATGTCGATGAGCAAATTGTGGACCTCGACCTTGGAGCCGACGTCGATGCCGCGCGTCGGCTCGTCAACGATCAGGATTTTCGGCCTCAGCGCAAGCCAGCGCGCGAGCACGACCTTCTGCTGGTTGCCGCCCGAGAGCAGGCCCGCCTCCTGTTCGGGGCTCGCCATGCGGATCGAGAGCAGCCGCCGGAACTCGTCGATGAGCTTGTCCTCGCGCTTTTCGTCCAAGAACCAGCCGCGGCTGATCTTCTCCTGCGCCGCGATGGTCATATTAGTGCGGATGGCGAGTCTGAGGAAAAGCGCCTGCTTCTTGCGGTCCTCCGGGACAAGCCCGACGCCGTGCGCCATCGCGTCGCGCGGACCGGAGAAAATGACGGGCTTTCCGTCGACGAAAATCTCGCCGCGGTCGAACGCGTCGGCGCCGAAAATGGCGCGCGCCGTTTCGGTGCGGCCGGCGCCCACGAGGCCGGCGAGTCCGAGGATCTCGCCGTGGTGGGCGCGGAAGGCGACGTCCACGAGTTCGATCGCATGCGGGTCGCGCGCGTCGCGGCGCCGGGTGAGCCCCTTGACTTCGAGCGCGATCGCTCCGCGCGACAAGGCGGGCGGATGGCCGTAGAGCGCGCTCACCTCGCGGCCGACCATCATGCGGATGATGGCGTCGACGTTCGTCTCGGCGACATTGCCGGCGCCGACGTAATGGCCGTCGCGCAACACCGTGTAGCGGTCGCAGAGGCGGAACACCTCTTCGAGCCTGTGGGTGACGAAGATGATCGACAGCCCGTCGGCTTTGAGCGCCCGGATGATGCGGGCGAGATTGGCGACCTCGGCTTCGCTCAACGCGGAGGTCGGCTCGTCCATGACGATGAGACGCGATTGCATCGATAGCGCGCGGGCGATCTCGACGAGCTGCTGCTCGGCGACCGAGAGATCACGCACCGGCGTCATCGGATCGCGCTTAAGCCCGATGCGCTCGGTGATCGCACGCGTGTCGTCGGCGAGCCTCCGCCAGCTCACAAAGAGACGGGAGCCGGGCTCGCGGCCGATGAACACGTTCTCGGCGATCGTCA
>DATJXI010000420.1:0-3625 GCA_035500275.1 Roseiarcus sp. | reverse complement strand
CGGGTGTAGCCGCCGTTGCGGTTCTTGTAGCGAGGGCCGAGCACGTCGATGAGTTTCTTGACGAGGTCGGCGTCGCGCAGGCGCGAGATCGCGATGCGGCGCGCGTGCAAGTCGCCGCGCTTGCCGAGCGTGACGAGCTTTTCGACGACGGGCCTGAGGTCTTTCGCCTTCGGCAGCGTCGTCGTGATCTGCTCGTGCTTGATGAGCGCCTGCGCCATATTGGCGAACATCGCCTTGCGATGCTCATGCGTGCGGTTGAAGCGCCGCTTGGCGCGCCCGTGATACATTGGCGTTCTCCTTACACCCGGGTCTTACGGCCGCCGCGCCACGGAACGGCCGCTTGTTTTGAACCGCTCTCCCTTGCGGGGAGAGGGCTAGGGTG
Source organism: Roseiarcus sp. (assembly GCA_035500275.1). Lineage (GTDB taxonomy): Bacteria > Pseudomonadota > Alphaproteobacteria > Rhizobiales > Beijerinckiaceae > Roseiarcus. The sequence goes on along the minus strand of DATJXI010000420.1, from coordinate 3,243 downwards.
AGGGCAAGACCCTCGAACCTCATGCAGCGCTGCGCGCCGCCTTCTCCCGCAATGCGGGAGAATTCTCAGTAATGCTCCTCGAACCGCTTGGCGAGATCATCGATATTGTCCGGCGGCCAGCCCAGGACCTCCATGCCGAGATGCAGGCCCATCTGCGCCAGCACCTCCTTGATCTCGTTCAGCGACTTGCGGCCGAAGTTCGGCGTGCGCAGCATCTCGCCCTCGGACTTCTGGATGAGATCGCCGATATAGGTGATGTTGTCGTTCTTGAGGCAGTTGGCGGAGCGCACGGAGAGCTCGAGCTCGTCCACCTTCTTCAGCAGCGCCGGGTTGAAGGCGAGCTCGGGAATGGCGTGCGCCGCCTCCTCGCGCCGCGGCTCCTCGAAGTTGACGAAGACGGCGAGCTGGTCTTGCAGGATGCGGGCGGCGTAGGCAAGCGCGTCCTCCGGCGACATGGCGCCGTTGGTCTCGATCGTCATCGTGAGCTTGTCCTTGTCGAGGTCCTGCCCCTCACGGGTGTTCTCGACGCGGTAGCTCACCTTCTTCACCGGCGAGAACATGCTGTCGATCGGGAGCAACCCGATCGGCGAATCCTCGGCGCGGTTGCGGTCGGCCGGCACATAGCCCTTGCCGGTCGTCACCGTGAATTCGATGCGCAGATCGGCGCCCTCGTCCAGCGTGCAGATCGGCAGACTCGGGTTGAGGATGTGGATGTCGCCGGTCGTCTGGATGTCGCCGGCGGTGACGACACCCGGGCCGCGGCGCTTCAGGACGAGGCGCTTCACCCCCTCGCCGTGCATCCTCACCGCGATGTCCTTGACGTTGAGCACGATGTCCACGACGTCCTCGCGCACCCCGGGGATGGACGAGAATTCGTGCAGAACGCCGTCGATATGGATCGAGGTGATGGCGGCGCCCTGCAGCGAGGACAGGAGCACGCGCCTGAGCGAATTGCCGAGAGTCTGACCGAAGCCGCGCTCGAGCGGCTCGGCGACGACGGTCGCGATGCGGCGCGGGTCTTCGGTCGGCGCCACCTCGAGCTTCTTCGGCTTGATAAGTTCTTGCCAGTTTTTCTGGATCACGGGATTTAGGCCTTCCATGTGTAATATCCGGCTTGAAGGCGCGGGGTCGGACGCGGCGAAGCCGAAGGCGCGACGCGAGCAGGCATACGCGCGAAAACGGTCAGACGCGGCGCCGCTTGCGCGGGCGGCAGCCGTTGTGCGGGATCGGCGTCACGTCGCGGATCGAGGTCACGGTGAAGCCCGCCGCCTGAATGGCGCGCAACGCCGATTCGCGTCCCGAGCCGGGGCCGGACACCTCGACCTCGAGCGTGCGAACGCCGTGCTCGGCGGCCTTGCGCACGGCGTCCTCGGCGGCGATCTGCGCGGCGAAGGGGGTGGACTTGCGCGAGCCCTTGAAACCCAAGGTCCCCGCCGAGGACCACGAGATGGTGTTGCCCTGCGCGTCGGTGACGGTGATCATCGTGTTGTTGAACGTCGAGTTCACGTGCGCGACGCCCGACACGATGTTCTTGCGTTCGCGGCGGCGGACGCGGGTGGTTTCTTTCGCCATCTCATCAATCCTTCAATCGCGCGGCAAAAGCGCGCCTTTTCAATTCCAAGAATTCGCTTCCTCGCCTACTTCTTCTTGCCGGCGATGGGCTTGGCCTTGCCCTTGCGGGTGCGGGCGTTGGTGTGGGTGCGCTGGCCGCGCGCGGGCAATTGCTTGCGATGGCGCAGGCCCCGATACGTGCCGAGGTCCATCAGGCGCTTGATGTTCATCGCGACATCGCGCCTCAGATCGCCCTCGACCATGTAGTCGCGGTCGATCGTCTCGCGGATCTGCAGCACCTCGGCGTCGCTGAGCTGCGATACGCGCCGCTCCGGCGGAATGTCGACCTTGTCGACAATCTCCTGGGCCTTGGTTGGTCCGATGCCATGAATGTACTGAAGCGCGATCACGACGCGCTTGTTGGTCGGGATATTGACGCCTGCGATGCGGGCCATTCGTTTCTTCTCTCCATATCGGCGGCGCAAATAAGAGCCGCGGTCATCGACACTCGGCGTCCGGTGGAGGCCGGCCCTCGCCGAGATTCCGTTCAAAACGCAAAAAATCCCAGCGCGCAAAGCAGGCGCCGGGACCGAAACGCGCATTCGGGATGCGGCGCATGTAGTCGCTTTCCTGCCATTGTCAAGCAGAATCGCGGGTTGCGAGAAGGCCCGCCGACCAGCGCTCGCCTCAAGAGAGGCGATGAAAAGCGTCCCCGCCCCGCGTCGTGGATTCCTCCCGCTCCGCATCGGGGCCAATCGAGCAGCTACAACGACGCCTCAATGGCGACCCGAGGGCGGAGCGCGAACTGAAATTCAAAGCCTCCGGACGTCCGTCTCAAATATGTCTGATCGGGCTCGCGAATGCAGGCATCGATCCGTTTGAACTCAACCTCTCACCGGTTTGGCTAGGCCCTGGTCAGCTTTCTTCCGAGCCATCGTATTCAGCGTTTGATTGTTTGTGGTCATAGGCAAGCTCTTCGAATCGACGATATCCGTCGCAATCACGAAAGTGTTTTGCGTATAGTTCTGCGCCATCTTCGAGCCGCTCGGCAAGGACTTGGTTGACGTCCACTATCTGTTTCAACGACCAAACTATCGTCTCTCCTCTTTCGTTAAGGTAGCTAACAGCGTCCTCCTCCGCAAGGGAAAGTGCTTTTTGGTTGGCCTCGTCCAGAGACTCCGCCGTTATCAGCACAGAGGCGCTGCGCCGCCGTAGATCTTCCACCCGGCCTTGCGCTCGGTGTTCGCCGATCCGAGAACGCCGGTCGGCAATTGCAGCACCGACGCCGTCGCATTGCCGCTTTCGTGCGCGCCGGCGGAGCAGGCGGTCGGCGCACCGACATATCGCAGCCCGGCAAGCCCTCAGCGCTTGCAAAGCGGCCTCATCGAGTCGGCGCTCGAAAGCCAACGGAACATCGGCAATCAAGCGTTGCTTAAGAGGATTGCCGCCGCCTTCGGGAACGGTTCCCCGACCGGAATCTCCCATCGCGCGGCTGAGACGCCAAGCTGGACGCAAGCAGCCCCGCGAACGACGGGCGACACTCAGGGAAAGCTCTTCGTTGGTCCCGTCGACGATCAGTTCGAGCGGGAGGCCGATCGCGTCGCCGACCAAGTGATGAGTATGTCCCACTCCGTCCTATCGGTCTCCGCCGCCCCCGCGCAGGTGAGCCGCGAGTGCGCCGAGTGCGAGGAA
>DATJXI010000419.1:0-37077 GCA_035500275.1 Roseiarcus sp. | reverse complement strand
TTCGACCGTCGTCTCTCCTTCGTCAGTGACGAAGGTCCATCGCGCAGCCTCCCTGTCCCCGCGACGCACCACGCAGCTGTGGCCGGTCAGCTCGCAGGGCCGCTGCGGCCGGCCTCGCGCTTCCAAGTAGGCGGGCGACGCCACGGTCACTCTTCGAACCTCGCCCAGGCGCCGAACGATCAGGGACGAGGGCGGCGTGTCGCCTATTCGAATGGTGAGATCCGCTCCCGACGCCGCTGGGTCTACGAAAGCGTCGTTCAGCTCCAACCCGATGCTGACCTCTTTGTAGCGAGCCAGGAATTCGGCGATGATCGGCGTTACGACGCGCGGGCCGAAGAGCGTTGGGCCGTTGATCTTGATTGGACCCGCCACGCGCAGCGTTCGCGCTTTGAAGTCCTCCTCCGCTCGGTCCAGATCGGCGAGTGCTGCGGCGATCCGCCTATAGAATTCCTTCCCCGCCGTCGTGAGTTGGCGCCGTCTCGTCGTGCGCAGCACAAGGGGAGAGCCAAGGTCGGCCTCAAGCCTCATCAGGTCGCGACTGACCGCCTGTACGGAACGACCAAGAGCTTCGGCCGCCGCAGTGAAGCTCGGCTGTTCCGCGATCGCGACAAATGTCCGGTAGGCGATGAGGTCCTTCAGCATTTTCTCATATATTTTGAAATTCGTTCCAAATCCAACCTCTTTATCTCTCATATTTGGATGCGCGACAATGGACTGCGCGACAATGGACAAGGAGCGACTGCCGGCGCAGGCGCGAAGCTGCAGCTACATGCCAAGCGCAGGATCGCGATGACGAGAAGCGGGAGGAACCATGCAAACGAGCTCAGGAACGCGCAGAGCGCTTGCTCTCGCAATTCGCTCGGCGACCATCCCGGCGGCTCTTGCCGGATTCATGGCTGCGTCGCCCGCGGTTGCCCCGCGAGCCAACGCCGCTGAAGCGGAAGCCGTGAAACCGATTCAGGAGCCGATCACCGGCAAGGAGGACCTCGGCGATCTCAGCCAGCCGAAGCAGGCGCTGGCTCAATTCTACAAGGCGTTCAACACCCGCGACCTCAAGATGATCGACGACAATTTCGTGGCGTCGGACGAAGTCGCGATCGACAACCCGCTCGGCGGCATCAGACGGGGCTCGGACGTGGCGCACAAGATGTACGATGGCGTGTTCAAGAGCCCGGCGGATGTTCGGGTCGAGTTCTGGGATTACACGATCGACCGGGTCGGCGACGTGTTCTGGGCGGTGGGGCGTGAGCGCGGCACGTACCGCGACGGCGCCGCCGTCAAGAACCTCGCCATCCGCACGACGAGGATTTTCCGGCTCATCGACGGCCGCTGGCGGCAGGTTCACCATCACGGGTCGATCGAGGACGAGAAGCTTCTTGCCGACTATCGCAACGCCGTGCGCTCCCCCAAGGGCGCGGCGCAGACGCAGGCGCCGAAGTGAAGCGCGGTTCGCGCCTCAAGCGCCCAGCGCGAGATCGGCGGGCTTAGGGTCACGCCGTTCTCGCTGCCGGACGGCTGCCTAGGCGCCCATTATCCTGAGCTGACCCGCTCGCGCCGCTTGCGCGGCACGACGACCACTCGAAGCCTTCGCGTCGGTGATTCGCAAACATCTGACCGAGGCGGGCCCGCGCTCTGGACCTCAACCTCGCCCTGGTAGGTTTAGCTGTCTCCCAGAGTAACCCCCGCAAATTGTGGTCCTGGCTCCGGCTGGGAGGCCGTCGCTGGAAGAACAAACATGAATCGCATCGTGAACGAACAGGAATCGCAGGGTGCTTACGGCGCGATGCTAGCCATTGTTGTTCCAAATTAGGGGGCGTCCTCGGAACTACGCTTCGGCTAAATTATCGCCGAGGGCGGCGTTCTTTGCATCTCTAACCGATGATTAACCTTAACAACTTCTAATAGCTCTGCGGGGCGTCTTCCGGGGGCGGGCGCCCGCGCAGTTCCGTTGACGCCCATGGGGTCCCATGCTATCCCATCTCATCCCGTCAACAAACCGCGCCCGCGCGTCGACGGCGCACAATGCACTGGCCCGCGCCGCCGACGCTTCGCGCGTCGAGGGGCCAGGTGCACCGCTTCCTTTCCCATTTCACCCACCGCCTGGACGCCAAGGGCCGCGTCTCGATCCCGGCCCCGTTCCGGCAGGCGCTGGCGAAGGACGGCTTCGACGGGGTCTATGCCTACCCCTCCCTCGACGCCCCGGCGCTCGATTGCGGCGGCAACGCGCTCTTGCAGGAGATCGACGCGCTGCTCGCGACGATGCCGCCCTATTCGCCGGCGCGCGACGCCTTTGCGACTGCGCTCCTCGGCACGAGCGAAATTCTGAAGCTGGACTCGGAGGGCCGGGTCGTCCTCGACGAGCGACTCAAGTCGGCCCTCGGCCTCAAGGACGAGGCGGTCTTCGTCGGGCAGGGGCACAAGTTCCAGATCTGGGAGCCGTCGCGCTTCGCCGTGCATCTCGAGGAGGCGCGCGCGCGCGTGCGGAGACTTCGGGCGGAGCGGGGCGCGGGACTTTCCCAATGAACGGCCCGGTCCAAACCCAACGCCATATTCCCGTCCTCCTCGCCGAGGCGATGGAGGCGCTCCAACCGCGCGCCGGGGGCGTTTTCGTCGACGGCACGTTCGGCGCCGGCGGCTATTCCCGCGCGCTTCTCGATCGCGGCGCAGAGGTTGTCGCGCTCGACCGCGATCCCGCAGCCATCCGCGCCGGCATGGGCCTCGTCGCCGCTTCGGGCGGGCGCCTCCGCCTCATCGAAGCGCGCTTCAGCGATCTCGACGCCGCCGCGGCCGAATTTGGCTTCGATTTCGCGGATGGCGTCGTACTCGACATCGGCGTCTCCTCGATGCAGCTCGACGAGCCGGCGCGCGGCTTCTCGCTGCGCTTCGATGCGCCGCTCGACATGCGCATGGGGAGCGAAGGCCGTACAGCGGCCGACATCTTGCGCGAGGAGGATGAAGCAACGATCGCGGACATCCTCTACCGCTTCGGCGAGGAGCGCGCGTCGCGCCGCATCGCGCGCGCCGTCGTTGCCGACCGCACGACGGCGCCGTTCACGTCCACCCTTCAGCTTGCGGGACTCGTGGCGCGCGTCGCGCCGCAGCGGCGGGGCGAGCTCACCCATCCCGCGACGCGCACGTTCCAAGCGTTGCGCATCGCGGTCAACGACGAGCTCGGCGAGCTCTTGCGCGGCCTTCTCGCCGCCGAGCGCGTGCTCAAACCCCGCGGGCGGCTTGTCGTCGTGACGTTCCATTCGCTGGAGGACCGCATCGTCAAGCAATTCCTCGCCAGCCGCTCGGGGCGCGGCGAGGCGGCGTCGCGTCTCTTGCCGGGCGAGCCCGCGCGGCCTGAAGCTACGTTCGAAGTTCCGCGCGGACAGCCAATCGAACCTGGCGCGGCGGAGACTGAGGCCAACCCACGCTCGCGCTCCGCGCGGCTCCGTTTCGCGGTCCGGCTCGAGGCGCCGGCGCGAGACGCGGACGCGGAGCTAGAGGCGCTTACGCAACTGCCGCAAAAACGAAGGAGGACAACTTGATCTGGCGCACGCTGCACGCAATCGCCATCGCCGCGCTCATCGGCTCGGCGGCCTACGTGTACGGGCTCAAGTACCGCATCATTTACGCGTCGGAGGAGCTTGTGAAGACGCGCCACCTTCTCGCCAAGGAGAAGGACGCGATCGCGTTTTTGCGCGCGGAATACGCGCATCTCGCGCGACCCGACCGGGTGCAGCAGCTTGCCGACTCGAAGCTCGGATTGCAGCCGCTCATGCTCAGCCAGATCGCGAGCGTCAATGACCTGCCTGAGGCGCAGCCCAAGATCGACTCGATTGGGCGCACGCTCGAGGAGCTCGGATTCATGAAAGAGAGCGCGACGCCAGCCATAGTCGCAGGCGGCGCGACGCCGCCGGTGAGGTAAGCCGATGGATGAGACGCCGAATCCTGCGCTCCGCCCGAAGCGGGAACGACGGCTGAACCGGGTCGAGTCCGCCGCGGTCGCGCTCGTGCGCCGCTACGCGCCGCTGAATTTCGGCGTGGATCTGGAGCCGCGGTTCCCGGTCTCTCCTCAAAAGCCGCTCTGGCGGCGCGTCACGCTCGCGAACCTAAAAGCCTTCGCACATGCGCTGCTTATGACGCGGCTCGACCGCTCGGGCGCGCGCATTCGCACGGTGTCGTTCGGCATGTTCGCAGCCTACGTCGCGGTCGCGGTCAAGCTCGTCGTGCTCGGCGTGTCGCACGACCCGCCGCAGACCTTAAAAGGCGCAGCTGACCAGGCGGTGTCCGGGGCGCGGCCCGACCTCCTCGATCGCAATGGCGAATTGCTCGCCACCGACGTCAAGACGATGTCGGTCTTCGCCGAACCGAATCGCATCATCGACAAGGACGAAGCGGTCGAGCTCATCACCGCCGTGCTTCCCGACGTCGATGCAAAGGAGCTGCGCGAGCGCCTCGGGTCAAGGAAGGGCTTCGTCTGGGTCAAGCGGCAGATCACGTCGAAGGAGCAGCGGGAAATTTTCCACCTCGGCCTGCCCGGCGTGGGCTTCCTGCCCGAAAACAAGCGCATCTATCCGAACGGGCCGCTCGCCGCGCATGTGCTCGGCTTCGTCGACAAGGACAATGTCGGCATCGCGGGCATGGAGAAATATCTCGACGAGCAGAGCCTGACCGATCCGCACATTCCCGGCTTCGTCGTCGATCCGGAGAAGCTGAAGCCGGTTCGTCTCTCGCTCGACCTCAAGGCGACGCACGCCTTGCGCGACGAACTCCTGGCGGGAATGGAAAGGTTCCGCGCCAAGGCCGCCGCCGGCATGGTGATCGACGTCAACACGGGCGAGGTGATCGCCCTCGAATCGCTGCCCGACTTCGATCCCAACGAACCGGGCGACGTGCGCGACCCGACCAAGATCAACCGCATCAATGTTGGCGTCTACGAAATGGGCTCGACCTTCAAGGCGCTGTCGATCGCGATGGCGCTGGAATCGGGCAAGGTCAATCTCGGCTCGCGCATCAATGCGCGTGATTCCTTACGCTACGGGCGCTTCACCATCCACGACTTCCACGCGACGCACCGCGTCTTGACCGTGCCCGAAGTCTTCACGCATTCCTCGAACATCGGCACAGCGCGCATGGCGCTCATGGTCGGCGTCGAGGGCCATAAGGCGTTCTTGAAGAAGTTGGGCCAGCTCGACCGGCTGCGCACTGAACTCCCCGAAAGCGCCGAGCCGCTCGTGCCGAAGCGCTGGGGCGAGCTCAACACGATGACGATCGCCTTCGGCCAGGGGCTCAATGTCGCGCCCATTCAGGCGGTGATGGCCGTCTGCGCATTGGTGAACGGCGGACACATGATGACGCCGACGTTCCTGCCGCGCACCGAGGAAGAGGCGGCGAAAGTGAGCCATCGGGTGGTGAGCGATCAGACGTCGGAGTCGATGCGCTATCTGATGCGATCGAACGCGACACATGGGTCGGCGAGCTTCGCCAACATCCCCGGCTACTATGTCGGCGGCAAGACCGGCACGGCGGATAAGATCATCCACGGCCGTTACTCGCAGAACAAGGTCTTCACGACGTTCATGGCGATCACGCCGGCCGACAAGCCAAAATACCTCTATCTCACGATCTACGACGATCCAGCGCCGGTGCCCGAGGATCACGGCTACCACACGGCGGCCTATAATGCGGGACGGGTGACCGGCGCGCTCATTCGCCGCGTCGAGCCGCTCGAGGGCGTGCCGCCGATGAAGGAGGCGCCTACGCAGCCGTTCCCAATCATCGCCCGTCTGGGATATGGAGCCGACGCCGATAGAACCAGCAAAGAGTAGAATGATACGACTCGGGGACATTGTGGATCTCGACGAGGCCGACGAGGCGCTGAGCGGGGCCGAGGTTGCGGGCGTCGCCTTCGACAGCCGCAAGGTGCGTCCGGGCGATGTCTTTTTCGCTCTGCCGGGCGCGAAGGAGGACGGCGTCAAATATGTCGGGGACGCGCTTGCGCGGGGCGCGGCGGCGGTCGTCGCCGAGTCTGAGCCGCCGCTTGCCGGCGCGCCCTTCGTCAAGGTCGCCGACGCGCGCGCCGCGCTCGCGCACGCCGCCGCGCGGCTCTTCCCGCGCCAGCCCGAGATGATTGCGGCCGTCACGGGCACGAGCGGCAAGACCTCGGTCGCGGCTTTCGTGCGGCAGATCTGGCAGGCGCTGGGCAAAGAGGCCGCGTCGCTCGGCACGATCGGGATCGTGTCGCGGCCGATGACGGCCTACGGGTCGCTGACGACGCCCGATCCCCTTGGACTGCACGCGACTCTGAGCCGCCTCGCCGAGGCCGGCGTGACGCACGCGGTTCTCGAAGCCTCCTCGCATGGACTCGACCAGAAGCGGGTCGACGGCGTGCGCCTTTGCGCCGGCGCCTTCACGAACCTGACGCGCGATCATATGGATTATCACGCGACGGTCGAGGACTATCTCGCCGCCAAGCTGCGCTTGTTTCGCGAGCTTTTGCCGCGCGGGGCGCCGGCCATTGTTGACGCCGACAGCGAGATCGCGCCGCGCGTCAAAGAGGCTGCGCTCGAGCGAGGCCTTGCGCTCGTCACCGTCGGGGTCAAGGGCGAGACGATCCGCCTTGTATCCGCCGCCCGTGAGGGCCTGGCGTCGAACCTCGAACTCGAGTTCGGCGGGCGGCGCCGGCGCGTGCAGTTGCCGACGCCCGGCGACTTCCAGATTTCCAACGCGCTCGTCGCCGCGGGAATCTGCATCGCTACAGGCAGCGAAGCGGACGCGGTCTTCGGCGCATTGCGTTTGCTCGAGGGCGCGCCGGGGCGGCTCGAAAAGGTCGGCGAGAGGCGCGGCCCCGCGGTTTTCGTCGACTACGCGCATAAGCCCGACGCGCTCGAAAAAGCGCTCGCCGCCTTGCGGCCTTTTGTGAGCGGGCGTCTCATCGTGGTCTTCGGCTGCGGCGGCGACCGTGACGCCGGCAAGCGTCCCATCATGGGCGAGATCGCGACGCGCTCCGCTGATGTGGTCATTGTCACGGACGACAATCCGCGCTCGGAAGACCCGGCCGCCATTCGTGCGTCGATCCTGGCCAGCGCGCCCGGCGCGATCGAGATCGGCGACAGGGCCGAGGCGATCCGGGCGGGCGTTGCGATGCTCACGGACGGCGACGCGCTCATCATCGCCGGCAAGGGCCATGAAATCGGGCAGATTGTGGGCGACAGAACGCTGCCGTTCAACGACGCGGAGGCGGCGCGCGCGGCCTTGTGGGAGGCGGGATGAGGGAATTGTGGACGGAAAGCGAACTTGCGGGCGTCCTCGGGCCGCCGACCGCGCGGCTCGTCGACGCCGTTAATGGCGTCTCCATCGACTCGCGCACGCTTCGCGCAGGCGACCTCTTTTTCGCCATCAAGGGCGAGACGCACGACGGCCACGATCATGTGGCCGCCGCCTTCGAGGCCGGGGCCGCCGCGGCGGTCGTCGCGCGCGGGCACGCAAATTCGCTTCTGAGTTTCGGCCCGACTTTCGCTGTGGACGACACCTTGAAAGGTATGGAGCGCCTCGCCGCCGCCGCCCGCGCACGGACGCGCGCGCGCATCGTCGCCGTCACCGGCTCGGTTGGCAAGACGAGCGTCAAGGAGATGCTGCGGGTCATGCTCGCCTCCTGCGGCGCGACGCACGCCTCGGCCGCATCATACAACAACCAGTGGGGCGCGCCGCTGACGCTCGCGCGCTTGGCGCGCGACGCGGACTATGCGGTCGTGGAGATCGGCATGAACCATGCGGGCGAGATCACGCCGATCGTCGGCCTCGCGCGTCCGCATGCGGCGATCGTCACGACCATCGCCCCGGTCCACATCGAACACCTCGGCTCGATCGAGGCGATCGCCGACGCCAAGGCGGAGATCTTCTCTGGAGTCGAGCCGGGCGGGACGGCGGTCCTCAATCGCGACGCGCCGCAATTCGAGCGCCTGAAGCGCGCCGCCAAAGCGCGCGGCCTCATCCTGGTAACCTTCGGCGCGAGCGAGGGCTGCGACGCGCGCCTCGTTGAATTCTCCGCCGACGACCGCGGGGGACGCGTCGGCGCGCGCATACTCAAGCGCGACATCGCCTTCGACCTCGGCGCGCCGGGCCGGCACATGGCGGAGAATGCGGTCGGCGCGCTGCTTGTCGCGCACGCTCTGGGCGCGGATGTTCGCGCCTGCGCTGCAGCGCTGGCGGAATTTTCGCCGCAGAAGGGCAGGGGAGAGCGGTTTTCGATCCCGACGCCCGGCGGCTCGGCGATGATCATCGACGAAAGCTACAACGCCAATCCGGCCTCGATGCGCGCGGCGCTCGCGCTGCTTGGCGCGGCGAAGCCCGGACTGAAGGGCCGCCGCATCGCCGTCATCGGCGACATGCTGGAGCTCGGGCCAAAAGGGGCGGAAATGCACGCCGCGCTCGCGGCCGACCTCGCCGCCAACAGGGTCGACCTCCTGTTTGGCGCCGGGCCGCTGACGCGGGCGCTCTTCGACGCGGCGCCGCCCTCCATGCGTGGGGCGTGGGCGGAGCGGGCGGCCGAACTCGTGGAGGAGGTGGCGCGGGAGCTTCGCGACGGCGACGTCATCATGGTCAAAGGCTCGAACGGCAGCCGGATGGGTCCGCTCGTGGCGGCGCTGCGCGGCCGCTTCGCGCGCGTCGCCGCGGACGGGTGAGGCCCGGATGCTCACCTGGCTCGCCGACTTTCCCGGCCTTCCCGGCGCCTTCCATGTCTTTCGATACCTTACCTTCCGCACCATGGGCGCAGCCGGGACTGGGCTCTTCCTCGTCTTCTTCTTCGGGCCGGCGATCATTTCGGCGCTCCGCCTGAAGCAGGGCAAGGGTCAGCCGATCCGCCTGGACGGCCCCGCTTCGCATATCCTCACCAAGAAAGGCACGCCCACAATGGGCGGCCTCATGATCCTGTTCGGCCTCTTCGTCTCGTCGTTGCTGTGGGCCAATTTGGAGAGTCCATATGTCTGGATCGTCCTCTTCGTGACGGCGGGCTTCGCGGCGATCGGCTTCTACGACGACTATCTCAAGGTGACGATGCAGTCGCACCTCGGCTTTTCCGCCCGCGCGCGCCTCTCCGCCGAATATGTCATCGCCGCGCTCGCCTGCTTCGCGCTCATGCGGATCGGCGGCGCCGGCGCAAGTTCGCTCGCCGTCCCCTTCGTCAACGGCTACATCGTCGATTTCGGCTGGGGGTTCCTTCTGTTCGGCCCGTTCGTCATCATCGCCTTCGGCAATGCGGTCAATCTGACCGACGGCCTCGACGGGCTCGCGATCGTGCCCGCCATGGTCGCCGCGGGGACGCTCGGCCTCATCGCCTATCTCGTCGGCAGCGCGGTCTATTCGCATTATCTCCTCATCAATCATGTGCCCTTCGCGGGTGACCTGTTGGTCGTGTGCGGCGCGCTCATCGGCGCGGGCGCCGGCTTCTTGTGGTTCAACGCGCCGCCTGCGCAGATCTTCATGGGCGACACGGGCTCGCTCGCCCTCGGCGGCCTCCTCGGCACGATGGCGGTCGCGATCAAGCACGAGATCGTGCTGGCGGTGGTTGGCGGCCTCTTCGTCATGGAGGCGGCGTCGGTCGTCGTGCAGGTCGCCTCGTTCCGCCTCACCGGCCGGCGCATCTTCAAGATGGCGCCGATCCACCATCACTTCGAGCAACTCGGGTGGTCGGAGGCGCAGATCGTCATGCGCTTCTGGATCATCGCTTTCGTGCTGGCGATGATCGGCCTCGCCTCGCTCAAGCTGAGGTGACGATGACGCCGGTCGAGACCCTCCGCGGCAAGGCCGTCGCCGTCTTCGGCCTCGGCGGCTCGGGGCTTTCGACGGCGCGCGCGCTCGTCCTCGGCGGCGCGGAAGTCGCGATCTGGGACGATAGTTTACAGCAACGCGAACGCGCTGCGGCGCAAGGGTTCCCGCTCGTCGATCTCGCGAAAGCCGACTGGTCGCGCTTCGCGCTGCTCGTCCTCTCGCCCGGCGTGCCGCTGACCCATCCGAAGCCGCACTGGTCCGTGGAGCTTGCGAAAAAGGCCGGTGTCCCGATCGTCGGCGACATCGAGCTTTTCGTCCGCGAGCGCGCGGCGCGCGCGCCGCATGCTCCGTTTGTCGCCGTGACCGGCACCAACGGCAAATCGACGACGACGGCGCTCATCGCGCATGTCTTGAATGAGGGGGGGCGCGATGTTGCGCTCGGCGGCAACATCGGCGTGCCGGCGCTCGAACTGCCGCCGCCCTCGCCGGACCGCATCCACGTCATCGAGTGCTCGTCCTATCAGATTGATCTTGCGCCCTCGCTTGCGCCGAGCGTTGGCCTGCTCATCAACATCACGCCAGATCATCTCGACCGGCACGGCGATCTCGCCAACTACGCGGCGATCAAGGAGCAACTCGTCGCGAAGGCAAACGTCGCGCTCGTCGGCGTGGATGACGAGCCAAGCTGCAAGATTTACGCGAAGCTCAAAGAGCGCGGCGGCGGCGACGTGGTCGCAGTCTCGGGCGGGCGCTCCGTCCTTGCCGACATCTTCGTGCGCGACCGAAAGATTATCGCGCGCGACGAAAATGACGCGCCCATCGATCTCGCCGGCGCGCGGGCGCTACGCGGCGCGCACAATGGCCAGAACGCCGCCTTCGCCTTCGCCGCCGCGCGCGCGCTTCAAGTCCCGTGCGACGACATCGCGCGCGCCTTCGCTTCCTTCCCCGGGCTCGCTCATCGCATGGAGGAGGTCGGCCGCAGCGGGCGCGTCCTGTTCGTCAACGACTCGAAAGCGACCAACGCCGACGCCGTCGAGAAGGCGCTGCTCTCGTTCCACGACATTCGCTGGATTCTCGGCGGAAGGCCCAAGGTGGGCGGGATCGAATCCTTGCGCCCGCTCTTCCCGCGGATCGCCAAGGCCTATCTCATCGGCGAGGCGACCGAGAATTTTGCCCGGACGCTTGACGGCCTTGTTGCGTTCGAGCGCTGCGGGACTTTGGCCGCCGCGGTCGAAGCGGCCGCCGCGGAAGCGCTGCGCTCAGACGCGCCGGAGCCGGTCGTGCTCCTGTCGCCCGCCTGCGCGTCCTTCGATCAGTTCGCCAATTTCGAGGCGCGCGGCGACGCCTTTCGCGCGCTGGTCAAGGATCTGCTCGCGAAGCGCAAATCTGAAGCGGCCGAGCCGGCCCTCGCAACGGAGAGATAAGCCATGGTGTCGAGAGCGGAACGCGGGCCGGTCGCCGACTGGATGCGCACGGTGGACCGCTGGCTCCTCGGCTCGTTCGGGGCGCTGATGGTCATCGGTCTTGTGATGGCGCTTGCCGCCAGTCCCGCCGTCGCCGAGCGGCTCAATCTCTCGACCTTCCATTTCGTCAACCGGCAGGCGCTCTTGCTCGTGCCGACCGCGATTCTCATGGTCGCGACGTCCTTCCTGTCGCCGCGGCATGTTCGCCGGGCGGCGCTTGTCCTCTTCATCGTCTCCTTCGCGCTCATCATCCTCACGCTCATGTTCGGCGCGGAAGTGAAGGGCGCGCGCCGCTGGATCTTCGGCCTCCAGCCCTCGGAGTTCATCAAGCCGGCCTTCGTCGTGCTTGCGGCCTGGGCCTTCACCGAGGGTGGGCGCAAGGCGCCGACCGCGATCCTCGCGAAATTCCTCTCCTTCGCGATCCTGCCGGTGACGATTGTCCCCCTCATACTCGAGCCGGACTTTGGCCAGACGATGCTGGTGTCGATCGTCTGGGCGTCGCTCTTCTTCCTCGCGGGCCTGCACTGGTTCTGGGTCGTCGGCATCGGCGGGCTCGGGGTCGCCGGCGGCTTCGGCGCTTACAAGCTGTCGCCGCACGTGCATGAGCGGGTGCTGCGCTTCCTCAATCCGGACTCGACCGGCGGGCTCGTGGACACGTTCCAGGTGGACACCGCGCTGCAAAGCCTGCTCTACGGCGGCTGGTTGGGGCGCGGCCCCGGCGAGGGCGTCTACAAGCGCATCCTTCCCGACGCCCACACCGACTTTGTCTTCGCCGTGACCGGCGAAGAGTTCGGCATGATCGCCTGCATGGGCCTCATTCTCTTCTTCGGCTTCATCGTGCTGCGGGGCTTGTGGCTTGCCTCGCGCAACGCCGACCCGTTTTGCCGCTTCGTGGCGGCGGGCATGACGGTGATGTTCGGCGTGCAGAGCTGGATCAACATCGCGGTCAACCTGCGCGCGATGCCGGCCAAAGGCATGACGCTGCCGTTCATCTCCTACGGCGGCTCGTCGCTCATTGCGCTTGGGCTCGGCATGGGTTTCCTGCTCGCCGCGACGCGCAAGCGCCCGATCGTCGACTTGCAGCACCACATCGTTCCCGCTGAATGACGGAGCGCCCGATCCTGCTCGCGGCGGGCGGCACCGGCGGCCACCTTTTTCCTGCCACGGCGCTCGCCTTGGCGTTGATCAAACGCGGCGCGGCAGTCGAACTCGCGACCGACGAGCGCGCGCTGAAATACGACCAGGACTTTCCTGCCCGAGCCGTGCACGCGTTTCCCTCGGCGACGACGACGGGCGCTGGCGCGCTCAGCAAGGCGCGGGCGGCGCTAACCCTCGCGGCCGGCGTCGCAGTGGCGCTCAAGAAGCTCGCGCGCATTCGCCCGTGCGTGGTGGTCGGCTTCGGCGGATATCCGACCGTGCCGCCGCTGTTTGCGGCTTCGCTGCTCGGCGTTCCGACCGTGCTGCACGAGCAGAACGCGGTCATGGGGCGCGCCAACCGCTTCTTGAGCGGGCGGGCTTCGGTCATCGCCCACGGCTTTCCCGAGCTCAAGGGGGCCGACGCGCGCACAAAGGCGAAGACGCGCTTCACCGGCAATCCGGTGCGCCCCGCGGTGCTGGCCGCGGCGGCGACGCCCTATCCCGATGTCGCCGGGCGGCGGCTCAAACTGCTGGTGACGGGCGGCTCGCAGGGCGCGCGCGTGATGGCGGACGTCGTGCCAGAGGCGCTAGCGCTGCTCCCGCCCGACGAGCGGCAATGGGTTCGCCTCACCCAACAGGCGCGCGGCGAGGACAAGGCGCGCGTCGCCGCCGCCTGCGCGCGGATGAACTTTCCCGTCGAGATCGCGGAGTTCTTCCCCGACCTGCCGGCGCGTATCGCCGCCTCGCATCTCGTCGTCGCCCGGGCGGGGGCGTCAACCGTCTCGGAACTCGCCGTCATCGGCCGCCCCTCGGTGCTCGTGCCGTATCCGCATGCGCTCGACCAGGACCAAGCGGCCAACGCCGCCGCACTTGCGGCTTCAGGCGGCGCGATCGTCGTGCCCCAGACCGAGTTTACGGCGGAGCGGCTGGCGGCGATCCTCGGCGAAGCGCTCGCCTCGCCCGCGAAACTCGCCGAGCGCGCGAAAGCTGCGAAGTCGGCCGGCGTCGCCGACGCGGCGGAGCAGCTCGCGGATCTCATCCTCGAAGCAACGCGGACGTGAGTCCGGAAAATGAGTCGCGCCCATGTGCGCAGAACGTGTTTAAAAACCCTCCAAACCACGAACGGGATCAGGAGCTAGCCCATGGAACCGATCGACAGTTTCAAAGCACGCAGCGGAAGCGTCATCATTCAGGGCGACATCGCCGTCCTGTCGTTTCTGGCGGAGATCGACGGCCACCCCAATGTGGCCGTCTCGATGCGCGTCCATGTTCTCGAGCAGTTGCAGTCGCGCATCGCGCGGGCGCTCGATGCCCGGGCGAGCCCGTCGGCTCAGGACTGAAGGAAGAGATTTGGAGGATGAGCGCTTTCCATGCAGGAAGACGATCACGCTCAGTCCGCGCGTGTGGCGTGTTGCGCTGACGAGCCTGGCCCCCCGAGGCGACCGCGATGCGAATCCACGCCATTCAAACCGGCCGGGTGCGGATCAAGCAGAGCCAGATGGTCGGCAAGGGCCACGGGCTTCAGCGCCGTCTCGCGCCGCTCATGGATCCCGAATGGTCGGATTGGCTGCCGACCTACACACACCTCATCGAGCACGCGGAAGGACTGATCCTCGTCGATACCGGCGCGTCCGCCGGCTTGAAGCGGCTGCCGCGCTGGCATCCCTATTTTCGCTTCGCCGTTCGCTTCGACATCGAACCGGAGCAGGAGGCGGGGCCGCAGCTCCGCGCGCTCGGGATCGGGCCACGCGACGTGAAGCGCGTCGTCCTCACCCACCTGCACATCGACCACGACGGCGGTTTAAGCGGTTTTCCGTGGAGCGAAGTCTGGGTCGCGCCCGGCGAGCTCAGGATTGCGTCCGGGTTTGCGGGACGCCTGCGCGGCTACCTGCCCGAGCGGTGGCCGAAGGGCTTCGACCCGAAGCCGCTCGCGCTCGACGCCGCGCCGTACGGCTCCTTTCCGCGCTCGCGGCGACTGACCGCCGATGGCGCGGTCGTCGCCGTCGCCACTCCCGGCCACACGGCGGACCATTTGAGCGTCGTCGTCGAGGACGGCGACGCCGCGGCCTTTATCGCCGGCGACGCCTCCTACAGCGAGGAGACGATGCTGGACCGGATCGTCGACGGGGTCAGTCCGGATGAGGTTGCAGCCTCGGCGACGCTCGCCGCAATCCGCGCTTTCGCGGCGGCGCGGCCCACCATCTATCTCCCTGCGCATGATCCCGGGGCTGGGCTGCGGCTCAAAGAGCGGCGGACGGTCAGGTTGCCCGGATCCGAGCGCTGACGCCCGCACGGGTCTTCCTCCGCACTGTTTTCTACCGGGGCAAATCCCGCTAGAAAAAACAACTTGACCATCGGCGGAAGTTTTTTACCCATAATGAACAAGAAGGCGGAGGGGGCGAATTGCTGACTTTGTTCGCGGAGCCTTTCCATCAGACTAGGCCAACGCTAAACCTCTTGCCGGATGAAACATTCATCCCACCAAACATCCGGAGCGCCGGATCGAAAGCAGATGAGAGCCCGTTGCTCTCGCCCCACGGAGGAAAGGTAAAATGAAAAGATATCTAATCGCAGCCGCGATCCTATCGCTTGCCGCCTTCGGCAGGCCAAGTTACGCCGCCGATGAGCCGACGATTCCGGTCATCGTCAAGGACACCACATCGGGCTATTGGCAGATCGTATTCGCCGGCGCCCGGCAGGCTGCGAAGGATCTTCATGTCAAGGTGCCCGAGCTCGGGGCCCAGTCCGAAGCCGACATCAACGGCGAGATCACCATCCTCGAGAACGCGGTTTCCGAGAAGCCGGCGGCGGTCGTCATCGCCCCGACGCAGTTCAAGGCGCTCGGCAAGCCGATCGACGAAGCGGCGAAGAAAGTGCCGATCATCGGCATCGATTCCGTGGCGGACTCGAAGGCTTTCACCTCGTTCCTGACCACGGACAACGAGGTCGGCGGACGCAAAGCGGCCGATGGCATGGCGGACGCGATCAAGGCGAAATACGGCAAGGCCGAGGGCGAGGTTGCGCTCATCACGCATCTGCCCGGCGTCGGCTCGCTTGAAGCGCGCAACAAGGGCTTCAAGGAAGAGCTGGCCGAGAAATATCCCGGCCTGAAGCTGGTCGCCGACAGGGTTTCGGACGGCAACGCCACGACCGGCCTCAATATCATGACCGACTTGATCACCGCCTTCCCGAACCTGCGCGGCGTTTTCGCGGACAATCTCATCCAGTGTCAGGGCGCGAGCCAGGCGGTGGCGGAGAACAAGAAGGGCGACACGATCAAGCTTGTCTGCTTCGACGCCGACCCCAAGCTCATCGGGTATCTCGAGGACGGGGTGATCACCGCCCTCTTGCTGCAAGACCCCTATCGGATGGGCTACGACGGCGTGAAGACCGCGCTCGCGGCCTCCAAGGGCGAGAAGGTCCCTGCCTTCGTCGACACCGGCGCGAACCTCGTCACCAAGGCCAACATGAACAATCCCAAAGAGCACAAGCTGCTCTATCCGGCGATGTGATTCGATCCGCTGAAGTGATTCGACCTCGGGTGCGCCGGCGCTGCGGCGTCGGCGCACCCTCGAACCTCCAAGAAGCCGCGTCCGCGGGCAGGCGCGCGCCAAAATGCCTTGCGCGACGCCGGACCGCGGCGAATAATTCACTTTTGAATCAGGAGAGATTTGTCCAAGAGCGCGACCATGGCATCAGTTGTCACCGCCGCCCCGACCGATGGCGCGCCGCTGCTCGCGTTACACGGGCTGCACACGCATTTCGGAGCGACGCGCGCCCTCAAGGTCGTGATCGGCAAGCGGCCGAATCGCCCCAAGCTCTTCGCCTGCGACAAGCCCGCTGCTGACGTCACGTCGGCGCCAAGGTGTACATCTATCGGCCGCAGGCCCCCCTCCTCGCGAAGGGTGCGGGCCTCATCATGATCTCGTCCTACCTGCCGGCGGTTTACGAGCTCGCCGACGCGCTGCACGTCTTTCGGACGGGCGGACTCGTCGCATGCAACGGATACAAGCAAGCTACACGGGAAAAAAACCACACCAAGGCCATCGGCGTTTAGGGCGCCGCGCGGAGTCAGGCGGATATGACGGATCAGACCATCCAAACCCTCTCTCAGGATGAACGACGCAGCCACCGGCTGAACGTGCTGTTCGGTCTCACTCTACTCGTCGTGCTGCTCGTCCTTTGGGTCGCACTGGCGTTCGCGACCACGACCTTCTGGACCGCGAACAATATGGCCAACCTTCTACGCCAGGGGGCGATGATCGCGATCCTCGCAATCGGCGAGACCTTCACCATCATCACCGGCGGCATCGACCTTTCGGTCGGCGCGATCGCCGGATTCATCTCGATGACGGTGGCCCTCTTGCTCGCCAACCATCTCGGCTTCGCCTCATCCATCGCCGGCGCCGTCGGGATCTCGCTCGCGATCGGCGTCTTGATCGGCCTCTTCCACGCCTTCGGCGTCACGCAGATGGGTCTGCCGCCGTTCATCATGACGCTGGCGACAATGTACGCTTTGCGCGGCATCGGCTTTCTCATCACCAACGGCGCGACGATTTCGGTCGACAACGACGCCTTCACCGGCTTCTCGCGCGCGAGTTTCCTCGGCTTTCCCTGGACGAGCGGGAAATGGTTCGCGATCCCAACGCTGTTCTGGATGGTGATCGTCGTCGCACTCCCTCTTTACATCCTCCTCACGAAGTACCCTTGGGGCCGCTATCTCATCGTCATCGGCGGGAACAAGGAAGCCGCCATTCTTTCCGGCGTCAACGTCACGGCGATGATCTATCTCGCTTACATCATATCGGCCGTCTGCGCCGCCATCGTCGGGATTCTGCTCGCGATGCGGATCGGCATCGGCAATCCTGGCCAGGGCGAGGGGTGGGAATTGCAGGCGATCGCCTCGTCAGTCATCGGCGGTACGAGTCTGTTCGGAGGGGTCGGCACGGTGCAGGGGCCGCTGATCGGCTCCTTCATCCTGACGACGTTCAACAACGGCGCCAACCTGCTCAACCTCAATCCGTTCTGGCAGCGCATCGTCACCGGCGCGCTCATCATCATCGTGGTCTATTTCGACACCCTCCGGCGCAGGAAGCGCTGAGCGCGGTGTGCGCCCTGGCGGCGCCGCGTCGTCCTGCTCGTCATCGTGGGATCGGTTTGGATTATGTATCACCTGAACAACAACATGACGCCAATGTAACGATCAGAAGGGTTTCATGGCCGCGAAGGTCGCCGCCCGCCGGGTGTGTCAGGAAGCTTCAGCGTCGTGCAGGACGGCGTGAATCTTCGCCGCCAACTCGTCGGCCGTGTAGGGCTTTTTCAGCCATGCGCCCGCCGTGAGCCCGAGGCGGGCGATCGCCGGCTCGGCGTAGCCTGAAGTGAAGAGGACTTTCAGTCCCGGTTTCTCCGCCAACGCCGCCCGGGCCAGCTCGTATCCGCTCATGCCGCCGGGCATCACCATGTCGGTGAAGATCATCGCGACCTCGGGCCAGGTCGAGAGCTGCGCCATCGCCGCCGCGCCGCTGTCGGCCTCGAGCACCTCGTAACCCAGACTTCTTAGCCGTCGGCTGAGGACGCGGCGCAGGCGCGGATCGTCCTCGACGATGAGGATGGTTTCCGTCCCCTGCTGCAACTCCACAGGATGGGGTTCGGTCGACCGCGGGCGCTTCGTTTGGGCGCTTTCGACGAAGGGCAAGAACACCCTTATGCTGGTTCCGTGCCCCACTTCGCTGTAGATCTGTATATGGCCGCCCGACTGTTTGACGAAGCCGTAGACCATGCTGAGGCCGAGCCCGGTTCCGGCGCCCGCCTGCTTGGTCGTGAAGAAGGGCTCGAAAGCGCGCCGTCGCACCTCCTCGGACATGCCCGAGCCCGTGTCGGTGACGGTGATCAAGACATAGCGGCCGGTGCGAATGTCCGGGTACATCTGGGCGTAGTCGGCGTCCAGGCGCACGTGGGTGATCTCGATGGTCAGCTGTCCGCCGCGGGGCATCGCGTCGCGCGCGTTAATGGCGAGGTTGAGCAACGCGTTTTGCAGCTGCGCGGCGTCAACAACCGCCATATGAGCCGAGCCGGCGACGACAATGCGCGGCTCAACCGCTTCGCCCAAACTGCGCCGAAGTAGCTCAGCGAAATTCGAGACGAGGGACCCGACATCGGCCGGCTTCGGGTTGAGGGGCTGGCGGCGGCCGAAGGCGAGCAGCTGGGCCGCGAGCTTCGCGCCGTCCTGCGCCGCGCCAAGCGCCTCCTTGGCGAGGTCGCGCTGGTCGGGATCGGCCAGGCGCGGGTAGAGCAGCTCGAGATTGCCGATGATCGCGGTCAAGAGATTGTTGAAGTCGTGGGCGACGCCCCCGGTCAGCTGACCGACCGCCTCCATCTTCTGCGACTGCCGGAGCTCGTCCTCCATCTTTTGGCGGCCCGTAAGATCGCGGATGAAGCCGGTGAAGATTCGCCGCCCGTTGGCGCAGGCCTCGCCGACCGCGAGTTCAATCGGGAAGATCGCGCCGTCCTTGGTGAGGCCCTTGACCAGCCGCCCGTAGCCGATGATCCGCGCCTCCCCGGTCCGCAAATAATTGGCGATATAGTCGTCATGCTCGGCGCGGTACGGCTCCGGCATCAGAATTCTGACGTTGCGGCCGATGACTTCTTCGGGCCGGTACCCAAACAATTGCGCGGCGGCGGCGCTGAAGGAGGTGATCAGGCCATGCTCGTCGATGACGATCATCGCCTCGGGTACGGTGTCCAGGATCGAGCGCAAATGCGCTTCGCGCTCGGCGAGCTCGGCCTGGGCCCGCTTCAGGCCCGTGACGTCCGTATTGTTCTGGAACACGAGATAGGTCGCTTCATCCTTCGATTCGCGCGCGACCCAGAGACTAGCTATGCAGACCAGCTGCCCATCCTTTGTCTGATGCGCGATCTCGCCCTCCCAGCTGCCGCGCTCGCGAAGCGCCGCAACGATCTCGCTGCGGGGGACGGGATAGTCGGTCCTTAGGAGCTCATGGACGAGCCTCCCGACCGCCTCCTCACCGGTCCAGCCGTATAGCCGTTCGCAGCCGCCGGTCCAATGAACG
Organism: Roseiarcus sp.; assembly: GCA_035500275.1. Lineage (GTDB taxonomy): Bacteria > Pseudomonadota > Alphaproteobacteria > Rhizobiales > Beijerinckiaceae > Roseiarcus. The sequence goes on along the minus strand of DATJXI010000419.1, from coordinate 17,648 downwards.
ATCCTCCCGTCCAAGTCGTGAATGATGACATTGGCGCGATCCAATACGCTCGCGAGCGAGGTCAGTTCGGCGCTCACAGCCGATCTCAGCTGGGACTGGGCGCCTTGTCGTCCGAAATCTGGCTGTTCAGGCCATGACGGCTCCTGCCCCATCAAATCATCCTCAAGTGAGCTTGTCGCGGCAGGCGAGGTCGCCAGCCTTCCAACCGGACTTAAGTCGACTCGATATCGTTGCTTGGCGCCAACGATCAAGTCGGGCGCACGATCTTTTGCGCGAAGCCCTATTGTGTTTTGCACGCTGTCCCGCCTAGCTTTGCATGTCAAAGCTCGGGCGGAAAGGCGCATGATCGCATGGCGATGCTGATAATTGGGCTCGTGATTTTTCTCGGGCTTCACTCAACGCGGATTTTTGCGGAGGACATCCGCGCCAAGGCGATCGCGAGGTTCGGCGAAGGGCCATGGAAGGCGATCTATTCCGTGCTCTCGCTGATCGGTCTCGTGCTGATCATCTGGGGCTTTGCTCAGGCGCGCTTGGATGCCGCAACGCTGTGGTCGCCGCCGGTCTACATCCGTCACATCGCGATCACGCTCATGCTGATCAGTCTCATCCTGCTGGGCGCCTATATGTTCAAGAAGAGCCACATCGCCACGGCCGTTCATCACCCGATGGTCTGGAGCGTCGCGATCTGGTCGGCGGCGCACCTCCTCGCCAACGGCTCCGTGGCCGACCTGGTCCTGTTCGGCGCGTTCCTCGTGTGGGCCGCGGCTGACCTCTTCGCGGCCTATGCCCGCGACCGGCGCAAGGCCATTGTTTACCCCGCTCCCGAATGGGGGGCGACGATCGGCGCGATCGTCCTCGGCGTCATTCTATGGGGCGTGCTGCTCGGCGGGCTGCACTTGTGGTTGTTCAGGGTTTCGCCTATGGCGGTGTGACCCGCAGTTAGGCCGCCGCCAAATCCGCCGACAGAAAGGCGAGCGCGGTTTCGCACGCCTCCTCGACTTTGAGCGCCAGCATGCCGTCCGCACGCGTCCGTCCCAGATTGACGGCCGCTATCGGCTTTCCGGCGCGGGCCGCCATCTCGACGAAGCGGAAGCCGGAATAAACCATCAGCGACGAGCCGACGATCAGCATGGCGTCGGCTTGGCTGAGATGGCGCGCGGCCGCGTCGACCCGATCGCGCGGAACATTTTCGCCGAAGAAGACGACATCCGGCTTCAATATGGCTCCGCAGCGCTTGCAGCACGGGACGGCGAAGGAAGAAAAGTCGGCGCTTTCCAAGTCGGCGTCACCGTCTGGCGCATCGCTCGCGTCAAGCGCGAGCCAGTCGGGATTTAGTTTGGCCATTTCCTCCTGCAGTTCTGCGCGCGGCGTCCGCAACCCGCAGCCCAAGCAGAGGACGAGATCGAGCCGCCCATGCAGATCGATGACGCGGGCGGCGCCCGCGGCTTGGTGCAGCCGGTCGACATTCTGGGTCAGAAGGATCTCGCTCTTGTCTATCGCCTCTAGCCGAGCCAGAGCGAGATGCGTTCCGTTCGGGCGAGCGTTCCGAAAGCGCCGCCATCCGATGAGACTGCGCGCCCAATAGCGCCGGCGTGTCTGCTCTTCGGCCATAAAGGCCTGAAAGGTCACCGGCGGCGTTCGCTTCCACTTGCCGTCAGCGTCGCGGTAGTCGGGAATGCCCGAGCTCGTGCTGCAGCCGGCGCCGGTCAGAACGAAGAGGCGCCGATGCCGGGCGACAAAGTCCTCGAGGCTCGCGAACTCAATCATGCGGCGGAGATTACCGCCGCGCGCCCGCTCCCGCCACTCGCATTCGCCGTTGTCTCTGACTTCCGGTCAGGCCGCGGAGGCCTGAGGGCGCTCGAAGCCGCGAGAGGCGGCGACGTCAACCTTCTCGCACGGAATTTCAACATCGATCTCCAGCGTCGAGAAGGCGCCGGCGCGATCCATCTTCACCGAGAGCCTCTCGGGGTCGAATTCGATGTGGCGCGCGATGGTCTTGAGCAGTTCGTCGCGCAGGATGGAGACGAGATCGCCCGAGCCAAGCACGACGCGCTCGTGCGAGAGCAGGATCTGAAGCCGCTCGCGCGCGACCGGGGCGGTGCCGCGAGGCTTGAACAGTCTGAACAGGCTCATGCCGCCCTCCGGCCGAACAAGCGGTTGAAGAAGGTTTTCTTTTCGTTGGGAATCGCGATCGGCACGGCCTCGCCGGAAAGTCGCCGGGCGACGTCGTGATAGGCGCGCGCGGCGACGCTGGTCGAACCGTTGATCGTGATCGGCGCGCCGACGTTGGAGGCGCGCAAAATCTCCTCGCTTTCGGGGATGACGCCGACGAGCGGGATGGAGAGGATTTCGAGCACGTCCGAGACGCTAAGCATTTCGCCGCGACTTGAGCGACCCGGCGCGTATCGCGTCAAGAGCAAGTGCTTTTCGATGCGGTCACCCGATTCCGCACGCTTCGTCTTGGAGTCGAGGAGGCCGATGATGCGGTCGGAGTCGCGCACCGACGAAATTTCCGGATTCGTCACCACGATCGCCACATCCGCGTAGCGCATCGCGAGCAACGCGCCCCGCTCAATGCCCGCTGGGCTGTCGCAAACAATCCAATCGAATTTCTCCCGCAATTCGGAAACGACCCGCTCGACGCCCTCATCGGTCAACGCGTCCTTGTCGCGGGTCTGCGAGGCCGCGAGCAGGTGCAGCGTCTCGACTCGCTTATCGCGGATCAGCGCCTGGTTGAGCTTGGCGTCCCCTTGCGCGACGTTGATGAAGTCGAACACGACCCTTCGCTCGGCGCCCATTACGAGGTCGAGATTTCGCAATCCGACGTCGAAATCTACGATGCACACGCGCTCGCCGGTATGTGCGAGGGCGGCGCCGATGGAGGCGGTCGAGGTGGTCTTGCCGACCCCGCCTTTTCCGGATGTGACTACGATCACCTTGCTCATGCGGTTGCCCTCATTGGAGCTCAATCCAAAGTTCGAAGCTTAAGCTCGTCTCCCTCCAGCCGGACCTCGAGACTGCGGCCCTCGATCTGGGGGTTCATGTTCTCCGCGGTGACGTAGGCGCCGCCGATGCAGAGCAATTCGGCGCGCGCCTCGGTGCAGAAAATGCGCGCGCCCGGCTCGCCCGAGATTCCGGCGATGACTCGGCCCTGCAACGCCCCATAGACATGCACGGACCCGCCGGCGACGATCTCGGCGCCGGAAGCGACGCGGCCGACGACCGTGACGTCGCCGCCGGCGTGCATGATCGACTGGCCGGAGCGCACGTTGCCGTCGATGATGAGCGTGTTGGCGCGCTCGGGCTTCGCCAGCGTGGGCGTCGGCTCCGGCGCGGCCGGCGGCGAAGCTGGCTCGCCAACAGGCTCGGCGCTCTCCTCCGGAGTCGTCGGCGCGTTGACCGTTCGCCCGCCCGTCACGGCCGGAGGCAGGTGCGGCCCGACCAATGTCGCGCTGGCGTTCTCGACGCCCATGACCCGGATGTGGCGGCGGGCCAGTTCGCTCAAAAGACGGCGATAGTCCTTGAGGCTGATTTCGACCCCGGACATTTCCAGGATCACCGGCTTCGAGGCGAAGAAGGTCGGGGATCTGATGAGCCAAGCGTCGAGGCTGGCGAACCAGTCCGCGAGCGGCTCGCCCGGCTCGAGAGCAAACGCCAACAGCGACCGGGCCTTAAAATTCAGCGCCTGAGCTTGGGTCACATGCGCGTTCATCAAACCCGATCCGTTGCCCTTTCGTTAACCATCTAGGGCCGAATAGTTGACGAACGGTTAAGTTTGCGCCGGAATTACCTGCGGAACAACGCGTTTGAAGAGACTTTCAGCAAGCTCGCACCGGGCCGGGCTATCTTCGGCAAGCCGATGCGCCGCAGCTGGTTAGCTCGGTCGAGGCGACCGCCTGTTTCGGGGCTTGTCTTGCGCCTACGACCGTGCCAGCAATTGTCCAGTCAACCGAGGGACCTCTCCTGTGGCGCGAGCCCATAGTCTCTCCGAAAGCTCCACATCCGAGCGGCCGCTCTACCGTCAGCTCGTCGACCAATTGCGAGCGGACATCGCGGCGAAGTCCGCCGGCGACCGGATCGACAGCGAACCGAGGCTCGCCGAACGGTTCGGCGTCAGTCGCTTCACGGTGGCGCGGGCGGTCGAAATCCTCGTCGATGAGGGCCTGATCCGCCGCCGCCAGGGGCTTGGGAGCTTTGTCGCGCCGCCGCCGCTCCTGCGCGCGCCGTCCGACCTCCGCAGCTTCACCGAAGCCGTCGAAGCGCAGGGGCGGACAACCGCGCACCGGCTTCTCAACTTCGGTCCAATCGCGTGGCGCGAGGGGCTACCCTATCCTGAGAGCGCTGCGCTCCTCGCGGTCGATCGCTTGCGGCTTGTTGACGGCGCTCCGGCGGCGATCCACCGTTCGGTGATTTCCCAACAATTGGCCGACCGTATTAAGCTCACTCGGAGCGTCGCGGCCGCTCCGGGCTTCTCTCTCTACCGCCTGTTCGATCGGGTCGGACTTGCAATTGAACGCGCAGTCGAGACCCTGCGCGCCCGCGCCGCCACGCCCGAGGAGGCGCGCCTCCTTAGTATCGCCGACGTGCCCGTGGTCATGGCGGTCCGGCGCGAGACGCATGCAAAGGACGGCGCGCTTCTTGACGTCGCCGACGTCGTCTATGACGCTCGACGCTACTCCTATCAAGCGCAGCTGCGGCGCCGGCCTGCGGACGCAGAAATATCCTCTCAGCCGCGGAAGCCAACGGAGGCGGACAATGCGTCGGATTCGAATCCTCAGCGCTCTTTCGGCGCTGGCCTTGATCCTTGGACCTATCGCGACGGCGGGGGCGGCTGAGAAGCCGGTCGCGCTGATCGTCGCGCAAGGCGGATTGGGCGACCAGTCCTACAACGATCTCGCTTATTCCGGTTTCAAGAAGGCGCTGGCTGAAGACAAGCTCGAGGGCAAGGCCGTCGAATCGAAGGACGTCGTCGCGCAGGCGGCCGACATTTTGCGGCGCGCCTCGGACGCGGGCTTAGGCCTCATCGTCGATCTCGAATACTCGCACGGCGACGCGCTGAAGACGGTCGCCAAGGATTACCCGGACACGGACTACGTCATCTTGAACCAGGTGCAGCCGGGGGCGAACGTCGCCTCGGTCCTGTTCCAGGAGCAGGAGGGATCGTATCTTGCCGGCGCGCTGGCGACCATGGTGGCTAAGGATTCCAACATCAAAGGCATGAGCGGCAAGCCGATCATCGGCGTCATAGGCGGCACCAAGTCAGTCGGCATCGACAAGTTCATCGTCGGCTACATCCAGGGGGCGCGCGCGGTCGACCCCAACGTCGAAGTCAAGGTCGCCTATTCCAACAACTTCGGCGATCCGGCGATCGGCCTGCAGATGGCGAAAGCGATGTTCGACGAGGGCGCCAACGTCGTCTACCAGGTCGCGGGCGGCACCGGCCTCGGCGTCATCAAGGCGGCGAAGGAAGCCGGCAAGTTCGCGATCGGCGTCGACACCGACCAGGACGGCATCGCGCCAGGATCGGTGCTGACTAGCATGATCAAGCGCACCGATGTCGCCGTCGAGACGGTGATGAAGGACTACGCCGATAACAAGTTCCCGGGCGGCAAGACGGTCACGCTTGGCCTGGCGCAGAACGGCGTCGGTCTTTCGTCGATGAAGTCCACGCGCGCTATGATCCCCGCTTCGATCCTCGACAAGGTCGAGGACATGAAGAAGAAAATCCTTTCGGGCGAGATCAAGGTGTGGAACGTGGTCGATCAGGGGTATCCGGACTTCTACAAGTGACCGAGAAAAGGGCGGTCGCAGTCAGGATCGGCGCGCGCGGCGTTTCACGAAGGTTCGGCGCGGTTCTCGCCAACGACGGCGTCGATCTTTCCGTCGCTCCGAGGACGATCCACGCGGTCGTGGGCGGCAACGGCGCCGGAAAGTCGACGCTGATGCGCATTCTTCAGGGGGTCGACGTCCCGGATGCCGGCGCCGTTATTTTCGACGATCGCCCGGTGCGGTTGTCCGGCCCGGCGGAAGCGTTCTCACATGGCGTCGGCATGGTCCATCAGGAATTCATGCTGGCGCCGCCGCTCACCCTGCTGGAAAATCTGATCCTGGGAAGCGAACCGACCGGCGTTCTTCGCCTGATCGACCGGAGGAAGGCCGAGGCCGAAGCCAATCGGGCGGCCGCGCTCGCCGGCGTCCGAGTCGACTGGCGCTTGAAAGCCGGCGACGCGCCGATCCGCGTCCGGCAGATCGTCGAGATTCTGCGTCTCCTTTATCGCGGGGCGGACGTCTTGATTCTCGACGAGCCGACCGCGGTCCTGGCGCCGGCGCAGATCGACGAACTGCTCGCGCTCATGCGCAAGCTGAAGATCGAGGGCCGCACCATCGTTTTCATCAGCCACAAGCTCGAGGAGGTGATGAGCGTCGCGGATGCGATCACGGTCATGCGCGCGGGCAAGGTCGTCGCCACGACGACGCCGGCCGCTACGACCGTCGCCAAGCTCGCGCGCGCCATGGTCGGCGAGACCGTCGAAGCGCAGCGGGCGGCGCGGCGCGCGGCTGCGCCAGTCGGGCAGCCCCTGTTTTCTGCTACGGATCTCGTCGGCGCCGACGCCGTCGGTTTCAAGCGTCTCGGGCCAATCGATCTCGATGTCCGGCCCGGCGAGATCGTCGGCGTCGCGGGCGTCGGCGGCAACGGACAGGATGAGCTCGTCGCCTGCGCCGCCGGCCTCGCCGCGCCGGTCGCCGGCAAGATCGTGATTGGCGGCCGCGACCTGACCGGCGCTTCGACCGCAAGCTTCCGCACTGCCGGCGTCGGCTACGTCAGCGCCGACCGCGCCGAGGAGGGCCTCTGCCTCGCCGCCTCCATTCGCGACAATTTTGTCGCCGGGCGGGAAAGGGAGTCGAAGTTTTCCCGCTTGGGCCTCATGCGCCGCTCCGCCATAGACGCCGAAGCAAAGCAGGCGCTGGCCCGTCTGTCCGTCCGCTTCGGGGCGCTCGCCGATCCGGCCGCGACGCTTTCCGGAGGCAACCAACAAAGGCTTGTCCTGGCGCGCGAACTCGAACGGGTGCCGCGGCTTCTCGTGGCGGCGCAGCCGACCCGCGGGGTCGACATCGCGGGGACCGCGTTCATTCACCGGCTGATCGGAGCCTTTCGCGATCGCGGCGGCGCCGTCCTCCTCGTCTCGGAATCGCTCGACGAGATTCTCGCGCTCTCCGACCGCATCGTTTGCCTGTTCAACGGCAGGATCATGGGCGAAATGGGCCGCGCCGAGGCGAACGTCGGCGCGATCGGGCGCTTGATTGTGGGCGAAAGAGCCGCATGAACGCGCCCCCGGCGCGACTCGGGAAAGCCGCCGCTGCGGTCCTGCCCTTTGCGCTTGCGCTCGGGATCGGCGCTCTGGCGCTCGCCATCACCGGCCATGAGCCGGCGGCGGTCTATCGCCTGATGCTGGAGGAGGCGTTCGGCGGCGAGCGGCGCATAGCGGCGACCCTGACCGAGGCGACGCCTCTCCTCTTGACCGGGCTTGCGGCGGCGATCGCCTTCCGCGCCGGCGTCTTCAACGTCGGGGCGGAAGGCTGCTTTTACCTCGGCGGCATGGCTGCGGCCGTGCTTGGCTACACCCTCCCGACCTGGTCGGGCCCCGCGCTTATCCCGCTTGCGCTGGCCGCCGCCGCGTTGAGCGGCGGGGCCTGGCTTCTGGCGCCGGGACTTCTGCGGGCGCGCCTCGGCGTGGACGAGGTCGTGACGACGCTCATGCTCAACTTTATCGCCATTGGCCTCACGAGCTGGCTCGTCGACGGACCGCTGCTGGCGCGCGGCTCCGCCAATTCCGCCACGCCGCAAATCGCCGAGGCGGCCGAGCTGCCGCGCCTGCTGCCGCCGACGACGCTGCATCTGGGCTTCCTCATCAGTCTCGCGCTCGTCGCCGCCTATGGCGCATGGAGCCGGTTCTCGGCGGGCGGCTTGGAATCCAAGCTCGTCGGGCTCAATCCGCGCTTCAGCCGCGCGGTCGGCGTCGATCTCGCGCGCGCCATCCTCGGCGCGATGATCGCCTCCGGGATTGTCGCGGGGGTCGCCGGCGGCATCCACGTGCTGGGCCTCGTCCACCGTTTCGTCGCCGGCTTTTCTCCGGGCTATGGCTTCACCGGCGTCGCGATCGCGCTGCTTGCGCGCAATTCGGCCATCGGCGTCGCCGTCGCCGCCGTCCTGTTCGGCGCCTTGTCGTCGGCCGGCGCCAATATCCAGCTCTTCAGCAACGTGCCGATCGAGATCGTCGAGATCCTGCAGGGCGCCGTCATGATCTTCGCGGTCGCGCAGTTCAGCTTTGCCTGGCCGCGGCTTAAGACAGCGCCATGATCAATCTCTTCCTGCACGCCGCGCTCTTGACCACGACGCCCATCCTGCTCGCGGGGATCGGCGGCTTCGTCAACCGGATGGGAGGGCTCGTCAATCTCGGCCTCGAATCGATGATGCTGGCGGGCGCCCTGGTCGCGGTCGAGGTCTCGGGGGCGACCGGGAGCGCGCTCCTGGCGACGCTTGCCGCCGCCGCCGTCGGCGCCGCGATCGGCCTCTTGATGTCGCTCGTCGTGACGCGGCTCGGCGCCAACGAGATCATCGTCGGACTTGGCTTCACCGTCGCGGTCGCGGGCCTCGCGCGCTTCATCCTGAAGAGCGTCTACGGCGCCTCGGGCACCTACAATCCGCCCGGGGTGGCAATGCTTCCGCGGCTCGACCTCCCTTTTCTCGACGGCGCGCCGATTCTTGGCGCGTTTTCTCGGCTGGACCCGCTGACCTGGCTCGCCTGGGCGCTCGTTCCCGCGGTCGCCTTCGCGCTCGCCCGCACGCGATGGGGGGTTAGGCTGCGCGCAACCGGCGCCGCCGAAGCGACGGTTCGGTCGGTCGGGCTTCAGCCGCTCGTCATCCGTGACGGCTCGACGGTATTCGCAGGCCTCTTGTCCGGACTTGCGGGCGCGCATCTGTCCATCGGCATTGTTGGGCTGTTCAACGAGGGGATCGCCGGCGGACGCGGCTTCATCGCGCTCGCCGCCTTCTATTTCGGCCGGACGTCCGTCGCCCGAACCGCGCTGGGCGCGCTGTTGTTCGGCGTCTTCGACGCGGCGCAGATTCGGTTGCAAGGCAGGGGCGTGCCGGCGGAGATCGTTCAGACCCTGCCCTACGTCATCGTCATTCTCGTCTTGACCGCCCTCGGCTTCGCCGAGCGGCGCGCTACAAGCGGAAGGGTTTTGCGGTGAGCGAGCGGGGCTCGGAGACGAAGCCGTCGACGGCGCTCATCCTGGTCGACGTCATCAACTCGTTCTTTCTCGAAGGGATGCCGAATTACTACCCCGAGGCGGCCGAGGTCCTTGAGTCGTTGCGCCGCCTCCAGGCGAAGGCGCGCGAGGCGAACAGGCTGATCGTGCACACGGTTGAGCGCCACTATCCCGGCTTCCATGATTACGAGTGGCGGAAGCTGCCGCGCCATCACCTCGCCGGCGACCCGGACGCGGCCTTCTTTGCCGGCTTCGAACCCGCGGGCCCGCGCGAGATCGTCTGCCTCAAGCGACGCTACAGCGCCTTCTTCGCCACCGACCTCGCGCTCTTTCTTCGCGAGCAGGCGATCGAGCGGGTGATCATCGCTGGCGTCAAGACCAACGTCTGCATCCGCGCAACAGTCCAGGACGCCTTCGCCAACGGCTTTTCGGTCGTCGTGCCGCGCGAGGCGACCAACTCGAACCGGCCTCATCTCGCGGCTGCTTCGCTCGAGGACATCGAGCGCTATTTCGGCGACGTCGCGCCCCTCGACGCCGCGCTCGAGATGCTGGCATGAAGGTTGCCGTGGTTGGCTACGCTAGCCTCGATTACGTAGTGCGTATCGATTCCGCGCCCCGGCCCGACCGTACTTCGACGGTTCTTTCACGAGCGGCCGAATGGCCGAGGCTGGGCGGCTCTCCTGCCTATATCGCGGCGGCGCTCATCGCCGGCGGCGTAGGAGACGCAATCCCGATAAGCTGGGTCGGCGACGATTCGGAGGGAGAGCGCTACCGGGCGAGCCTGGCGAGGCTCGGCGTCCGCGCCGACGGCATAGGCGTTCGAGCAGGCCGGACGCCGGTTTGCATTTTGGCGTACGAGCCCAACGGCGGTTGCGATTGCCTTTTTGACCCGGGCCTTGAGAGCGAGGCGGAGCTTGACGATGCGCAGCGGGCGCTGATCGCTTCGGCGAGCGCCGTCTGCGTTACTGTGGGTCCGGCGGGCGCCGTTCGGGAGGCGCTGGCGCTTGCCCGCCGGCAGGCAGCGATCGCATGGGTGGTCAAGGCGGACCCGCGCGCTTTTCCGCCGGACCTCGCCGTCGCGCTTGCAAATCACGCCAGCGTGGTGATCTTTAACCGCGGCGAGGCGACATTCGTCAAAGAGGCGCTCTCCCAGGGGAAAGGCCCGGCCGGAGGCCGCATCCTCGTCGAGACGCGCGGTCGCAAGGAGGTGGAGGTGCTGGAGAACGGTCGAGTCGAACTCATTCCGGTCAATGAGGTCAAGGCGGACGACCCAACCGGCGCCGGCGATGCTTTCGCCGGCGGCTTTCTCGCGGCTTGGCTACCCAGGCGCGATGCCGCCGCTGCAGCAAAGGCCGGCGCCGCGGCTGCTCGCGAACTGCTCCAAGCGCGGACAAGGCCCGCGCCTGCCGGCTGATCGACATGTCGCGCCGCGCTTGGTACATCGGTTGCGCCGAAGAGGATGTCGGCGAGGCTGCTATCCTCGTCGGCGATCGCGCGCGTATCGACCGGATCGCCAAGCATCTCGAGCGCCCGAAATTCCTCAAGGAGAATCGGGGCCTGCGCGCCGTGACCGGCGTCCGCGCTGGCAAGCGGGTGACCGCATCGGCGTTCGGCATGGGCGGCCCCATCGCCGCGATCGTGCTGCACGAGCTGTTCAATCTCGGCGTTCGCCGCTTCCTCAGGATCGGCACTGCTTTGGTGACGCCGCCGGCGGCGCTTGGCGACTTCCTCCTCGCCGATGGGGCGTTTCGCGGCGACGGCGCGTCGCAGACCTACGCGCCGCTCGGCTATCCGGCGATCGCCGATTTCGACCTTAACGCCGCGTTGCGCGCCGCCCTTGCGAAGCGCGGGCGGCGGTGGCGAGCCGGCCTGTTCGGAACCTATGATGGCTTCTATACGGAGATGTTCGCGCTCTCCTCGCACGAGAGGGAAAGAATCGACTTAGCGCGCAGGGAGATCCGCCGCCTGGGCCTCATCGCAACCGACATGGAGACCGGCGCGGTGCTTACGGCGGCGCGAATCCTCGGCGCACGCGCCGCCAGCCTCTGCCTCGGAACCGTGGATGGCCTGACCCACGCGAAGATCGATCCAGCCGAACTTGCATTGAGCGAGCGGGACCTGTTTGAGATCGCCCTCGACGTGGCCGTCGCGCCCCTTCCGCTCGACGTTCCCGCCGAGGCATGAGCATTGCGGCTAGTCGGTTATCGGTCCGAAATTATTTGCATACGCGCCCTGTAGCCCATCAGCAGGATTGGCTATATGAGAATGAGCGCGCCAGCAGCGGAGTCGTCCCCATGGGAAAAACGCTCGCGATTGTCCTAACCGCAATATTCTTTGCTCCCGGTCTCGCTCATGCCGGCAGCGACCAAACGGTCAATGGCGATATTGGCGCCGATGGAGCGGTGACTGGACCTGTCGGCGATCTCGAGCAGGTTGACCGATCGGTCTCGGGCGCGATCGGCAGCGATGGAGCGGTTGTCGGGCCTGTCGGCGGTCTGCAAGTCAACGACCGATCTGGCGCCGGAGCCATCGGCGAGAGCGGAGCCGTTCTGGGGCCTGTCGGCGGTCCGGCGAGCAGAAATCGCGCCCTTAGCGGCCCGATCGGCAGCAACGGCGCGGTCATCGGCCCCGTAGGCGGCCGCAGTCAGCTGGATCAGCCACTGGGAGGCGCGATCGGCGAAAACGGAGCGGTGACGGGACCTGTCGGAGGATTTGCAGGCCCCAACGCCTCACAACAGGGCGGACCGGCTTTCTCCATTTCGGGCCCGGTCGTTCCCGGACAGAGGCTCCCCGAAAGCTCGAATTCACTCTTTCCAGGCGGCGGAGTCGGCGCCGTCATTGTCAACGGACACCGAGTCCTCCTCGTGCCCGGCAGCAATCAAATCATGCAGGTTCTCGACTGAGGAAGGAGGAGTCTCGTTGGAAGAACGCTGTAGCGAGAGCCGAATCGTCGCTCGCATGATCCGCGTTCATGTAAGCTCCACGGCGCGATGGCAGCGCGAAACCCGATCCGAGCCAAACATGATTTCCGGCGCCGGCGTTGTCCGGCAGGCCTCGATCGTAAGCGGGCAGCGCGGCGCAAATGGACATCCTGGACGAGACTCGTGGTGTAGCGGCGGGGAGCCCGGAATCGTCTTGAGACGCTTGCCTCGCTGCGCCCCAGGGCGCGGCCGGGCCTCGAGCAGGGCGAGCGTGTAGGGATTTCGTGGCTCTGTGAGAACGGCCTCGACCGGGCCGCTCTCCATGATCGTCCCCGCGTACATCACGATGACACGATCGCAATGACCGGCGATGACCGCAAGATCGTGGCTAACGAGCACGAGCGCCATCTTGGATTCGGCGCGTAAGCCGTCGATGAGTCCGAGTATGCGCGCCTGGACCGTGACGTCGAGCGCGGTGGTCGGTTCGTCGGCGATCACCAGGCGAGGCGAACAGCCGATCGCCATAGCGATCATCGCCCGCTGGCGTTCCCCGCCGGAAAGCGCAAACGGATATGCACGCGCCGCGCGCGCCGGATCGGCGAGCCGCACATGCTCGAGCAGTTCCACCGCCCGCGCGCCCGCCGCCGCCTTCGTCATACCGCGGTGCAGGATCAAGGGTTCGGCGACCTGCGCGCCGACGAGATGAAGCGGATTGAGGGCCGTCATCGGCTCCTGAAAGACCATCGCAATGCGGTCGCCGCGCAAAGCGCGCATCTCATCTTCGCCGAGCCCGACGAGTTCGCGGCCCTCGAAGCGGATCGAGCCGCTTACGTGCGCGCTCTCCGGCGTAAGTCCCATGAGAGCGAGCGATGTCATGGTCTTGCCCGAGCCGGATTCGCCGACGACGCCGAGGCTCTGTCCGTCATCAAGCGAGAACGATCCGCCGTTGACGACACGCTCGGCGCCGCTTGCCGTCCGTATGTCGATCGTCAGGTTCGAGACTTCGAGAAGCATTCAGCTTCTGGCCTTGAGCTTGGGATCAAGCGCGTCGCGCAGGCCGTCCCCGAGCAGGTTCAAGCCGAGCACGCTGAGCGCGATCGCGACGCCGGGAAAGACCGCGAGTCGCGGCGCGTTATAGAGGACGTTCTGCGCCTCGGCGAGCATCCGCCCCCATGACGCTTGCGGCGGCTGCGCCCCCAGGCCGAGGTAGGAGAGCGCGGCTTCGGCCAGGATCGCAATGGCGAACTGGATCGTCGCCTGCACAATGAGCGCGGCGGCGATGTTGGGCAGTACATGATCGAACGCGATCGCGACAGGGCCCCGACCGGCGGCCCGCGCCGCGAGCGCATATTCTCTCGCGAGAACGCCGTTGGCGGTCGCGCGCGTGAGTTTCGCGATGACCGGCACATTGTAGACGCCGATGGCGATGATGGCGTTGACGACGCCTGGGCCGTAAGTTGAGGTGAGCATGATCGCCGAGAGAAGCGCGGGAAAGGCGAACAGGAAGTCGCTGGCCTTCATGATTACGTCCTCGACCACACCCCTTGAGAAAGCGGCCACGAGACCCAAAGCGAGGCCGAAGACCAGGCCGATGCCGACCGCCACCACTCCGACGAGGATCGAGACGCGGGAGCCCGCCAGCAGTTGCGACGCGACGTCGCGCCCGAGGCTATCGGTGCCGAACCAATGCGCAAGAGAGGGCGGTGCGAACTTGTGCGGAATGTCGATGGCGGCCGGCGGGTACGGGGTCCAGACGAACGAAACCGCCGCCGCCGCAAGGAGGGCGCCGACCAAAGCCGCGCCGATCCAGAGGCTCGCGCCTCCTCGCATGTGTGGCCGGCTCATCCATGTCATGCGGGACGCGCCCGCAAGCGCGGATCGATGGCGGCGCAAGCAAGATCCACCGCGAAGTTGAGCGCGATCACGATGATCGCCGTCAGCATCACGCAGTTCTCGACAACGAGCGTGTCGCGGTTGGAGATCGACTGCAGCACAAGGCGGCCGAGACCCGGCAGCACAAAAACGTTCTCGACCACGATGGCGCCGGCGATCAGATTGGCGAATTGCAGCCCCATGATCGTGAGGATGGGAACAAGCGCGTTCGGCAAAGCATGCCGCCACAGCGCCGCGCCGCGCGCGACGCCCTTGGCGCGCGCCGTGCGCATGAAGTCTTCGTTCAGGGCCTCAAGCACCGCCGAACGCGTCACGCGGGTGAGGATCGCCGCCTGCACGACCCCCAGCGCGACGGCGGGGAGGATCAGGGCGCCCAAGGCGCGAAGTGGCTCGCCCCAGCCGGGAAATCCCCCAGCCGGCGCCACGCGCAGCGTCACTGCGAAGATGATCACGAGAAGGATCGCGAGCCAGAAATTGGGGACGGCGAGGCCGATCTGGCTCGCGCCCATCACGATCGCATCCCCGGTCTTCCCGCGCCGGTCGGCCGCGTAAACCCCGGCGGCGAGCGCGATTGCGGCCGCAAGCGCCATCGCCATCACCGCGAGCGGCGCGCTGACCGCAAGACTCGATGCGATCAGCGGCGCGATGGGCGAACCGTAGGCGTAAGAAAGCCCGAGATCTCCGCGCAGCGCGCCGCCGATCCAACCGGCGTAGCGAACGAGGAGCGGCTGATCCAGCCCGAGCTTGTGAGAGAGCGCGGCCACGGCATCCGGCGTTGCCGTTGGGCCCAGCAAGGTCTGCGCAGCGTTGCCCGGCAGCACGCTCATCATCGCGAAGACGACGATCGAGGCGAAGAGGAGCGTCGCAGCCAAAACCGCGAGACGCTGCAGCGCAAAAAACAGCATTCCCTAAGCTAGAGTTCTGGAGGAGACAGGCAAGGCCTTATGAGCTTTTCTCCGCAAGCGTCGAGGCGAGGCGCAACGAAATCTCCGACGACAGCGCACGGGCGATCCGGATCTCGGCGTCGCGCGCCGAACGCAAGCCCGCGTAGCGCTGCTGGGTCCGATCGTACGAGGCTGCGGCGACGGCGTTCCCCTTAAGCATCTCTGCGCCGCCATCCACTCTTGTCAGCGTGTAAGTGGCTTCGCCGGTCAAGGTCGCCGACGTAGCAACGTTGAGCTCCGAATTGACCGTCGGCGTCTGCGTGGCGAGCGCCACGGTCACCGTCAGCCGATACTTCGGCGGCGGCGTTTGGCCCGTGCCGTTGAGGTCGGTGATGAGGTTGTTGGCCAAGTAATGGCCGATGCGGTTGGGAATGGGCGAGACTTCGATCGCGCGCAGATCGGCGGCAAGGTTCGGGTGCGCGGCTTCGCCGTAGAGCGGCTGGAAGCAGCCGGACAGACCGGCGGCGAAAGAAACCGAGGCCGCGGCGGCAAGAAACTTAGACCACCACATTGACGATCCTGTTGGGCACGATCACGATCTTGCGGACCGGTTTATTATTCATCGCGCGCACGACGCCGTCGAGGGCGAGCGCAGCCCGCTCGACCTCCTGAGCGTCCGCATCCCGCGCGATCGTTAATTCGCCGCGCTTCTTGCCGTTCACCTGCGCGACATAGATCGTTTGGTCCGAGACGATGAGGCTGCGGTCGGCGACCGGCCAAGGGCTCTGCGACACGAAGGTCTTGTGGCCCAACGCCTCCCAGCATTCCTCGGCGAGATGCGGCATCATCGGCGCGAAACATTGAACGAGGATGTCTCCCGCCTCGGCGAAAGCGTGGCGGACATCGTCGGCAATCGGGGTCTGATCGATTTCGCCGACGGCGGCGCTTAAGCCGTTGGCGAATTCGTAGATCGTCGCGATGCAGACGTTGAAGCGCAACCGCTCGATCTCGTCCTCGACCTTGGCGAGCGCTCCGTGCGCAATCCTGCGGATACGCATGGCCTGCTCACCGAAGGCTTCCGGCGCGGCCGGCCGTTCCGAACCTACGACCCGCTCGATCTCGCAAACGAGGCGCCATAGGCGCTGCGTCTGCTTGTACGCGCCCTGCACGCCGGCTTCGGTCCAAATGACGTCGCGCTCAGGCGGCGAGTCGGACAGCATGAACCAACGTGCGGTGTCGGCGCCGTAGGTCGAAATGATGTCGTCGGGGTCGACCGTGTTGCGCTTCGACTTCGACATCTTCTCGACCGGGCCGATTTCGATCGGCTCGCCCGTGCTCGCAAGAACGGCGCGGCGGGTCGCTCCGTCCGTTTCAACGCGAACGTCAGCCGGGGCGATCCACTGCCCCTGCGCGTCACGGTATGTCTCATGGACGACCATGCCTTGAGTGAAAAGGCCGGCGAAGGGCTCGTCGAGATCGACATAGCCGCATTTGCGCATCGCCCGGGCAAAGAAGCGCGAGTAAAGCAGATGCAGGATCGCGTGCTCGATCCCGCCGATATATTGGTTGACCGGCAGCCAAGCGTTCGCAATGTCGCGGTCGACCGGCGCCTGGTCGTCCGAAGGATCGGTGAAGCGCGCGAAGTACCACGACGAATCGACAAACGTGTCCATCGTGTCAGTTTCGCGAAGCGCAGGCCCGCCGCATTGCGGACACGCGACGTGCTTCCAGGTCGGGTGGCGGTCGAGCGGGTTGCCCGGCCGATCGAAGGTCACGTCTTCGGGCAGCCGCACCGGCAGATCCGTGTCCGGGACCGGAACGATCCCGCAGGCCTCGCAGTGGATGATCGGGATCGGGCAGCCCCAGTATCGCTGCCGCGAGACGCCCCAGTCGCGCAGTTTATAATTCACCTGCCGCTTCGCCTGGGGCGCGTTGCCGATCGTCACAGCTTCAAGCCGTCGCGCGACCTCGTCTCTGGCGGCCTCGCTCGTCATGCCGGTGAGGAAGCGCGAGTTGATCATGGTCCCCTCGCCCTCGTAGGCGACGTCTTTCACTGTGAAGGTCGCGCAATCGACTCCGGGCGGGCAGACCACCGGGGTCGCGCCGAGGCCATAGACGCGGACGAAGTCGAGGTCGCGCTGATCGTGGGCCGGGCAGCCGAATATCGCCCCCGTGCCGTATTCCATGAGAATGAAGTTGGCGACGTAGACCGGAAGCCGCCACTCGGAGTCGAACGGGTGGAACACGCGCAGGCCGCTGTCGTAGCCTCGTTTCTCCGCCGTTTCGATTGCCGCGACCGAAGACCCGACCCTACGGCAGTCCTCGACAAAGGCGGCAAGCGCCGGGTCATGCTTCGCCGCCGTGGCGGCCAGCGGGTGATCGGGCGCAATCGCCACGAATTTCGCGCCGAACAGCGTGTCGGGCCGGGTCGTGTAGATCTCGAGTTCGCCCGCCCCCTGCTCCATAGCCACTTCGCCAAGCGTCGCCGGATCGATGACGAACCGGATCATCAGGCCTTCCGAGCGGCCGATCCAGTTGCGCTGCATGAGGCGCACCTTCTCCGGCCAGCGGTCGAGCTTGTCGAGACTCGCGAGCAGGTCGTCGGAGAAGTCGGTGATCTTCAAGAACCACTGGGTGAGCTCTCGGCTCTCGACGACCGCGCCGGAGCGCCAGCCGC
>DATJXI010000418.1:0-13991 GCA_035500275.1 Roseiarcus sp. | reverse complement strand
GCACATCGGCGTCGCCGTCGACACGCCCGAAGGTCTTGTTGTCGCGGTGGTGAAAGACGTCGACCAGAAGGGCGTGATCGATCTCGCGCGCGAGCTTGGCGCGCTCTCCGAGAAGGCGCGCTCGGGCAAGCTCGCGCCGGCGGAGATGCAAGGCGCGACCTTCACGATCTCTTCGCTCGGCGGCATCGGCGGCACGGCCTTCACGCCGATCGTCAACGCGCCCGAGGTCGCCATTCTCGGAGTCGTGCGCTCGAAAATGGCGCCGGTCTGGGACGGCAAGGCGTTTGAGCCGCGGCTCATGCTGCCGCTCTGCCTTTCCTACGACCACCGCGTCATCGACGGCGCCGCGGCGGCGCGCTTCATGCGCCACCTCGCCGGCGTCGTCGAAGACATGCGGCGCGTCATCCTCTGACGCTCGGGAGCCAGATCCATGGCGAAAGAAATCCGCCTTCCCGACATCGGCGACTTCAAGGACGTGCCGATCATCGAGATCAACATCGCCCCCGGCGACAGCGTCAAGAAAGAGGCGACGATCCTCACCCTCGAAAGCGACAAGGCGACGCTCGACGTGCCCGCGCCCGAGGATGGGGTGATCGGGGAAGTCCACGTCAAGGTCGGCGACAAGGTGAGCGAGGGAAGCCTGCTTGCGATCTATGCGAGCACGGGGGCTCAAGAAGCGGCCGCGCCGGCGCCGGCGCCCGCCGCCGCGCCCGCGCCGGCTGAGCTGGAGCCCGCGGATTTCGAGACCGACGTCCTTGTTCTCGGCGCCGGCCCCGGCGGCTACACCGCGGCGTTCCGCGCGGCCGACCTCGGCCAGAAAGTGGTGCTCGTCGACAAGCGAACGACGCTCGGCGGCGTCTGCCTCAATGTCGGCTGCATCCCGTCGAAGGCGCTCTTGCACGTCGCCAAGACGATCGACGACGCCGCCGCAATGGCGGCGCATGGGGTGAGCTTCGGGCAGCCGGACATCGAGCTCACCGCGGTTCGCAAATGGAAGGACGGCGTCGTCAAGCGCCTGACCACGGGCCTCACCGGGCTCGCCCGTCAGCGCAAGGTGACGGCGCTCAACGGCGACGGCAAGTTCACTTCGCCATACACGGTGCGGGTCGAAACCGCGGACGGCTCGCAGGTGGTGCGCTTCGCGAAGGCAATCATCGCGGCCGGCTCCGAGCCGGTCGCGCCCGGCTTCATTCCCGCCGACTCCCGCATCTGGGACTCGACCGCCGCGCTCGAGCTGCGCTTCGTGCCCAACCGGATGCTGGTGCTGGGCGGCGGCATCATCGGCCTCGAAATGGCGACAGTTTATCGCTCGCTCGGCGCCGGCGTCACCGTCATCGAGATGATGGACCAGCTCATGCCGGGGACGGACGCCGACATCGTCGCGCCCTTGGCCAAGCGCATCGCCAAGCTCTACGACAAGATCCTCTTGAACACGAAGGTGACGGCGGTCGTCGCCGAGCCGGAGGGCCTGCGCGTCACTTACGAGGGCGGCGGCGAGACGAAGACCGAGATATTCGACGCCATGCTTGTCTCCGTCGGCCGGCGGCCGAACGGGAAGGCGATCGGCGCCGAGACCGCCGGCGTCGCGGTCGACGAGCGCGGCTTCATCGCCGCCGACCGCGAGATGCGCACCAACGTCCATCACATCTTCGCCATCGGCGACGTCATCGGCCAGCCGATGCTCGCCCACAAAGCCACGCACGAGGGCAAGGTCGCGGCGGAAGTGGCGAGCGGCCAAAAATCCGCCTTCGACGTCAAGGGCATCCCCTCGGTCGCCTACACCGATCCCGAGGTCGCCTGGATCGGCCTCACGGAAACCGAGGCCAAGGCCAGAGGGATGAAATACGGCAAGGCCGTTTTCCCCTGGGCGGCGAGCGGCCGCTCGCTGTCTTTAGGCCGCGACGAGGGCTTGACGAAGACGCTCTGGGACGAGGCGACCAACCGCCTCCTCGGCTGCGGCATCGTCGGGCCGAACGCCGGCGACCTCATCTCCGAGGCGGTGCTCGCCATCGAGATGGGCGCGGAGGCCGAGGACATCGGCCTCACCGTCCATCCGCACCCGACGCTCTCCGAAACCTTCGCCATGTCGGCGGAAGCTTTCGCCGGGACGCTCACCGACCTCTACATGCCGAAGAAGAAGTAGCTGGTTCGTCGGCAAGGCGGGCGCCGGCCCCGCTCCGCCAGTTAAAACGACCCGGACCGGAAGTTCCGACGCGCCCGCTGACGGGCTGCTCGCGACGTGGAGCCAAGCGGTCGCCGCATGGCTGACCAGACTAAGCGCCAATCTCCGGGCGACCGATGATGACGCTCTGGTTTGCGGCCATCCCCTTGGTTATGCGTTCAACTCGCGTTTCGGACGCGCCGGTCGATCTCGCTATTGTCGATGGAGACTGCGAGCCTCATTGGCCTATAGTCCTGTAGCTTGAGCCAGATGCCGGCTAGCAGGAAAGCGGCAACCCGCTCGGGCCACTTGATGGCGACGGCGCAGACCACGGCGCTCAGGATCATGGAGACCCTGCATTTTCCATCCGTGCAAGCGAGCCTGGGCGCGGCGCAGGCGCGATATTGCGGCTTGCATTTGGCGCTCGTCAACAGCCGACATCAGCGTGTCCAACGCGTGGAGATAAGCGGTTTCCAGTTTCAAGCGCTCCATAGCGGGCCTCCTCAACGGGCGAAATGCTAAGAGAGAGCGTCGCAAGCGGCCGGGAGGACGAAAGAGCGCTGGGGTGAACCGTTTGCGACTTCCGAGCGCCACTGACTTTCTAGACGAACTCTCCCGCAAACTCGATTGCACACTCGTTTCCCCGCGTTGGATGAAAGCATTAGGGCGATAGTGCATGAGAATGTCAGGCTTCATCAGGCGTCGGCCTTCTTGATCACGGAGGGCATCGAGCCATCGGCCGTGCGCGGGGAGTGTGTCGCGCGCCACGATCGAGCGAGGGGCGTCACATAGTTCCAGGCCCATTTGAGCATGACCGACGGTCGGTTGCGAAAGCCGATGAGATAGTAGATGTGCGCGACGCACCAGATGAGCCAAGCCGCGAAGCCTGCAAGTCGCAGCCGCCCAATCTGCACGACCGGGTATTTGCGGCCGACCGTCGCAAGCGAGCCGTAAATCGCGATAGTCGAAGGGCGGAGAAGCCCCGCAAGCTCCGCCATAATTCGATTCGCGACATAGGCGCGGCACAGACGATCGTGCGGGCCTGTCGCAACCTGGTAGAGCAGCGGCTGGAACAGGTCGTGGTGTTCTGCTGGCCGATGGCGGCGAGATCGACGGGCGCTTTGCCGAGCGTCTTGGCCGCCGTCAGACCTCCGAAGCCGGCGCCGATGATGACGACGCGCGGCCGAGACTCAGGAATGTTGGCGCGTTGCATGGTCGTGCTCCCCTGCAATTGGTCCCCGAAAATATCGTCCTGACGCCGGCCGGGCGGGAAATGCCGATTGGCTATGAACGCCTTGCCCGCGCGGCTATGATCCGAGTTAAGCGCCTTCTGCCCTAAAAGGCGGCGCGCAACCCTTCCTGCACACGGGCGGGGAAGGTCGATTGCGGAAGCAACTTTACACCGTCATCAGAAGTCGATTTCGAGCCGTCGCATCCGCGCCACCTCGATGACATCGCCTCTGACTTCGACGGGATTGCCGTCGACGCGAGCGAGCAGCGCGCGCGGATACCGGACTCGAATCCGCTCCGGCGCTGGCCCGGAGAGCGAGAGTTCGACCGTCGCTTGCGACCGGCTTCGCCGCGCTGTCAGGTTGGCGAGGCCGAAGCCTGTCGGCAAGTCGCGCAGCGCGATTCCCTCGCCCTCCCACCAGGCGTCCGGGACCGCGCGGAAGAGCTCGAGCGTCGCGCCGTTTTCGCGCAGCAGCATGCGGCGCACCGCTGTCGCGAGCTCGGCGCCGATCCAGGTGTGGGGCATATCGCCGATGTAGTCGGGCGCGCGCGGGTCGCTCCAGACGACCTCCGCCCAGCCGCGCCAAGCAGGAGGCCTTCGGCCCGCCAGAACAGTCTTGAGCATGCGGTACGCGTCCTCGTGTCTCCCCAAGGCGACGAACGCGTTGATGTTGCGCGCCTCGTAAGGCGTATAGTTTCCCTCGAAGTCCGGCGAGGAGATGCGCTTCACGCGATCGGAGGCGAGATCGTAGGTGGCTCTTAGGTAGGCGGCGGGAAGAACGTCCTCGACCCGGCAGGGCTCGAATGCGATCGAGATGGACGTGGGGTCAACATCCTCCCGGTCGGCCGATGCGTAGATGAGGCCCTTCCCCAGCCCTTCCGATGTCATGCGAACGGAGCGCGCGAGATTCGCCGCGAATTCCTCGCCCTTCGCGCGCGCGTAAGCGGCCACCGTCGTGTCCTCCATCTCGTTGGCCAGGTACTCGCAGTTCCGCCACGCGCTCAGCGCGAAGAAATCGTCCCAATAGCTGTAGGACGGCTTGCTGTAACCCTCGTGGCTGATGGAGGGCGCGATGAGCCCGAAGAAGCGGCTCTCCGGCCCGTGGCGCGCGTTCGTACGCGCACACAATTCCTCGATGAATTTCGTGGCGCGCACGACGGGCTCGTAGACGGCCTTTAAAAAGGCCTCGTCGCGCGTGACGCGATAAACGTCGGCCGCGGCGCCGACGAATTCGCCCTGGGCGTCATATTCGATGTCGCTGCCGTAGCCTTTGTTGACCGTGCCGTCGACGTTGAGGATCGGCGGCACCATGCCGTTGTCGTAGACCCGCTTCGCGTACCAGAGAACGTAAGCTTTGGCTTCCTCGATCAATCCGGCCCACAACAGCGCGAGCGCCTGGGACGAGCCGTCGCGAATCCAGGTGCGGTCGTAATTGCGCGGCCCCGGTTTGAACGCATGCCGCGTCGCATTGACGAGGATGAGCGCCGTTTGCGCCGCGACCGTGTCGGTGACCTCGCGGTCGCCGACGCTGATCCTGCGCGGCCCGAGCTTGTCGCGCCACCTTGCGACGACGCCCTCGCGGAAGGCGGAAAACGCCAGGCCGGCGTCCGGCGTCGCGCCATCGCGCATCGGCAAGGCCGCGACGACGGCCACGCTCTCGCCCGGCGCTAGGGAGAAATTGAACTCGCCGGCCGCGCTCAACAGGCCCGAGCGTGAGCGGAGGCTTTTCTCCGTTGGCGCCGGCGCCTTGTCGATGAGCCGCGCCACGTCGCCGCTGTCGAAATCGGCGACGGTGACGAAGTGGGGCGCCTGCGAGAAGGCCGCGTAGACGCGGTCGTTGACCACGAGATGTTTGCCGTCGACCGCGATGGCGTTGATGGGGCTATGGCCGCCGTGCTGCCAGTACGGGTTGATCTGGACGGGGCGCACGGCGAGGACAAGCGCCGCTTCTCTCTTCGTCGCGCTTCGATTTGCGACCCGATATTCCGCGACCGCTTGCCCGGCGCGCGCCAAAGCGGTGACATGAAGCTCGACGTCATCCGCCGACCAAACGATGCTCGGAATTGGCAAGCTGCCGTCAGCCAGCGACTGGCTGAGGTCGGCGGCGCCGGGCGCCCCATGGAGCCGCTGATCCACCCTAAGAAGGGGCACGAGCTGGCTGGATCCGCGGCGCGGCTCGATGTCGCCGAACTCGTCGAAAAGCGCCTCCTCCTCCTGGTCGAAGTCGCCCAACGCAGTCCAATAGATTTGCCGTCCCAACAGGGGTTGCGGGTAGAGCTCGCCTCGGCCGCTCTGCGCGGCGCGCTCGAGCTCGCCGATCGGCATGCGGTCCTTGTTGAGAACGCGCAACTTGAGTTCGTTGACGATCGCTCCTTCAGGCGAGCTCGCCTCATGCAATGTGAAGCGGAGAAAGCGCGCCGTCGTCGAGCGCCACCAGAAGCTGTCGCTTCCCCCGTCACCCGTCAGAATGCGGCCGACCTCGCGAAAGCTGTCGCCGTCGTCGGAGAGGTGAACGGAGAAGACAGTCCCGTACGCCTCGCCCCATTCGATGAATGCGCCGAGCGGCGAGCGCGCGCGGCGCAGATCGACCGTCACGCTTTGCCCGGTCGGCAGCTTGATCGGAGCATATCCAAGGGCCGCGATGCGTCCCTGTTCGCGGACGGAAGCGGCGTGGTCGAAGTCGTACAGGTTGATCTCGACGATCTCCGGCGCATTTCCGGCCGGCGTATCCTCGCAAAGCCAGCGCACATATCGCGCCAACGTCGGCGGGAAGGCGAAAACGTCCTGCCCACCCTCGCCATGGCGAGTTTGGCAGAGGCGACTCCAGAGCTTCCCGTCCAGAGACCATTCGAATTCATAAACACTCGGCCACCGCTCGCCCCAGTAGACTTCGAGCCCGCCGAGCGTCGTATTCTCGCCGAGGTCGATCTGAAGCCATGCATTCTCGGACGCGTCGGAAACCCATGTCGTCGCATAGACGTCGTCGATGGCGAGATTTGGGTCGCCGCCGCTCCCGGTCGCCTTCCAACGGCTCTTTTCGGGGACGCTCATGAAACTCCCCTTCAACCGGCGGAAGCCGGTTCGCGCGCGGGCTCCGCTGCGCTCGCGCCGGCCAGCATGTCGGCGGGCTTCAGGATCGGCCCCTCGGCGTCATGCACCAGCCGAAGCTTGCGCGAAAAAAGCCTCTGGTCGCTCTCGGCGCGGCCGATGGCGACGATCCCTACGTTCTTGAGTTCGTTCATGAGAAGGGTTTCGATCCGGCCGCGCGACGCGGGATCGAGCTCGTCGAGCGCATCGTTCATCACCAGCCACTGTGGCTTCTGCAGCATCACGCGCGCGAAGGCGAGGCACTGCTTTTCGTCGTCGGTCAATCTGCGGTCCCAGCGCTCCGTCTTGTCGAGCATCGACTCGAGCCGGTCGAGACCGACGGCCGAAAACGCCTTGGCTACGGCCGCGGAGTCATAGGTTTCTGCAGCCTGCGGGTACGCTGCGGCGGAGCGCAAATCGCCGGGCGGCACGTAAGGGCGCGCCGGCATGAACATCATCGCCTCGCGAGGCGGATGCGAAATGCGGCCGTGACCCCAGGGCCAAAGGCCGCTTATGGCGCGGAACACCAATGCGCGTTCCTCCCCATTCTCGCCGCATACAAGCACACGCTCTCCCGGATGAAGCTCGACGTGCTTTTCGCCGAGCTTAAAGCACAGGCCCGGCGCCAGAACGCGCAAATCGTCGATCGTTATTGAAGAATCTTCGCTGACCTCAAACTCGATACGCCTGATGTTGCATCCAAGCTCGTCCATGGTCAGTATCGTTTTCCGGAAACTCGCCACCCTCAAAAGAGTCGCTCGCCAGTCGGCAATGTTGGAGAAGTTGTCCACAAACCAGCGCAGCGCCGTCTGAACCTGATTGAAGGCGCCGACGACCATCATCAGCTCCCCGAAGCTCATCCCGCTCTGAAAGTAGGCTGGCGCCGCGACCAGAATTGGCGCGACGATCGTGAACCAGCCGTAGCCGGCCGTGACCCAGGTCAACCCGGTCACGGCGAACACGATCTGGCGGGAGACGTTGACGACGACGTCGAATGCGGCCTGCACCCTTCGCCTCTCGTCGGCTTCGCCGCCATAGAGCGTGATGCCGTCGATTTCCTCGTTCACGCGCACGATGGCGAAGCGGAAGTCCGCCTCGCGCGCATAGCGCTCGGCATCGAGACGAATGAGCGGACGCCCGACGAGCCAGCTCACGAGCGACGCAATGCCCGCGTAGATGAGCGCAGTCCACACCATGTAGCCCGGCGGACCAAAGGTGTGACCGGCGAGCTTGAACTGCATGCCGCTGGACAGATACCAAAGCACGCCGACGAAGCTTGCGAGCAGGAGCGTCGACTGCAGGAGGCCGATGCCGAGGTTCGTCGTCAACTCAGTGAGGTGGCTCGCGTCCTGCTGAATGCGCTGATCGGGATTGGCTGCGATCTCGCCGGCGTTCGAGAGGCGGAACGCGCGCAACGGCGCAAGCCAAACGGAGAGAAGGTCCTCGACGAGCCCCTGCCGCAGCACGACCATCGACATTTGATTGAGCCACATCTGCGCGACGTTGAGCGCAAGCAGGATGAGCGCCAGAATGACGAAGACGCCCAATTGTTCGAGGAACAGAGGGACGTCCTTGTGCGCCAGCGCGTTGTAGAACGGCTTGTTCCAAGCATTGAGCCGAACTTGCGAATAGGCTGTCGCGCCGACGACGGCGACGAGGCCGACGGCAAGCGCAATGATTTTGTTGCGCTCGCGCGAAGCCCAAAGCGCAGAGAACATTGCGAGGACTTGCGACGAAACGCCGTCTTCGGCCGGACTTACGTTCGACTCCGTCGCGCCTCCCTCTTTGCTTAGTTCTTCCGCCATCGGGGACCGATCCTTGTGTCCGCTCCTCGCTTATATTTTCGAACTGACGGAGACCAGAACAAAGGCGCGCCGTCGGGTTGGGCGCTCGCCGGCGTTCGGCCCGATTCGCCTGCCGCTCCGGCGGTGACGAACCGCCGTATGGCGGCTAGGGCCGCTTGGCTTTCGGACCGCCGCTGACCCTGCCCCCCACGGATCCGCCCCCTCCCGGCCATTCGAGCCGCAACCCTCCTTGGAAACCCGGCAAGCGCGGCGCCACGACCCGCCTGCCGAACCGGCGGCGCAGCCCGAACACATGTTGGATGAGGATGTAAGCGTAGAGGCCGGGACCGCTGGAATAAACCCTCCACCCGCCGTCCGCGGCAATAGTCCCCGCCTTTACGCGCCCCCACTCGGCGCTCGCCTGATACCGGTCCCAAAAAGCGGCGTCGCTGCTGCTGAAATAGGAATTGCGTTGGCGCAGCGCCGCATGGGCCAGCCGATCCGTCACCGCGATCGGATTGGCGACGAGCAGCGAGTCCCACATCGCCTCCGGTTCGCCCATGACGCTCATCGCCTCCGCGTAGCGCAGGTGCGAATGCGTATACATGAGCCCGATCTCCCGGCCGAAGAACGCCGCCGACTCCGCTCGCCGGAACATCGTCTCAACACCCCCGTGATAGGCGAGCGGTCGGTCCATGAGGCGGGCGCCGTCGGGGAAGAGGAGATGCTTGCGGATGATCTCGAGATGGCGCTTCGCCTGCGCCGTCGTGAAGAGATTGCCGAGGATCGCCTGCGTCATTGGAATCAACGAGAACGACAGGCCCGTCCGCTTGTCGCTCGGGTGCAGCAGCAATTCCGGTTCGCCGCCTTCCAGAGCGAAGACGGCGTAGCCGGCGACGAAGCCGTCGCGGACGAGAAAGCGGTTGAAGTCGTCGCTCATCGCGGCGGCGAGCGCGTCATGTTCCTTGGCGGCGTCTTCGCGGCCCGCGAGGCGCAGGATTTCCGCGTATCGGCGGAGCTGCTCATAGAGAAGCGCAATCGTCCAGCTGCTGACCATCCAGTCCTGCTTCGCGGGATCAACCGGCTGCAGCGAATCGTTCCAGTCTCCATGGCCGTAGCGGACGAGACGCGTGCCCGGGATGAGGCGGCTGCGGATAACCGCGACCAGCTTCGCAACGTGGTCCGAAACCGGGTCGCGATGCCTGGTCCTTTCGAAATTGTCCTCGCGGCGCCATGCGACAGGTTCGTCAAGGAAGCCGAACTCGCCGGTCGCCTCGATATAGTCGCAGAGCGCTTTCAGCGGCCAGACGATGACGTCGCCATGCGCCTCCTTGTCCTGAATGGCCGAGTAGGGTTCGAGCATGAACCACTGCGGCCAATCGCCAGAGTCGACATATTGCTGGGCGAAGACGGTGCGGACGATCTCCTTGGCCGGCCGGTCGTGTTCGAGCGAAAGCAGCAGCTCGAGGGGACCCTGGCAGACGTCGCGCGTGCCCCAGGCCGCGCCGGTGTATTGCTCGAGCCCTTGCGACACGGTGAGATGGATCATCGCGTCGTGGACGAGCCAGGGGAAACTCGCGTCGATCGCCTTCGCGTCCGCTTTCTCCCCCTTGATGCGCACCCCGCGCGTGATCGCGCGCCAGGCGCGGTCCGCCTTCGCCACCATCGTCGCCTCATCCATCGGGGCGCCGTATTTCGTCGCCAGCGTCTCGGCTTGCGGCGGGTCCGTCAGCGATCCGACGACGGCGAAGGCGAAGCCGTTCGTGAGACGGGTCCGGATCGCGGCGTAGGCGCCACTGCGCCGTTGGCCATCAAGATAGAGCAGTTCGTCCCCGCCAACGGCCTCGACCTCGTCGGGCGTGCCGGTCACCAGATGATAGACCGCCTGCGGATAGCGCTGGCCCCACAGGCTCTGCTTGTCCGGCCGAAAGTTCAGCCGCTTCCAAGTGGCGTCAATTTCCATGACTCCGGCGCTCTCGTACTCGCGCTCGCCGAGCACGAGATGCCCGAAGACGAGAAAGCGCAGCGGCGCGCCTTCGACGGTCACGCGCCAGTGCGCGGCCGGCTCGCTCGGAGCGACGACTGTCGATACCACAATCGTCCGGTCCCGCAGGCGATAGACCCACCGGCAATCCGCTAACCCCATTTCGAAAGCGGACGGCACGGTCAGGAGGCGCCAACCCTCGTTCAACTCCGCCAGGATGCGCAGGCCGCTGCCGCGGGTGATGTTGTAGGGATCGCGCGAAACCGAGAAGAGCTTGTGAAACGAGGTGTTGCCGATAGTGAGCTGCGCGCCGAACACGCCGTGCATCCATGCGGTGAGGCAGAGCAGCGCCTCGCTCGGCAGCATGTCGCCGCCGCTGCGCAGCAAGGCGCCATGTCGCCGCGCAACGAGGCGCTCCTTGTCGCGAAGCACGACATGCCGGTTGTGTGACTTGTACGGCGTGAAGAACGACAGCGCCTGACCATCGATGCGCTCGATCTGCATGCGCCTCGGGTAGCGCGCCCGAATGGCGACGTCGTCGAGCGGCTCCGAGATGGCGCTTTTCGCCTCGTGAAGGAGACTGCGAACAGGCGGCGACAGCGACACGTCCAGCGGCGCAAAGTCTTCGCCGGCGCGCTCAGCCTCGCCGACGACTGCGAGATCATCATCCGAAGAGGCCGCCGGATGGTCCGGGCGATAGACGGCGAAGAAGGTCCAGGCCGCCGTGTCGCCAGGCGCGAGGACGGCCGGACTTGACTGAAGCGCGGCGCAGCCCGTCTCATATTGCAGCCGCCTCGACGGCAGGTCGACGCCGAATGGAATGGCGAACCCGTCCGCATCGCGCCCCGCCGGGCCCATGATCTCGCGATAGTCCGTGGCGAAGCCTGCGGCGCCGTCGAGGCACCCATGCGCCACCCAGGGGAAAGCGCCGCCTTGCGAAAGATTCTGCCGCGTCATGACGACCGGCCCAAGGCGCCGATCGTGCGGAATGTGGTGATCGAGGTACTGGCTGGCGTAGGCCTCGTTGCCCATGAGGTAGTTCCGGTCGCCGAGGCCAAGGTCCTGAATGAGAACGGCGTCGCACGGCAGCTCGTTGTCGCTTCGGTTGGCGACCTCCACCCGCCACAGCCACACGTCCCGATCCGGATGCAGCCAAAGCGTAACGCGATGCGCAAGCCCGTCGCTGTCCCCGTCCCAGACGAACCGCCGGTTTGCCGAGCCAACCCTAACTCTGGCCTCGGAGCCAATGAGAGGCAGCGCAGCCGGCGTGGGGCCCCCCACGCGAAGGCAGAGCCGGGCCATCCCGTCGGCGATCGGAGAGGCGAGAACCTGATTGATGAGAATTCGTCGACCGCTCTTCTCGTGCTCGATGGCGAAGACGGCCCCGCTCGGGAAAAATGTGAACGCGAGGCCGCCCTTGTTGGCAATGCGGGTAAGGCTCAAGTCCTCAAAACGAGGCGTTAACAGAACGTCCGTCGGCGTTTCTCCCATTGGCTGTCCCCTGACGTCGGCCGTGGCGTAGACTGGCAGCTTTGTCGGCGCGTGGGAATACGGAAGGAGAGCGTTACCGACCTCGCCGAGCCCCAAGCGTCTTCCTGACGCTCCGGCATGCGACCCGCCAAGGTTCAAAACAGCGCTAGTTCAGCTGCAGCCCCTGCACTAGGCTTGCGACGTCCCGCTTCTACGACTGGCTGAGAAAATGGACACGCAGCGCATTCCGTTCAAAGAGGTCGCGGCGCGCTTCTGGGGCTCCGTCAGCAACTTCGCGAGCTCGGAAGCCGGCACAAGAGCGAAGCTGTTATTCGCCTCGCTCGTCGCGCTGCTGTGCACGGCCACTGGCCTCAATGTCCTCAACAGCTACGTCGGGCGAAATTTCATGACCGCGATCGCGAACCGCAACAACGCCGAATTCACGCGGCAAGCGGTCTATTACGTCAGCGTCTTCGCGGCCTCCACCGTCGTTGCGGTTATCGCGAGATTCGCAGAGGAGCGCCTCGGCGTTCTATGGAGAGAGACGCTCACCAAGCGAGCCGTCAGCGTTTACCTGGCCGATAAGACGTACTACCTCCTCGGGGCTTCTGGCGCACTCGCCAATCCGGATCAAAGAATTGCCGAGGACACGAAAGCGTTCACCACGACCACGCTCTCTTTCATTCTCATGTTCCTCAACAGCAGCCTCGCAGTTATCGCGTTTTCAGACGTGCTGTGGACGATTAGCCCGCTCCTGTTCGCGGTCGCGGTCCTGTACGCGGCGGTAGGCTCTTACATCACGCTCGTCCTTGGCCGACCGCTCATCAAGCTGAACTATGACCAGCTCGACAAGGAAGCGAGCTTCCGGTCCGCGCTCATTCACGTGCGGGAGAACGCCGAATCGATCCTCGTCGGAGGCTATGAGGGTGTGCAACGACAGCGTTTGTTGGGCCGTTTGGGCGACCTGGTGGCCAATTTCCGCAGGATCACCACTGTCAATCGCAACGTCGGGTTCTTTTCCACCGGGTATAACTGGATGATCCAGATCATTCCGGCGCTCATCGTCGCGCCGGCGTTCTTCAGGGGCGAGATCGAGTTCGGCGTGATCACGCAGTCAGCCATGGTCTTTGCGACTCTGGTCGCTGCGTTCTCGCTAATCGTGACGCAATACCAGTCGCTAACGAGCTTTGCTGCGGTGGTCGAGCGGCTCAGCAACTTGATGACAGCGATCGAAGAAACCAAATCGCCCCAGACCTCTGGCGTGACGATTGTGGAGGCCGACGGCCCTCTCGTCTATGAAGACCTGACGGTCTCGTCGCCGAACGGAAATGCGTCGCTCGTTAAAGACCTTTCCCTCTCCGTTCCTTCCGGGGCTCGCGTGCTCGTAACCGGATCCAGCGAGAGCGCTGGCGTCGCTTTGTTCCGCGCCACCGCCGGCGCCGCTGTCGTCGGCAAAGGTCGTATTGTTCGCCCCTCAAGAGCGGGGGTCCGCTTTCTACCGCAGCGGCCATATCTGCCGCCCGCAACCCTTCGCGAAATCCTCGAGGATCAGAATTCAGAAAGCGCGCCTTCCGATGATCGCGTTGTCGAGATCGTACGCGATCTTGGCCTGGAACAGATACTGGCGCAGGCGGGCGGGCTTGACGCCGAGTTCGATTGGAGCGCACGGTTTTCGCTTCGGGAGCAGCAGCTTCTCGCCTGCGCGCGCGCGCTTCTTGCCGATCCTCAATTCGTTTATCTCGACCGGATCGAAGCAGTGCTGGGTCCCGATGAAGCCAATCGATTGCAACGTCAGCTGATCGAACGATCTATCGGATACGTGCATGTTTCGGCGGGCGCGGGACAGACCGAGCTTTACGACTCTGTCCTCTCATTTGCAGAGGACGGCGCGTGGACATGGTCGCAGAAAACAGCGGCCTAGCGCGCCGTGGCGGCGATGATGGCGCCAACTGTTGCACAACCGTCGCAGCGGATTGGACATTTACCCAATCAAATTGCTCGAGATAGTGGTGTCGAAACCTGAACTGCTGATGGTCGGCCGGTACCCCGACTGGGAGATGCCGGAGTTCGAGCGCGACTACGCCGTGCACAAGCTCTGGCTGGCGGCCAATCGCTCAGCCTTCCTGCTCGAGGTCGGTCCGCGCGTGCGCGCCATCGCGACCAACGGCGTGCTCGGGGCGGGCGCGGCGCTCATCGACGCCTGCCCGAAGCTCGAGATCATCGCCTGTTTCGGCGTCGGCTTCGACGCCATCGACCTCGAACGCGCCAAGGCGC
>DATJXI010000417.1:0-3049 GCA_035500275.1 Roseiarcus sp. | reverse complement strand
GCCGCCGCTCGAAGCTCAGACGCGCTCAAATCCAACCGCGTGATCGCAATCGCCGCCGCCATCCGGGACCTCCCGCCCAAGAAAGCAGCATCGATTCAGACTTTCCCTGATTCGGGAATCCCCCCACGAGTCACGCCCTCCTGCCGTTGGTATTAGTGCGCGCGCGGATAGTCGTCGTCGGCTATGATGACAGCGGTTTCAGGCGGCCTGAGCCGTCGCGGCGTTTTCGGCGTTTGCTTTCCACCGCCACGGGAGCAGTTCGTGCAGGCGGGACTGCGGGATTTCGGCGATGCGCCTGAAGACGTCGGCGAGCCAGGCCTTGGGATCGATCTCGTTGAGGCGCGCGCTCATGATAAGGGTGAGCATGACGGCCGCCCTGTCGGCGCCGCGATCGGACCCAGCGAACAGCCATGCTTTTCTGCCCAGAGCCAGGCCGCGCAGCGCACGCTCGGCGGCATTGTTCGTCATGCAGATCCTGCCGTCCTCCGTAAACCGAGCGAAGCCGTCCCAACGGTTCAGCATATAATTAATCGGCTTGAGAACGTTGGACGAACGCGAGAGCTTGTTGCGTTGCTCGCGCAGCCAAGTTTCCAGCTCGACGAGCAGCGGCAAGCTTCTCTCCCGCCGCACGAGCAGTCGCTTCTCGGCGCTCAGGTCATAGATCTCGCGCTCGATGTCGAACAACGCGTCGATGCGTTTGACTGCCTCCAACGCGATCGGCGAGACCGCTGTGGCGTTCCGGCCGCGCCGGGCGTTGTTGGCGATGTCGGCGAGTTCGAAGAACAGCCTTCGGCTGTGCGCCCAGCAATAAGCAGGCGTGATCGGCGTCGGCTGGCGCGTCGTTTCGAAGAGAGCGTTGAGACCGTTATATGCGTCAGCCTGCAGGATGCCGGTGAAGTTCTGCAAATGTCGCTGTGGATGTTCGCCCCGTCGGTTGCGTGAGGCGTAATAGACCGCCGCCGGCGGCGCCTGGCTGCCGAAAGGGCGATCGTCCCGAACATACGTCCAGATTCGCCCGGTGACGGTCTTGCCTTTCGCCAGGATAGGAACCGTGGTCTCATCGCCATGGAGCCGTTCGGCCGCCAGGACATGCGCCTCGATCAAGCGATACAGAGGCATGAGGGCAAAGCTCGCCGCGCCGACCTGGTCGGCCAAGGTCGAGACCGACAGGTCGATGCCTTCGCACTTGAAGCGATTGCTCTGCCGGTTCAGCGGAACGTGCATTCCAAACTTGTCGAACACGATCGTGGCCAGCAATCGGGGGCCGATATAGCCGCGCGGGGTGGCATGGAACGGCGCCGGCGGCTGAGTGATTGCCTCGCAGTCCCTGCAGGTGAACTTCTCCCGCACCGTCTCGACGACCTTGAACCGCCGCGGGATCTCCTCCAGCGTTTCGGTGACGTCCTCGCCGAGCTTCGACGGCCGGCTGCCGCCGCAGCACGGGCAGCTCGTCGGCGCTGCGATCACCACGCGTTCGCGTTCAATATCATCCGGAAAGGGTTTACGAACCGGCCGCTTACGCTGGAAGGAGCGGACCGTCGTCGTTTTCGACGGCGCTTGCTCCGCCGCGAGCTCGTCCTCGGTCGCGGAAGCTTCGACTTCCTCGAGCTGCAATTCCATTTGATCGAGAAGCCGCGCCATGCGTTCCGAGCGTTGTCCGTAAATCTGGCGACGAAGCTTCTCGATTTCGAGCTTAAAATAGGCAATCAAGGCTTCATGATTGGAGCGATCCGCCTGCGCTTTGGCGGCCTCGGCGCGAGCTTCGTCTCGTTCGCTGCCAAGCGTTCGCCAGTTTGCCTTCCGCCGCAAGCCGCGCCGACTGCTCGGCCAAGATCATCGCATGCGCGGCAGCCAGATCGGAGGGCAGCGATTCAGACGCTAATGTCATGCGGCGACAGAATCATATTCGCCCATGAGTTCAAAAACATCATCCCACCGATGTCGGACGCCACGTTTCTTGTGGGTGTCTCCAGTCTATTCCAGACAGAAGGCGCCCGAGTTGCGCGGAGGAGATTGTCACAACCCCGTCGGCCGGACTTGGCCACAAAAAACGCCCTCGTTCCAGACGCTTCGTGAACAAGCACGCGCCCTGGCCATCGTGCCAGATTACTTTCAAAAGGTTGCCGCGACGCCCGCGAAAGCAAAACAGATGACCGCTCAACGGATCGCGGTGAAGAACTTCCTGAACTTGGAGCGCCAGGCTCGGAAAGCCTCGCCTCATATCGGTGTGGCCGGTCGCCAGCCAAACCCGAACGCCGCTCGGGAAAGCAATCATCGGCGACGATCATGCCTCGCCAGCTCGCCGATCACGCGAGACAGCGTCGCTTCGTCCGGCGCTCCCTCGATCGTCAGGCGAACACTCGCGCCGAACGCGATCGTCATCGTCCCATGGCTGACTTCGGAGGATGAGCGTTCCGCCGCGGGGGCGCTCACCGTCACCGGGACGAATGCGGGGCGATCCGTAAGCAGCGGCCAATTGCTGCCGCCATCGATACAGAAGGCTAGTGCTGACGCCGGCGCGACGCGCGACGTCAGACGCGTTGGCGTCCGGCTCGTTCAACGCCAAAACCCAGCGCGTCTTCTCGGCGCGCGTCCAATATCGACGCTTTTCTTTTGACGTAATGACTTCGATGGCTGTCATGGCCCTGGTTCCATGCCTACGCACAGAACCAGTGTCAGCAATTAACCGCGATGGCGGAAGGCGGCGCCCGTCGGATGCTTACCTTGGTATTATCGCCGCCGCGTTCCGACGCCTCTCATTCTGAAGTTCGGCAAATTCATTCAGTTCTCTCTCCATACGGCATCGAAGAAGCTCGCAATCCGACAGCGGGAGCTGTTGGATGTCGAGTGGAGCAAGAAATTTGACGAAGCGGACGCTAGTCGCCAGCGTCAAGGAATTGGTGGTGTTTTTCTGAATCTCTGTCGCCGCAAGGGGCAGCGACGGAGGTGATTCGTGGCCAAGAAGGAGATCGCGGTCAAGAAGTACGTGGTGAAGCTGAGCGCCGAGGAGCGCAAGCGGCTCGACGCTCTCATTCACGCCGGCAAGAAT
>DATJXI010000416.1:0-9353 GCA_035500275.1 Roseiarcus sp. | reverse complement strand
TCGAAGATGAAGCTCTCGACGGTGGCGTCGATGACCTTGGCGCGGAACGCCTCGGCGAGGTTCATCGCCTCGACGCGGTTCTCGCCTTTTCCCCGCACCTTGATCATCGCGAGCTCCCGCTCGATCGCGCGCACTGTCAGGGTCAGGTCCTTCACCGAATGGATCGGCACGAGCCGCTCGAGCTGGTGGCGGATCTGCTCGATGATCTCGGGCGTGCCGGAGGTCGCGATGGTGATGCGCGAGAGATGCGTCTCGTGCGCGACTTCGGCGACGGTCAGGCTCTCGATGTTATAGCCGCGGCCCGAGAACATGCCGACCACGCGGGCGAGCACGCCGGGCTCGTTGTCCACCAGCACCGAGAGCGTGTGTTTTTCGACGTTGGATTTGATCGTCGCCGCGGAATAAGGGGACGGCGGGGACAGCGGCTTGACCATATTCATGAGGGTCCTTCTCGAAGCGTGCGATTAAACCGGATCAGGCCGCGGCGGCGCTTTGCGCGACGGCGACCCAGCGCTGAAAGAGATCGAAATCGATGTTGCCGCCCGAGAGGACGACCGCGACCTTGCGTCCCTTCAGGGACGCCCGCTCCTTGATGGCTGCGGCAAGCGCCGCCGCCCCTGCTCCCTCCGCGAGATTGTGCGCGTCGGTCCAATAGGCGCGGATCGCGGCGGCGATCTCCTCGTCACGCACGAGCGTCACGCGCGCGTCGCCTTTCCTGATGACTTCAAACGCTTCTTCGTCGGGGACGCGCGTCGCCATGCCGTCGGCGAGCGTGTCGGCGCTCGCGGTCGACGTGACGCGGCCCGCGGCGAAAGATAACGCGTAGGCCGGCGCGTCGGCGGCCTGCACGCCGACGATTTCCGTCTCGAGGCCGAGCGCATCGCGCGCCGCGATGCAGCCGCAGACACCCGAGCCCTGGCCGATCGGCGCATAAAGCACGTCGAGGTCGGGATGCTCGCTCAAAAGCTCGAGCGCGTAAGTCGAGACGCCGAGCGCGAGATCGCGATGGAAGGACGGGACCATATGCAGCCTGCGCTCGGCCGCGAGCCGCTCCGCCTCCTCGCGAGCGGTCTGGAAGTCGCGGCCGTGCTCGATGAGCTCCGCGCCGAGCGCGCGCATTGCGGCGTTCTTCTCGCGGGAGTTTCCCTCTGGCGCAACGATTGTGACGGAGAGCATGAAGCGCGTCCCCGCGAATGCGAGGCTCTGCAAGTGGTTGCCGCGCGTGGCGGATATGATCCCCACGACATTGGGGGCGCGCCGCCGCAAGGCGTCCATGTAGACGAGGCCGCCGCGCACCTTGAAGGCGCCGGTCGGCAAATGGTTCTCGTGCTTGACGACGACCTCGGCCCCGACCCGCGCCGACAGAAGCGGCCACGACAGCGAGGGCGTCGGCCGGAGGGCGCCGAGCACGAGCTCGTGCGCGCGCCGGATTTCGTCAAGCTTGAACATGGCCGCTTTCTCGCATGGCTTTTAGACCAGCATCTTGCCCTTCTCGTCGATGACGTTGCCGATCTCGATGCCGGCGTCGTCCTCAAGTTCCGCCATGATCATCTCGTTGTGCGCCTTGCCCGAGGGGATCATCGGGAAACAGTTCTCCTTCTGGTCGACCACGCAATCGAAGATGACCGGCTTCGGCGTGTCGATCATTTCTTGGATCGCCGCGTCGAGGTCGGCGGGATCGACGCAGCGAATCCCATGCGCGCCATAGGCCTCGGCGAGCTTGACGAAATCGGGCAGCGAATCCGTGTAGCTCTCCGAATAGCGCCCGCCGTGCAAGAGCTCCTGCCACTGGCGCACCATCCCCATATACTGGTTGTTGAGGATGAAGATCTTCACCGGCAGGCGGTACTGGATCGCCGTCGACATCTCCTGCATGTTCATGAGGATTGAGGCCTCGCCCGCAATGTCGATGACAAGCGAGTTCGGATGCGCAAGCTGGGTCCCGATCGCGGCCGGAAGGCCATACCCCA
Organism: Roseiarcus sp.; assembly: GCA_035500275.1. Taxonomy (GTDB): domain Bacteria; phylum Pseudomonadota; class Alphaproteobacteria; order Rhizobiales; family Beijerinckiaceae; genus Roseiarcus. Next base: position 7,383 of record DATJXI010000416.1, on the reverse strand, counting down.
TCGTTCCGAGGCCGCCGGACGTCATCCAGCGGTTGGGCTCCTCGAAAGCGAAGTGCTGGGCGGCCCACATCTGATGCTGGCCGACTTCAGTCGTGACGTAGACGTCGCGCCCTTTCGTCAGCTCATAGAGCCGCTTGATCGCGTGCTGCGGCTTGACGACGGCGCTCGAGTTGCGGAAGCCGAAGGAATTGCGCGCGCGCCAGCCGTCGATGGCGCTCCACCATTTGGCGAGCGCCGCCGGCTCGGCCTCGTGCGCGCCCGCCCGCCACAAGCGGACCATGTCCTCAAGCACGTGAGCGCAGTCGCCGACGATCCCGAGGTCCACCTTCACGTTCTTGTTGATCGACGATGGATCGATGTCGATGTGGATCTTCTTCGACCTTGGCGAGAAGGCGTCGAGCCGCCCGGTGATGCGGTCGTCGAAACGCGCCCCGACACAGATCATTAGGTCGCAGTCGTGCATGGCGTTGTTGGCCTCGAAGGAGCCGTGCATGCCGAGCATGCCGAGCCAGTGTTTGTCGGAGGCCGGATAGGCGCCGAGCCCCATCAGCGTCGAGGTGATGGGGAATCCTGTCGTTCGCACGAGTTCGCGCAAGAGAATCGAGGCGTGCGGGCCGGAATTGATGACGCCGCCGCCGGTGTAGAAGATCGGGCGCTTCGCCGCCGCCATCATCTCAAGCGCGCGCTTGATCCGCTCCAGGTCGCCCTTGATCTGCGGTTGGTAGGTCTTGTGCTGGATGTTGCGCTGGAACCCGTAGGGGGCGCTCGCGAACTGCACGTCCTTCGGGATGTCCACGACGACGGGACCGGGTCGCCCGTGGGAGGCAATGTAGAACGCCTCGTGAAGGATGCGCGGCAGGTCCTCGATGCGACGCACGAGGTAATTGTGCTTGGTGCAATTGCGGGTGATGCCGGTCGTGTCACACTCCTGGAACGCGTCGGAGCCGATCAGATGCGTCGGCACCTGCCCGGTGATGCAGACGAGCGGGATCGAATCCATGAGAGCGTCGGTGAGACCCGTGATGGCGTTGGTCGCCCCGGGGCCTGACGTGACGAGGAGGACGCCGACCTTGCCGGAGGAGCGGGCGTAGCCTTCCGCCGCATGCGCCGCGCCCTGCTCGTGGCGCACGAGGATGTGCCGAACCTTGTCCTGGTGGAAGATCGCGTCGTAGATTGGCAGCACCGCCCCGCCGGGGTAGCCGAAGACGAACTCGACGCTCTGGTCCTTCAGCGCCTCGACGACCATCTCCGCGCCCGTCATGTGCTTGGCCATTCTCTCGTGCTCCGTCCCGTGAATTCAAAATCGAGGCAACAAAAAAGGCCCTCGAAGGGGCCTTAGTCATGCGCTGGCTGCCGGCTGCAGGTCCTACGCCTGCCCGCTTCCCAGCGCCAAACTTACGATAAGCTTCGCCACGTCCGCTCTCCAGAAGTCTTAGCGCACCCTAGTAAAGAGGGGCGCCGGCGTCAAGGGCGAGGGTTGGCTCATTCCTTGCGGAAAAAGGCGCCGCCGTAATTCGCGCCGACCCAGCGCAGGGCCATGACAGCGATCAGGAACAGGCCCCAAACGGCTGTCGAGAGGTGTTGACTGGCGCCAAGAAGGTTGAGGCCGGATGACAGGACCTGAAGGATGAAAAGAGCGACGACGACCGGCGCGACGCGGCCAAATCCTCCGAACGGGTCCACCCCGCCAAGAAAGCAGGCGAGCACTGTGACCAGGAGGAGCGCCTCGCCGTGGCCCACTCGAACCGAGTTGAAGCGGGTCAGCATGAGGACGCCCGCAGTTGCGCACATCGCGCCGGAGAGCGCATAGATCAGGGTCAGCGTGCGCTTGGTGTAGACGCCCGAGTATTCCGCGGCGCGGATGTTGGAGCCGACCATATAGACCGAAAACCCGTGCCGGGTCTGCGAGAGGATGACATGCCATAGGAGGACAGCCAGGAAGAAAATCACCATCGGCGCCGGGACGCCGAGAAGGTAGCCGTGGCCGACGCCATGCAGAAAATCGGGGAAGCCCGAAATGTCGCCGCCTCGGGTCAGAAACTCCCCGAGCCCGCGCAGGAAGATCGCCATCGCCAGCGAGGCGAGGATGGGATGCGCACCGAGGTAGGCGATGACGAGTCCCATGGCGGCGCCGGAGCCGGCCCCGACCGCAAGCGCAGCCGCGGAGCCAGCGACGAAGGCGGGGACGCCCGCGTGGACGCCGCCGTTCTCATTCAGCATCCACGCCAGCGTGAGCCCGCTGAGATTGGCGGTGTAGATGATCGCGAGATTGATGCCGCCGGAGACGATCGGCATCAGCATGGCCAGCGTGAGAAGGCCCAGCTCCGGCAGCTGGAACGCCATCGAATCCAGATTGGCGATGGTGAGGAACTGCGGCGTCGTCACGCTGAAGGCGAAGAGAACCAGCACGAGAAAGCCCAAGAGCCCGACGACGTCGCCGCCGAGCGACTCCTTGAGCCGTTTGCGCAGTCTAGACATTGCTCGCGCTTGCCCGCGGCTTTGCGAAGCCGGCGAGATCCAGGTTCGACATGGAGATCGCGATGAAGATGATGATCCCGATCACCATTTTGAATGCGAAGGGGGAGACGCCGAGCAGATTAAGTCCGTTCTGGGTGATCGCCACCAAGAGGACGCCGAAGAGGCACCCAATGACGGAGCCCCTTCCGCCGCCGAGCCTGGCGCCGCCTAAAACGACGGCGGCGAGCACATCGAGCTCCCGCCCGATGAGCGCGTTCGGCACGACCTCCTGCACGATATTGACCTGCATGAGCCCGCCGACGCCGGCCATCAGGCCCATCCAGCCGAAGGCGAGGAATTGCATCAGCTGGATGTCGACTCCGGCGCGTCGGGCGCCCTCGGGATTGTCTCCGAAAGCGTAGAGCTGGCGTCCGATCGCGGTTCGCGAAACGAGAAGCCAAGTCGCCGCCATCGCCGCTACCATCACTCCGACCGGCAAGGCGAGGTCGGCCCAGCCCTCGGACGTCTTGACCTGAAAGATGGCGATGCGGTCGGTCCACCAGTCCGGCAGGTCGACGATGAGCCGTCCCGAAGTCAGAAACATCAGAAGGCCGAACAGGGCGTTGTAGGTGGCGATCGTCACGACGATCGAGATGATGTTGAAGAAGTAGATAAGGCTCGCATTGATGAAGCCGATGGCGACGCCAAGGGCTCCAGCGACGACGACGCCGACGATCCAGTCGCTCCCGCCAATGGCGGCGAAGACATAGACGCAAAGGTACTGGACCACCGAGGCCGCGACGGCGAAGGAGATGTCGATGCCGCCGGCGATCAGCACGACCAGCAGTCCGACCGCCCAGATCACGTTGACCGCGCTGTTGTTGAGCAGCGACGTCAGATTGGCCAATGTGAAGAAGCTCTCTGAGGCGAAGGAGAGAAACGCCGAAATGACGAACAGGACTGCGAAGAGGCTTGTTTCGTTCGGGTAGGCGCGAACGAACCTACGCATAAACCGCCTCTTCGAGCTCACTGAGGCTCGTGCGCCTGGGATCATACTCGACGATGATCCTGCCGCCCGCCATGTGCAGAATGCGATCGGCGTTGAAATAGACCTCGGGAACCTCGTCCGAGATCAGGAGGATCGCAAGGCCCTGTTCGGCAAGCGCGTGCACGATCTTGTAGATGCCCGCCCGTGCGCCGACGTCGACGCCGACCGTCGGCGAATCGAGGATGAGCGCCTTGGGCTCGGTCGCGAGCCATTTGCCGAGCACGACCCGCTGCTGGTTGCCGCCGGAAAGGGTCGCGACCGGGTTCTCCGGCCGACCGATCCTGATGGCGAGATCGCGCAGCTGCCGCTCGACAACCTTCGATTTCTTCTCCCGTGAGATCAGGCCCTCGCGATTCGATATCCGCTTGAGCACCGTGATGACGAGATTGTCCGCAATCGGCTGCGGCTGAATGAGGCCGAGCGCCAGGCGGTCTTCCGGGACATAGGCGACGCCGGCCGCCACGGCGTCGCGGTTCGACTTCATCGTAAGCTTTTGGCCGCCCATGCGAATGCTTCCGGCATCGGCTCTGGTCATTCCGAACAGGGTGTGCCCAAGTTCGGAGCGTCCGGCCCCGATAAGCCCGGTCAGGCCGACAATCTCGCCGGCCCTCAGCGTAAGGCTGACGTTTTCGTACTCCCCCTTGCGTGTCAGACTCTCGACCTCGATCACCTTGGGATGGTGGGCGGTGTCGCGCGCCGCCACGACGCTATCGAAGGTCTTGCCGGTCATAAGTTCTGTCAGGCGCGATTGCGTCATGCCGGCGGTCGGGTAGACGCCGACGAGCCGCCCGTCCCTCAACACCGTCACCCGCTCAGAAATCTGCAAGACTTCCGCCAACCGGTGGCTGACAAAGACGACCGCGACGCCGGCCTGGGAGAGCGTCCGAACGACGCCGAGAAGGCTCTTCGTCTCAGCCTGCGTGAGGGAGGCGGTTGGCTCATCCATGAAGATGAGCTTTGCATCGCTCGCGAGCGCCCGAGCGATCGCTGCCAGCTGTCTTTGCGCGATCGGCAGCGATTTCAGCCGGGCGGCGAGGTCGAGCTGGACCCCAAGCCGCGCGAGAGCCTCAGCGGCGGTCTCGCGGATCGCCCTGTAGTTCACCAGCCCGAGCTTGTTTCCCGCGATGCCCTCGAAGGCGATGTTTTCCGCGACCGTCATCTCCGGAAAGAGCGCCAGATCCTGCCAAATGACGGCGATGCCCCGGTCCCGGGCGGCGTGCGGGGTGATCGCGCTCGCTGATTGCCCAAAGTATTCCATCCGCGCGCCCGGCTCGGGGAGATAAACGCCGGTGATGACCTTGATCAGCGTGCTCTTGCCGCTGCCGTTCTCGCCGGCGAGGCAGTGGACCTCGCCGCGGCCGACCTCGAAGGCGACGTCGTCGAGGGCGCGCACGCCGCCGAAGACGACCGATGCGCGCTCCACCCTTATCGCCGGCGCCCGCTCGCCGGCCGACGCCTCTGACGTTTCATTGAGCGCGGACATGACCTCTTCCCGCCGCCGCTTGCGTACGTCGCCGATTCGCGGGTCACCCGCTTCACGCGCGCCGCCGCAAAGCGGACTGATGCGTCCGGCCCAAACGCGGCGCTCGTCGGCGCCGCGCCTGTCTTCGTTCGAGCGGCGGGCGATCCGCCGCAGGAACCCTCAGAGGCCCATTTCCGCGAGCTTGTCGACCGTGTCCGCGTTGATCGGCACCAGGTTGTCCGTGATGATGTTGTGCGTTGCAGCGTCGGGATGGACGACGCCGAGACCCTCGATCGTCATGCCGTCCTTGATCTCGGTCCCGTCGACGAGCATCTTGCCGATGACGACGAAGACCCGCCCGGCTTCCGCTGGGTTCCACATGAATCCCCCCGAAATCGCGCCTTCCTTGACGAGTTTGCGGCCCTGACCTGGAGAGAACGGCCCGAGCACGAAGACCTTGCCGATCATGTGCCGCTCCTCGATGGCGCGTCCGGCCCCGATCGGCCCCTGACTGCCGAAGGCCAGGAAGCCCTGAAGGTTCGGATTCGCGGCCATGAGGTCGAGGGCGGTCTTGCGGCTGTCATCGACGCTTTCGGCCACGCCGTAGCGTTCGCCAACGAGCTTCATGTCGGGGTACTTGGCCTTGAGATACGCGATGGCCGCGTCAGCCCATGCATTGTGAAGCGGGACCGTCAGCGATCCGACAAACACCGCATATTCCCCCTTGCCGCCCATCTTCTTCGCCAAAAGTTCGGCGTGCGTCTCGCCGAAGCCCTTGGCTGACGCCAATTCGAAGTCCCAGTCCTTGTTCTTGATGCCGGGGCCTTCGTGAGCGATGACCTTGATGCCGGCCTTCATGGCCTTTTCGAGCACGGGCTCGAGGGCCTTCTCGTCGTTCGGCACGACGCCGATAATGTTGACGTTCTTGGCGATGAGGTCCTCGATCGCGCGCACCTGCAGCGCGGGGTCGGCGCTCGTGGGGCCGATCATGGTGGCGTCGACGCCAAGCTTGGCGCCTTTCTCCTTGATCCCGGTCTCCATCGCGTTGAACCAGGGGATGCCCCCGATCTTGACGACGACGCCCATCGTGGGCTTGTCGGCGGCGAAGGCGTTCAGAGTCAGCAAGGCCGCGAACGTGGTCCCTACTGCTGCCGCGGCGATTTTCCTCCACATGACTACCTCCCTTTTCGCGCTTCCTGAGCCGAAGGTCTTTGCGTCGGCGACGCAAAACTTCGAAGATTTTGCGCTCGACGGGTCAATGTCACAATAAGGCGGACTGGCCGTCAAGGATATTCGGCGGGGCGGCCGTCGCAGGATAATAGTGCTTGGCCATGTCCGTTAAGAGCATCGACGTCGGGGTCCTCAACGTCGCCTATGCGGAATATGGGCGCGCCGACGGCTGGCCATGCGTCATGGGGCACGGCTTTCCCTATGACGTGAGCGCTTACGCGGAAGCGGCGCCGCTGCTCGCCGAGGCGGGGGCGCGGGTGATCGTCCCTTACCTCAGAGGGTTCGGGCCGACGCGGTTCCCTTTGGCCGAGACGCCGCGCTCAGGCGAGCAGGCGGCGTTGGGCGCCGATCTCCTCGCGCTTCTCGACGCGCTTCATTTCGAGCGCGCCGTGCTCGGCGGCTACGACTGGGGCGGCCGCGCCACCTGCGTCGTCGCGGCGCTGTGGCCCGAGCGCACGGTCGCCCTCGTTTCCGGCAATTCCTACAACATTCAGAATATCGCGCGCGCCATGGAGCCCGCGCCGCCGACGGAAGAAGCCGCATTTTGGTACCAGTATTATTTCCACAGCGAACGCGGCCGGCGAGGGCTCGCGCAAAACCGGCGCGACATCGCCCGTCTCCTCTGGCGGCAGTGGTCCCCCAACTGGGACTTCGACGAGGCGGCGTTCGAGCGCGCGGCGCGATCTTTCGACAATCCGGATTTCGTCGAGGTCGTCATCCACTCCTACCGGCATCGCTACGGGCTCGTCGCCGGCGACCCCGCCTATGCGGAGACCGAGGGGCGCCTCGCCAAGCAGCCGCCGATCTCGGTTCCCGCGATCACGATCGACGGCGAGGCGGCCGGCGTGAATCCGGGCACGGCCCATCACGCCGACAAGTTTACCGGCCCGCACGAGCACCGCGTCTTCAAGGGCGCCGGTCACAATCTGCCGCAGGAGCGCCCGCGCGAATGGGCGCAAGCGGTGATCGCCGCGCGGGCGATGGCGCTCGAAGTTTTCGAGCCCGGTCGCCCGTGACGTTTAGCTTGCGCAGAACTGTAAGCGCGCTCAATGTATCAAGTCTTTACGATCTCCTTTGCGCACATCCGCACATCCGCACATCCTGCAACTCCCCGCCCCCTCCAGCCGACGGGGGAACCCCCGCCTCTGGATTCCCGCTTTCGCGGGCATGACAATCGGGGCGTAGC
>DATJXI010000415.1:0-5485 GCA_035500275.1 Roseiarcus sp. | reverse complement strand
AAGGCCACCGACGCAACTGCGGCAAGCAAAGCTTCGCCGGAGTTGGCAGCCATCAAGCCGGCCACAGATGCGGAGTGCGAGACCACCAACTCGCGCTTGGCTGGCGCCCCAAACAGGATGATCACGAACCGCCCACTGCTGGTGATTGATGGCGCCTCCTTCGCGCACCGATCCTACCACGCGTTGCCGAAGACGATTCGTCGTAACGATGGCAATGGCGCGGGCGCGATTGTCGGCTTCGCAAATTTTCTGTTGCGGCTCTACGATGCGCAGAAGCGCCGCCTTCTCACGGCGCACACGTCAAGCGGTCGTTACCGACCGTGTCCTTAGACGACGCGGTTGGGCGGAGAGCGGGCTTCCGGGGGTTGCTTCGGGAAGGGCCGAAGTGCGTGCCAAAGCCGTCATTCCGTTACGGGCGCGAAATAGGCTTCACTGCTGACGACCTAGCTAGTGCTTGAGCCCCAAACGGCTCATCTTGCGGTGCAGCGTCGCGCGCGAAAAGTCGAGCCTCTTGGCAGCCTTCGAGACGTTGCCTCCCGAACGGGCGAGAGCACGTTGCAGCACGGCGCGTTCCGCGGCCTCGATGTCGTCCCCGTCCGCCGCCGCAGAGTCGATCAAATCCGCAGCCGGCGTCGGCCTCGCAAGCGTTTGGGCGTTAATGCCGAGAACGAGCCGCGCCGCCCGGGTCGCGCCGATAACAAGATCGTCCCGATCGATCGCGAGCCGAGCCGCCCCTAACCGTTCGCCGCCTGGCGCGACCACGATGCGCGCGCGCGGATATGCAAGGCGGAAATTCTCGGCCTCGATTGAGCGCGCCGCGTCCGAGACGGCGGAGGCCACGAGGTTAGCGAAGCCGGGCCCGTCGTGCGCGCGTTCGAGAAAGCCGGGCGCGCGCCGGTTGGACGATACGTCCAGAACCGCGGCGAGTTCGCCACGCTCATCGAAGATCGGCGCGCTGGTGCAGCAGAGCAGGGAGTTGCGGGCGAAGAAATGCTGGTCGCGGTCGATCGTGACCGTCCGCTGCTCGAAGAGGCAGGTGCCTATGCCGTTCGTGCCCTCGAATTTCTCGCTCCAAATGGCGCCGGTCCAAAGGCCGCAGTTGTCGAAGACCGAGTCGTCGCTCGACGCGCCGCGCCGCTCAAGGATCACCCCGTCCCGGTCGGCAAGAATCACCGAGCAGCCGACGCCGCCGACGGCAAAGAAGAGCCGTTCGAGACTTGGCTCCGCGACGTGCAGTAGCCGCCCCAGCCGCTCGCGCGCCGATGCGACCTCAGGCGAGGGCAGCCGCCAGGAGGGTGCGACGGTTTCGGGATCGAGAGCATGGAGAGCGCTGGAACGCTGCCACGACGCCACAATCGGCGACGATGCAGCCTCGCTTCCCATGATCGCCTTCAATACTCGATCTGCGTGACCGGCTTCGGCTAAGCGCTCCATCGTTCCCTCCTGTGGGCAAAGCAGCAGCGGCGTGGTTCAGCCCCGCGCCGCCTTGCTTTGTCGCGGCGTACAAGAAGCCGAGCTTCTTCGGGCTGCTGGCCAGCATGTTCTTGGTCTGATGGTAGTGGTCGAGCCGTTCTTTGCGGCGTCCAGCGCAGCCTCGACATCCGCGGCGTCGGAGCGGGCGATCTCGCAAACCGGCTGGCCGGCGATAGGCCAGACGTCGTCGAAAGATTGCCTGACGTCGACTTTGATCATGGGCTCCTCCTCAGCGCCGCGACGACTAGCGGCGCAGGGGAAAAGCTCTCCATCAAACGCCCTTTTCGGAGAAGTCTCCCTCGCCGGGAGGGGCGCCCGACCTGTCGCAAAGCTGAGACAGTCTACCCCGTTGGCGGCCCTATCGCTTGAGCTCGAGCTAATTCCTCTTGCGATGGAAGGTCGCGGGCGACATGACGAGGGACTTCGCGGCCTTCGAAACGCTGCCGCCGGCGCGGACCAGCGCGCGTTGCAACACCGCGCGTTCGGCCGCGACGTAACCCTCCTTCCGCCGACACTTTGGGACGCGCTCGGTGGACGTTCGTTCCTGGCGCCTTCAGCCGAAGGCCGCTTTCCCGCGCTTCCCGCCCGTTCATTGGGCCGGCCTGGAATGGCGGCAACGGGTCGACTTTTCGCGTTCGCCAAGCCGTCGACGAGTGGCCGCTATTTGCGAATCCCCGTTGTCCACCGCGTCATCCCAGCACGGGCAAAAAACCCGACCGCTCGCTAGACACGCACGCGATTGGGCTTTGACCCCTCGGGAACTTCCTTGCCGGCGCCGCAAAATTGGGTCTGCGGCCGGCGAGGAGGCCGATCCGCGCATTGGCTCCGATCGCGGAGGGCTGCAATTCGCCGCTTTGACGCCAAGTTCCAGTCGCAAACATGCGCGCCAGCTTTCGGGAGGACCTCCAGCATGGCCTTCGATCTCAACGTCAACGGCAAGCAAATGCGCAGCGACGCCGACGCCGATACGCCGCTGCTTTGGGTGCTGCGCGACGAGTTGAAGCTCACCGGGACCAAGTTTGGCTGCGGCGAGGCCCTATGCGGCGCATGCACGGTGCACGCCGACGGTTTGCCCATTCGCTCGTGCCAAACAAGCGTGGCCGACGCCGCAAGCATGAAGATCGTGACGATCGAGGGGCTGAGCGGGAAAGCGGCGCAGGCCGTGCAGGCCGCCTGGCGCGAACTCGACGTCCCGCAATGCGGCTACTGCCAGTCCGGGCAAATCATGTCGGCGACCGCGCTTCTCGCCCAGAACGCCGCGCCAAGCGACGCCGACATCAACGACGCGATGGACGGCAATGTCTGTCGGTGCGCGACGTATCAACGCATCCGCGCGGGCATCCATCGCGCCGCCGAAATCATGAAGGGATGAGCGCCATGACCGTTCAGCTCTCTCGCCGAACTTTTGTCAAGATCGCCGCCGGGACCGGGGCGGGTCTCATCATCGGCCTCGAACTCCCGGTCGTCCCCGCGCGAGCGGGCGCGATGTTCGCGCCGAACCCGTTTGTGCGCATCGCGCCCGACAACACCGTGACCGTGATCGTCAAGCACCTCGACAAGGGGCAGGGAATCGCGACCGGGCTATCGACGCTCGTCGCCGAGGAGCTCGACGCCGACTGGAAACAAATGCGCGCCGAATTCGCCCCCGCCGATGCGGCCAAATACAAAAATTTGTTCTTCGGCGCGCAAGGCACCGGCGGGTCGACGTCGATCGCCAATTCCTACACCCAGTATCGCGAGGCGGGCGCCATCGCGCGCGCCATGCTGGTTTCCGCCGCGGCGGCGGCGTGGGGCGCGCCGGCGAGCGAAATTGTGGTCGCCGGCGGCGTGCTGTCTCATAAATCCGGCCGTACCGGCACGTTCGGGGATTTCGCTGAGAAGGCGGCGGCGCTCGACGCGCCGCAGGACGCTCCGCTCAAAAAGCCCGCCGAATTCGTCTACATCGGCAAGAGCTTCAAGCGGCTCGACACCGAAGCCAAGATCACCGGCGCGCCGATCTACACCCAGGACGTCCATCTCGACGGAATGGTGGTGGCCGCGATCATCCATCCGCCGCGCTTCGGCGGCGTCGCGACGAGCGTTGACGCGGACGCGGCGCGGTCGGTCAAGGGTTTTCTCGACGCGAAGATCGTCCCGCAAGGCGTCGCGGTCTACGCGACCTCGACGTGGCCCGCGTTTAAGGCCAAGAAACTGATCAAGGTCGACTGGGACGAATCGAAAGCGGAAAAGCAGGGCACGCGCGAGCTTCTTGCCGACTACCGCAAGCTCGCCGCGACGCCGGGCCGGGTTGCGCGCAACGACGGCGACGCCGACGCGGCCCTCGCCAAAGCGGCTCAGACCGTCGAGGCGGAGTTCGCCTTCCCCTATCTCGCCCACGCGGCCATGGAGCCGATGAACGCGGTCGTCCAGTTCGACGGCGACTGGGTGAAGGTGTGGACCGGCTCGCAATTGCAAACGGTCGACCAGATGGTCGTGGGCGCGATCTTTGGCGCTCCGCCCGAAAAGGTGGGGATCGAGACGCTCTACGCCGGCGGCTCGTTCGGCCGCAGGGCGGTTCCCAATTCCGACTATGTGGCCGAGGCCGCCATGGCCGCCAAGGCTTGGGGCAAGCCCGATCCGGTCAAGCTGGTCTGGCAACGCGAGGACGATATGCGCGCCGGCTACTATCGGCCGCTTTACGTCCACCACGTGGTCGCCGGCCTCGACGGTGACGGCAGGCTCATCGCGTGGCGGCACCGCATCGTTGGTCAATCCATTCTCTCCGGCGGCCCGTTCGCGAGCCTCGTGAAGGATGGCGTCGACGCCACATCCGTCGAGGGGGTTTCGGACATGCCCTACGCGGTTCCGAATTTCCGCGCCGAGCTTCATTCGACGAAAGTCGGCGTGCCGGTGCTGTGGTGGCGGTCGGTCGGCCATACCCACACCGCCTATGTCGTGGAGACCATGATCGATCGGCTCGCCGCCAACGCGGGCAAGGACCCGGTGGAGTTTCGTCTTGCGCTGCTCAAGGACAAGCCCCGCCATGCCGGCGTTCTCCAACTTGCGGCGGAAAAGGCGGGGTGGGGAAGCGCGCTCCCAGCCGGAACGTTCCGCGGCGTGGCGGTGCATGAGAGCTTCAATACTTTCGTGGCTGAGGTCGCGGAAATTTCGCTGAGCAAAGAAGGAGGCGCTAAGGTTGAGCGTGTCGTCTGCGCGGTCGATTGCGGCGTCGCTGTCAATCCGGACGTCATCAGGGCGCAGATGGAGGGCGGCGTCGGCTTCGGTCTCGGCGCCACGCTCCACGACGCCATCACGCTCACCGACGGCGCGGTCGACCAGGCGAATTTCGACACCTACAAGCCGCTGCGCATGAGCGAGATGCCGAAGGTCGAGGTCCACATCGTCGCCTCCGCCGAGGCGCCGACCGGCGTCGGCGAACCCGGGGTGCCGCCGATTGCTCCAGCCGTCGCGAACGCCATCCTCAAGGCGACAGGCAAACCCATCGTGGAGCTGCCGCTGGGAATGGACCAGGCCGGCCGAGCGTAAGCATGGGACCCGAACGGCGCCGCTGGCGCGCCAGGCGCGCGTCGTCAAGAACGTCGAACTGGCCGGCGCCCCAGCGCCCATCGAAGGCGCGGCGCGACGCGTGAGGCGCAGCTCCTTGCCGGAACGCTTACGCTCGGCCAGGATGGGGTTTGGCGGCCGGCGAGGACGCCGGTTTTGCAGGAGGAAGAGATATGCCCAAATTCATGATTGTCGGAAGTTATACGAACGAAGGCGCAAAGGGGTTCGCAAAAGAAGGCGGAACGGCGCGGCGCGAGGCCGTCGTCAAGGCCGCCGCGAGCGTCGGCGGCAAGCTCGACGCCATGTACTACGCGTTTGGCGAGAACGACTTTTACGTCGTGCTCGATCTTCCGGACGCCGCCGCCGCGACCGCGGTTTCGCTCGCCGCCAACGTGAGCGGCGCGGTGCACAGCAGAACGGTCGTGCTGATGACGCCGGAAGAGGTGGACGCGGCGCTCAAGAAGCACGT
>DATJXI010000414.1:0-2167 GCA_035500275.1 Roseiarcus sp. | reverse complement strand
GGGATATTTGGGAGCAGGTTAAATCGAGAAACAAAGAGCGCGATGGTGACTGTAACACCTAGTGCGCTAAGCGAAGCCCCTATTGTCCAAGTACTTCTGCGAGTTCGTACCTTCTTCTCAGGTAGCTTTCTGGCCTCAGCCTCTTTGCGAGACTTTTCTTCCTCGGCTCGCTTCCCTGCTCCGGCTCCCGGGTCCACGCCGCTTCTTTCCGTCGGGGCGGCGGAGTTGTTCGGGGCCGACCTCTCCCAGTTGCGGATGGCCTGGACCACTTTCACCGACACCTGCTCCGGAGTCGAAAAGCGGGGCACGATCCTGCCCTCCTGGGCTTTCTTCCTGAATTCGAGTTGGCGCCTCCGGTTGTCGTCATCTTCGACGCGATCCGCCGGGAGGGGAAAGTCCTCTGCCGTCAGGAAGATGAGACAGGGTTTGTTAGCGAGGACGGCGGCGTCGAACTCGCGCTCCGTGTACGACAGTCCCGAAGGGCCGCGCGAGCCGTATAGCGGGCCGACGATGCATACGAAGAGGTCGCACTCCGCGACCTTCGCGCGGCATAAATCGTCGGGAGCCCGATCAATCGCGCCAAAGTCCTCCATGCGAACGCAATGATATCCGTCAAGGCCCTCGATGGCCTGATACGCTGCGTCTCGGCAGGCCCGAAGGTCCCCGCTTGTCGAACTCAGGAAGACGACCCGCATCTTGCTCCGCACGACCCCGCGCGCATTCCAACCATCCGGATGCTAGGTTAGTTGCGGAGGCGGCTCAATGGTCGGCGGAGGTCGCAGGCGCTTGGGGTCAGAGCTAGTTGCTCATCCCATCTTCCTCCTCCCCCGCGAGGCGCGCCGCCAGCGCCTCGAGCCGAGACCCCAGCTTCTCGAGGCTCGCGGCGGCTTTCGCGGCCGTCGCCTCGGCGATTTCGCAGCGCTGGCGCGCGGCGGCCGCGTCGTCGCGCGCCTCGACGAGGTTGTCGGCGATCGTCAGCGCGGCCATGACGACCAGCCGCTGATCGCCGATCTCGCCGAACGAACCGCGCAGCTCGGCGATCTTTCCATCGATCATGGAAGCCAGCGACTCGAGCCGCTGTTCTTCGCCCTCGTTGCAGGCCAGGCGGTATTTTCGCCCGTCGATCGTCACCGCTACATGCGCCACCGCCGGAGCCTTTCGATGGGAGCCGGCTAGTCCGGCCGCGCGTCCATGCCCTCGATGATGTCCCCGATGGTCTTGGCGGCGCGCGCCAGGCGCTCGCCCGCCTCGATATTGGCGGCCTCCAGCGCGCGGGAACGATCAAGCGCCGCGTCGAGTTCAACGGCGAGGCGGGAGCGGTCGTCCTGCATGAGGGCGTATTCCTCCTCGACATTGGCCCGCGCTTCGTCGTGGCGCATGCGCCGTTCCGCGGCGAGCTCCAGGACATCGACCGCGTGGGCCAAGCGCTTCAGCGACAATTCGAGCGCGTCGGTTGAGGTTTCGACTCGGTCCATTTGCGCCCATTGGTTTACGCGATGCTTGAAAGGCGCGTCAACGCGGGCATGGCCGGGAACGGCGATTGACAGGCTTGCGAGGGCGTCCCTATCTGACGGGCGCTCCCGAGGGGGCCTTCCAGCGCGAGGAACAAGGAGATCCCGATGGCGACGACCCCGGCGCACGATTCAATGGCCAACGCCATCCGATTTCTCGCGGTCGACGCGGTGGAAAAGGCGAAAAGCGGCCATCCCGGCCTGCCGATGGGCATGGCCGACGTCGCGACCGTCCTCTTCCGCGACGCCCTCAAATTCGACGCGGCCGACCCGCACTGGCCCGACCGCGACCGCTTCGTGCTGTCCGCCGGCCACGGCTCCATGCTTCTCTACGCGCTCATCTATTTGACCGGCCTCGGCGGCGATAAGGGGCTCGCCATCGACGATCTCAAGGCGTTCCGGCAGGTCGGCTCCAAAACGCCCGGCCACCCGGAATACGGCCACACGCTCGGGGTCGAGGCGACGACCGGCCCGCTCGGGCAGGGCATTGCGACCTCGGTCGGCATGGCGATGGCTGAGCGGATGCTGGCGGCGCATTTCCCGGGCGTCGTCGACCACCGCACCTATGTGCTGGCGTCCGACGGCGACCTCATGGAGGGGGTGAGCCAGGAGGCGATCGCCATAGCCGGGCATTACCGGCTCTCGAAGCTCATTGT
>DATJXI010000413.1:0-5138 GCA_035500275.1 Roseiarcus sp. | reverse complement strand
GACGTCAATCGCGCCTACCTCGAGGCCGGGGCGCTCAACGTCGAGCGCATGGGGCGGGGCTTCGCCTGGCTCGACACCGGCACGCCCGATTCGCTTGTGGACGCGGCGAGTTTCGTGCGCACGCTCGAAGTGCGCCAGGGCTTCAAGATCTCGTGCCCCGAGGAGATCGCTTTCGACCTCGGCTTCATCGACGAGGCGCAGTTCGAGGCGCTCATCATGCGATTCGGCAAGAGCGCATACGGACAATATCTGGGCAGCGTTCTCGACGAGCGCCGTATCGCCCCGCGCCGGCGCTGAAGCGGAAGTGTTGCGCCGCGCGAGGGCGGCGTTATATCGAACCTCCACGGTATCGGCCTCGCGCCCGACCGCGAGCGAAAGGAAGATGGTCCCATGTCCGACCCCCGGCGCGCCGCGCTGCGCAAGGTCGTCCTTTACGCGGCGCGGTCGAAGGAGTTTCCGCAAGGCTCAATCCGGCACGGATACGACTTCATCGCGCCCCTGACCGATGACGGCCAGATCGACCTCGAGGCGTGGAAGCAGCACCGGAACGAATGCTTCGCGCATCGCTTCTGGGCAGACGAGCCAACCCTCAGCGGCTTGCTCGTCCATCGGGCCGGGGGGCGCGGCGGCTCGACCTGGGCGTTCGAATGGAGTTCGGGCGACGCCGAGCAGGAGGAGGAAGGATACCGCTTCGGCGACCACGCCTTCAAGGTCGGCGAATACGTGTCCGTCCGCGAGGAGGACGGTCACATGCTGACGTTCCGGGTGGCGAGCGTCGGCGGTCCGCTCAAGCCAACTCTGATCTGACGAGGCGCCGCGCAAAAGTGGCAACTTGCCGCGGGCGCGCGCCAATCAACCGATCAGAGCGAGGCGACGACCGCGAGGCGCTTGATCTGCCCGTTCTGGAAGGCGCGTAGCAATGCGTTGTACTCCTTGACGGAGACGCAGCCGTTCGAATCGCCTTTGGGCCCCAACATATAGGGGTGGGCGAGGAGCCCGGCCCGACCGTAAACGCCGCCCTCGCCGATCGGGGTGAGTCGCAGCGCCTGCACGCCGTGGAAGAGCGATTCCCTCATCGTGAGCTCGTAGAGGTGCGGCGGCGTCGCGCCGCGCGCCCGCTCGTTGACGTAGCGCGGATCGTCCAGCCGGTCGCCGAGCCCGGAGTGGGCTTCGAGGCGGGTGCCGTCCGGAAGGTAAACGGCGCGCGCCGAAATGTCGTAGACCGCGGTGTAGCCGTCATAAGACGCCGTCGGGTTCGAGCGCGACATGAAGCCGGAGAACCAGCCTCTGCCGCCGCGCGCGTCGCCCGACGCCGGCGCGGTTGGAACTGCCGCGACCGCCGTGCGGTTCTCAGGCGCGACCGAGGCGACGATCGGCGGCGCCGCGGGCCGCGAGGCTACACCCGGCGCGGAGGGCGAGGGCAGCGCGGGGTGCATCCAGCCGAACATCTTCTGGAATATGTCGCCGTTGTCGGCCGGCGTGGGCGACGTCGGCGGCTGCGCGACCCGCCGCTCCGGCTCTCGCTCTGCCGGGCCCAATTCGCGCGGCCGCGGCGGCGGCAGAGGCACGTTCTCCTCGAGGCGGGCGACGTCGCGCTCCGGCGGGAGCGGCGGGCCCTCGGGCTCTGCAGTCGCGACGGATGGCGCTGGCGACGCCTCCGCCGACGGCGGCGCGGCCGGGAAAGCGTCGAGGCTCGGCAGTGGCATGGGCGGGGCGGCTTCAAGGCGCGCCGTCTGCGGCCCTTCCGTATTTGCCGGCGCGGGCTTGGCGGCCCATTCCGGCTCGATCACGATCTGGCCGAACAGTTTTGCGACATCTTCCGGCGCGGGAGCGGGGGCCGGCTTTGCCGGCGGCGCCGCGACGACCACGTCCCGATGCGCAAGCGACCGGGGGTGGAGCGCCAGCGCCGTGCACACGATTAAAGCCAGCGCCGAGGCGCCGAATGCCAAATGCAGCAAAGACTTACGCGAGTCGCGGCCCCCCTCGAACGAAAGGCCGTCGAATGTGGCTTCGATCCCCTGCATGCCTACGCCTATGCTCTCTCCTTCGACTTTGAATCAAATTAGCGAAAAGCGGTTGAGGGTCGATTAACGCAATTCGCGCCGGAAAGCCAGCCCGGGCTTTGTCGTGGCGAAACTGTGAATGTGGCCGTAAGCCGCCGCCTTGATTTCGCGAGTATGGACAGGGCCGACGGCGCGGGCAATCCTCGCGTGGCGTGATCTTGGGGAGGACCTCTTGGGCATAGCCCTGCGCGATGTCGTGGTTCCTGATTTCGGCCTGCCCCTTGACCCGCCGCGCGTACCCTCCGCAACCTACGACGGTCGCTGCCGCGAGGCTCACGCGCGGGCGGGATGCGACTGGCTCGTCGTCTACGCCGACCGCGAGCACAACGCGAACCTCGCCTTCCTATCCGGATACGACCCGCGCTTCGAAGAGGCGCTGCTGCTGCTGGGTCCAAGCGAGCGCCGGGTGCTCGTCGTCGGCAACGAGGGCGAGGCCTACGCGCCGCTCGCCGGCCTTCCGGGCCTCGAGGTCGCACTCGCCCAAAGTATGAGCCTCATGGGCCAGGACCGGTCGCTGAAGCCCAATCTCGCGGTGGTCCTCAAGGAGGCTGGCCTCAAGGCCGGCCAGACTGTCGGCCTCGTCGGTTGGAAGTATCTGGAGCCGGCGGAATGGGCGGAGTCGCCGCCGGGCTTTTTCGCGCCGCACTATCTCGTCGCGCTCCTTGCCCGGATCATCGGGGGCCCGGACGGCGTGAAAGAGGCGACGCCGGTCCTCATGCACCCCGAGATCGGTTTGCGCGCGGTCATCGACGCGGATCAGATCGCGCTGCATGAATGGGGCGCGGCGCGCGCGTCGGCCGCCGTCTGGCGGATCGTAAAGCAGACAAAGGCCGGCGTCTGCGAGCTTACGGCGGCGAGCGCCATGGGTTATGCTGGCGAGCCGCTCACCGCGCACGCCATGTACGCGAGCGGCGACGAGAACGAGCCGGTCGTCGGCCTGCGCTCGCCCGGCGGCCGCATCCTGAGGCGCGGCGACGGCGTCGCCACCGCGATCGGCTACTGGGGCGGGCTTTCGGCTCGGGCGGGCCTCGTCGCGGAGGAGGACGACGCGTTCCTGAAGACGGGGGCGGCCTATTTCGAGGGCCTCGTCGCTTGGTATGAAGCCGCGGACATCGGCGTTTCCGGCGGCGCGATTTTCGAGGCGGTCGGGGAGGCGCTCAAGCGCGGCGGCCTGCGCTCCGCGCTCAACCCGGGGCACCTGACCGGCCACGACGAATGGTTCCATACGCCGGTTCGCCCTGGCTCGGCGGAGCCAATCGCGTCGGGCATGCCGTTCCAAGTGGACGTCATCCCGGCCCCAATGCCGGCCGGCTGGGCCTTGAACTGCGAGGACGGAATCGTCTTCGCCGACGCGGCCTTGCGGGGCGAGCTTGCCGCGCGCTGGCCGGCGGTCGCGGAGCGAATCGAAGCGCGTCGCGCCTTCGTGCGCGACAGGCTGGGCGTCACGATCAGGCAGACGATCTTGCCGCTTTCCTCGACGCCGCTCTGCCTGCCGCCGTTCTGGCTCGCGCCGGGCTGGCTGCTGGCTCGCAGCTGAAAGAGCTAGAACGAAACTATTCCGTCTGGAGATCGGCCCTGTTTTCGTCTGAACCGATTTCCGCCAGCTTCCTCAAAAGCGGGAACAAAGAGCGATAGGCCTCCTGGCCCAGCGAATCTGCAATCCTCTTTTCATGCTGCTCACCGACCGAGTGGAGCTCCTTCATCAGGCGCTTGGCCGACCGGGTGAGGACGAGCGCATAACTACGGCGGTCGCCGCGGGCGGGATCGCGACGCACGAGCTTGCGCTTTTCAAGCTCGTCGATCATGGCGACGAAATTGGCGCGCTTGATGCCGAGCGCCTCGCTCACCTCGCCCTGCTTGAGCCCCGGATTGCGCTCGATCACGGTCAGGATCGAATATTGCGCGGGCCGGATCTCCTGCGATTCGAACGCGGCGAGAAAGTCCCGGAACACCGCAATTTGGGCCCGGCGCAGCACATAGCCGAGCCGCCGGTCGAGCGGCCCGTAATCGATCCCGCCGGACTTGGCCGGCGGTTCGTCCCCTGGGAGCGAGCCGCAAGAATTGAGCCCGGCTTTCATAGCGGCATATTGACTCGGCGAGGTGGTTATGGTCAATAACGATTATACCGTATAAAGGAACTGTGTTTGCATGGCCCAGGCTGCGGAGGAGCCGATCGACGTCGAGCTGCCGAAGTCGCTAAAGGCGACGCGGCGGGGCGCGATCGCGCATCTCGCCCTCGCCCGGTCGGAGAAGCGCAACGCGCTCGACGACGTGACGGTGCTGGGGCTTGAGACCTTCTTCGCGCGCTTGCCGAAGGACATCCGCGCGGTGGTCCTCTGCGGCGAAGGCGCGCATTTCTCGGCCGGCCTCGACCTCTCCGAGATCACGGCGGACCTTTCGCCGCTCGAGCGCGTCCTGCGTTTGCAGATGTGGCGCCGCGCCTTCGAGGCGATTGAGTTTGGACACGCGCCGGTCATCGTCGCCATGCACGGCGCGGTCGTCGGCGGCGGCCTCGAGCTTGCCGCCGCCGCTCATATCCGCATCGCCGAGCGCTCGACCTACTACGGCCTGCCCGAGGGCCAGCGCGGCATTTTCTTGGGCGGCGGCGGATCGGTGCGCATCGCGCGGCTCGTCGGGGTTCCGCGCGTGCAGGACATGATGCTGACCGGGCGGACCTTGAGCGCTGAGGAGGGCCATCAAGCTGGGATCACCCAATATCTGGTTGACGACGGCAAGGGTCTTGAGAAGGCGATGGAGCTTGCGGCCAAGGCGGCGTCCAACACGCCGACCACCAATTTCGCCGTCCTGCACGCCTTGCCGCGCATCGCGGAAAGCGACCCCGCGAGCGGCCTTCTCACCGAGTCGCTGATGGCCGTGATCGCCGAGATGAGCCCCGAGGCGCAGCAGCGGCTCAAGGATTTTTTGGAGAAGCGTGCGGCGAAGGTGCTGCGGCAAGAGTGACCGCAAAATGATGGAGTGGATGGGCCCCGCCCAAACGGCGTCAAGCGCCCACAGGCAGCCGCTGGAGGGCCGCAACGGGAGGACCGTCCATGGATGAGTTTAGCCGAAACGGCG
>DATJXI010000412.1:0-7328 GCA_035500275.1 Roseiarcus sp. | reverse complement strand
ACCACGCGCTATCCCGGCGCCAGCGCCATGACGCTCGTCAATACCGTCGCCCTGCCCATCGAGCAGAACGTCAACGGCGTCGAGAACATGATCTACATGCAGTCGACGAACGCGAGCGACGGCACCTACAACCTCACTGTCACGTTCGCGATCGGCACCGACCCGGACAAGGCGCAGATTCTGGTGCAGAACCGCGTGTCGGCCGCCATCTCGTCGCTGCCGCAGCAAGTGCAGCTCCAAGGCGTGACGACAAAGAAACAATCGACCTCGATACTCGAGTTCGTCGCGCTGATCTCACCCGACAGCCGCTTCAACAGCCTGTTCCTGTCGAACTACGCCGTTATCAATGTTCAGGACGAGCTTCGCCGACTCCCCGGCGTCGGCGACGTCACGGTGCTCGGCGCCGGGCAATACGCCATGCGCATTTGGATGAACCCGGACCTCTTGCAGGCGCGCGGGCTCACGCCGCAGGACGTCATCAACGTCATCCAGCAGCAGAGCCAGGAAGTCGCAGCCGGACAACTCGGCGCGCCTCCCGCCCCGCGCGGCCAGGATTTCCAATATACGCTGGACCTGAAGGGCCGCCTGAACGACCCTGCCGAATTCGAGAACATCATTGTCAAGGTCGATCCAGCGAACGGCGGACGCATCACCAGAATTCGCGACATCGGCCACGCGGAACTCGGCGCCCAGACCTACAGCGTGTCGTTTGCGCTCGATGGCAAGCCAGCCACCGGCATGGCCGTCTCGCTCCTGCCGGGCGCAAATGCGATCGCCGTCGCAAAAGAAGTCCAGGCGAAGATGGAGCAACTCTCCAAGGCCTTCCCGGAGGGGCTCTCCTACGTCGTGCCTTATGACACGACAAAATTCGTGAAGGCGGCGATCGCCGAAGTTTATCGCACCCTGATCGAGGCCGCCATTCTCGTGCTCATCGTCATCCTGGTCTTCCTTCAGGACTGGCGGGCCATGCTGGTGCCGGCCACGACGGTGCCGGTGACGATCATCGGCGCGTTCGCCGCCATGGCGGCGCTCGGCTTCACGATCAACCTGCCGACCCTGTTCGCGATCGTTCTCGCGATCGGCATTGTCGTCGACGACGCCATCGTCATCGTCGAGGGCGTCTCGCGTTATATCGAACAGGGCCTTCCCGGCCGCGAAGCGGCGGGCAAGGCGATGGACGACCTCATTGGCCCGGTTATCGGCATCACGTTGGTCTTGATGTCGGTGTTCATCCCCGCCGCGTTCCTGCCGGGGCTGACCGGACAACTCTACCGGCAATTTGCGCTGGTCATCGCCGCAACCGCCCTCATCAGCGCGATCAACGCCATCACGCTCAAGCCCACGCAGAGCGCGCTCTGGCTGAGGCCCCCGACGCCGCCCGAGAAGCGCAACTTCATTTTTCGCGGATTCAACGCCGTCTATGGTGTCGGGGAGAGGGCCTATGCGGGGCTCATGGGCGCAATGGCGCGCCGCTCGGGCGCAATGGTAATCCTCGCTTTCATACTGGTGGTATTGGCGATCTGGGGGCTGGCGCGCGTGCCGACCGCGTTCCTGCCGGATGAGGACCAGGGCTATGTGATCGTCGCCGCGCAACTTCCCGACGGCGCCTCGAAGGAGCGCACGGACGCGGTCATGCGCCAAATCCAGGGTCTGGCGAGCAAGATCCCCGGTGTCGAACACGTTGTCACCGTGAGCGGCATATCCATCCTCGACAACCGGGCGACTCTCGCCAACGCAGGCGTTGCCTTCGTCGTGCTGAAGGGCTGGGACGAGCGATTGAAGCAGCCGGGGCAGGATCTGCGCTCAATCGTGGGGCGTCTGTACGGGGACATGCAAGGCGTTCCCGAGGCCATGGCCTTCCCGATCCTGCCGCCGCCGATCCAGGGGGTCGGCAACGCCGGCGGCTTCACCATGCAGGTCGAGATCAAGAACGGCGATTTCGATTACGCGCTCCTGCAGACGTTGGCGAAAACCGTTGTCGCCCAAGGCAATGATCAATCCGCTCTGCAGAGACTGGCCACGACGTTCCGCGCGGGCGCGCCGCAAATCTTTGTCGGCGTGAACCGAATCAAGGCCGAGACGCTCGGCGTTACGGTAGGACAGCTGTTCTCGGCCCTCTCCGACTACGTCGGATCGAACTATGTCGCCCAGTTCGACAAGTTCGGTCATGTCTTCCAGATCTACGCCCAGGCGGAGCCGAAGTATCGCAGGAGCGTCGAAGACATCCGCAATCTCAAGGTCAAGGCGGGCGACGGAAGCATGACGCCGATCGGCACGATGGTCGACATCAAGGAGATTGTCGGGCCCCCGCTGGTCAGCCTCTACAACCTTTATCCGTCGGCCACTGTGGTAGGCAGCGCGGCGCCCGGTTTCAGCTCGGGCCAAGCCCTCGACATCATGGACCAGATCGGAGCGAACGTGCTGCCGAAGGGGACGGGCTACGATTGGACGGCGATGTCCTATCAGGAAAAACAAGTCGGCTCGCAGACCTATCTTGTGTTCGGCCTTGCGATGCTGCTGGTCTATTTCGTGCTGGCGGGCCAGTACGAAAGCTGGATCATGCCGCTCGCGGTGATCATGGCGGTGCCGATGTCGCTGCTTGGCGTGGTGGCGGCGCTACAATGGTCCGGCGAGGCCAATAACCTCTACACGCAGATCGGCCTCATCCTTCTGGTTGCGCTCTCCAGCAAGAACGCGATCCTGATCGTCGAATACGCGCGCGACCGGCGCGCGGAAGGCATGGACATTCTCAAAGCGGCGGTGGAAGGGGCGCGGCTGCGTTTCCGCCCCATTCTGATGACGTCTTTCGCCTTCATCCTGGGCGTCCTCCCGCTCGTTCTGGCGACTGGGGCGGGCGCAGGCGCGCGCAGGTCGATTGGCATCTCCGTGTTCTACGGCATGATCGCCTCGACCTGCCTCGCGGTTCTGTTCGTTCCCTCATTCTATGTGGTGATGCAGCGGATCGAGGAGTGGAGAATGAGCCGCAAGGCGAAGACCGCCCAACCAGCGACGGAGGAGGCCGTCATTTTGCGCGAGAAACCGTTGGGTCCGGCCAGATAGGCGGGAGCCCTTTGCGGGCGCGCCGTTCAACAACGTCGTATGGAGGGCGCGCGCGTGCAAGCCTCAATTCGCCACTGACACGTGCGATTTGCGCGGCTATATGCACGCGGTCGATGGGTCGAACATCCGGCCCTCGAGGGGCGTTCCCATGTCCGGGTCAAGCTTGAGCAGCGCCGCGCTTGACGAGCGGCGGCGGCGGATCCTGTTCCGCTCCTGGCGCCGCGGCATGCGTGAGATGGACCTGGTCATGGGCCGGTTCGCCGACGCCCATTTGGCGGCGATGAGCGTCGGCGAACTCGACGAGTTCGAGCGCCTGCTCGACCTGCCTGACGCGAAGGTGCTTGCCTGGCTTACCGGAAGAGCCCAAATACCAAGCGAGTTCGATACGCCCCTGCTCGCGAAGCTGCGCGCCGCGCCGGGCGAGGCGCTGAAGACAGCCCAGGACAGGAAGTGAACGACATCGCAGAGGCGGCTTCCCGCGCCCCGGGACGCGACGCCGCCAAGCTCATCGCGCCCGCCGCGCGTTGCCTCGCTGAAGGCGGCGCCGTCACCCTCGCCCGCGCGCCGGAAGGATATGACGCCTTCGTCGTGGCCGACCTTACGCGCGCGCTCGCGCGCGCCGGCGAGAAGCGCGCGGTCACGCTTGTGTTCGTCGCGCGCGACTCACTTCGCGCGCAGAGCCTCATCGACGCGCTCTCCTTCGCCGCGCCGGAAATCGAGGCGCTCTACCTCCCCTCGTGGGACTGCCAGCCGTACGACCGCGTTTCGCCGAACGCCAACGTCTCGGCGGAGCGCATGACGACGCTGGCGCGGCTGGCGCGCTCGCGCGGCGCGCTCGAGCGGCCGCGCGTGCTGGTGGGGTCGGTCAGCGCGCTGACCCAGCGCGTTCCGCCGCTCTCCTACCTCGCCTCGGCCGCCTTTTCCGCCGCGCCGGGCAATACGGTGAGAATGGATGAGCTGGCGCTGTGGCTCGAGTCCAATGGCTATTCCCGCGCCAGCGCCGTGCGCGACGTCGGCGACTACGCGACGCGCGGCGGCATTCTCGACCTCTATCCGCCCGGCGCGCCGGCGCCGATCCGCCTGGACTTCTTCGGCGACACTTTGGAGTCGATCCGAAGCTTCGATCCGGAAACCCAGCGCAGCACCGGGCAATTGCGCGCGCTCGACCTTGTGCCGATGAGCGAGGCTCAGCTTACGACCGAATCCATTCGCCGCTTCCGCCAGGCCTATGCGGCCGAATTCGGCGCGCCGATGCGCGACGACGAAATCTACGCCGCGGTCAGCGAAGGCCGCCGCGCCATCGGACTCGAACACTGGCTGCCGCTCCTCTACGACCGGCTCGACACGCTGTTCGACTATGTCGGCGAGGCGCCCTTCGTGCTCGACGCGCGGGCCGAGGAAGCGGCAAGCCAACGCATCGCGCAGATCCGCGACGCCTATGCCGCCCGCCGCGCCGCTTACGCCCAGGATCCTGTCAAAGCCGACTATAAGCCGCTTCCGCCGGATCGGCTCTACCTCACCGAGGAAGAGTGGAAAGAGCGGCTTGAGGCGGCGCCGCCGGCACGGTTGACGCCCTTCGAGGCAAGCCTGGGCGCGGCCCATGTCGTCGATTGCGGCGGGCGCGTCGGCCGCAATTTCGCGCCAGACCGCCAGGACGAGAACGCCAATGTGTTCGACGCGGCGGTTTCGCATATCCGTGCGCTGCGCGAGCGGGGGCTCTCCGTCATCGTCGCGGGCTGGACCGACGGCTCGCGCGAGCGATTGAGCCATGTCCTCGTCGAGCACGGCCTCAAGCCGCTGGAGCTTGTCTCCTCGTTCTACCAGGCGAAGACGGCGCGGCCCGGCGCGCTGCCGCTCGCCGTCATGGCGCTCGAACAGGGATTCGAGGCGCCGGGATTTGCGATCGTCGGGGAGCAGGACATCCTCGGCGACCGCCTCGTGCGCAAGTCGAAGCGGCAGCGGCGCGCGCAGGACGTTCTCGCGGAGGCGAGCGCGCTTTCCGCCGGCGATCTCGTCGTCCACATCGACCACGGCGTCGGGCGCTTCGTGGGCTTGAAGACGATCGAGGCCGCAGGCGCCCCGCACGACTGCCTTGAAATTCATTACGCGGGCGGCGACCGGCTTTTCCTGCCGGTCGAGAATCTTGAGCTCTTGTCGCGCTACGGCTCGGAGACGGGCGAACTCGACAAGCTCGGCGGAGCAGGGTGGCAATCGCGCAAGGCGCGGCTCAAGAAACGCGTGCGCGAGATGGCGGGGGAGCTCATCCGCGTCGCCGCACAGCGCGTGACGCGCGCCGCGCCGCGCCTCATCCCGCCGGAGGGTCTCTACGACGAGTTCTGCACCCGCTTTCCTTACGACGAGACGCCTGATCAGATGGCCGCGATCGAAGCGACTCTCGACGATCTCGCGGCCGGTCGGCCGATGGACCGCCTTGTTTGCGGTGACGTCGGCTTCGGCAAGACGGAGGTTGCGCTGCGCGCCGCATTCTGCGCCGCGATCAACGGCAAGCAGACGACGATCGTCGCGCCGACGACGCTGCTTGCGCGCCAGCACGCGCGCGTCTTCCGCGAGCGGTTCTCGGGGCTTCCCGTTCGCATCGGCCATCTCTCGCGCATTGTCCCCGCGGCCGAGCAGCGCGAGACGAAAAAGGGGCTCGAAGACGGCGGCGTCGACATCGTCGTCGGCACGCATGCGGTGCTCGGCAAGACGGTGAAACTCCGCGATCTCGGCCTCGTCGTCATCGACGAGGAGCAGCATTTCGGCGTCGCCCACAAGGAGCGGCTGAAGGACCTGCGCACTGAAGTCCACATGCTGACGCTGTCGGCGACGCCGATCCCGCGCACGCTCCAGCTCGCCATGACCGGCGTGCGCGATCTTTCGATCATCGCGACGCCCCCGATTGACCGCTTGGCGGTGAGGACGTTCGTCTCGCCCTTCGACGCGCTCATCGTGCGCGAGGCGCTCTTACGCGAGCGCTATCGCGGCGGCCAGTCGTTCTATGTCTGCCCGCGCATCGAGGACCTCGACGAAGCGGCGGCCTTCTTGAGGCAGAACGCGCCCGAGTGCCAATTCGTCGTGGCGCATGGGCAGATGGCGGCGCGCGAGCTCGAGGACAAGATCGGCGCTTTCTACGACGGCAAGTACGACATTCTTGTCTCGACGGCGATCGTCGAATCCGGCCTCGACATTCCGCGCGCCAACACGCTCATCGTCCACCGCGCCGACCTTTTTGGCCTCGCGCAGCTCTATCAATTGCGCGGCAGGGTGGGGCGCTCGAAGATGCGCGCCTACGCGATCTTCACGACGCCGCCCAAGGCCAAGATCACGCCGCAGGCCGAGAAGCGTCTCGCCGTGCTCCAGTCGCTCGACACGTTGGGCGCCGGCTTCCAGCTCGCGAGCCACGACCTTGACCTGCGCGGCGCCGGCAATCTCTTGGGCGAGGAGCAGTCCGGCCACATCAAGGAGGTCGGCTACGAGCTCTATCAGCAGATGGTGCGCGAGGCGGTCGAGCGCATCAAGTCGGGCGAGGACGCGCCGGCCGAGGACATGTGGTCGCCGACCATTCAGCTCGGCGCGCCGGTGACGATCCCGGAAACCTACATTCCCGACCTCGCGACCCGACTCTCCCTCTACCGCCGCCTGTCGGCGCTCGAGGACGAGGCGGAGATCGAGGCGACGGGCGCGGAGATTGTGGACCGCTTCGGCCCGCCGCCGCCGGAGGTGGGCCTGCTCATGACGCTCGTCTCAGTGAAGGCGCTCTGCCGCAAGACGAATGTCGAGAAACTCGACGCCGGCCCGAAGGGCCTGACGCTCGCCTTCCGCGACAATTCCTTCGCCAATCCGGCGGGCCTCGTGAAGTGGGTGACGGCGCAGGGGCCGGCGGCCAAGGTCCGGCCCGACATGCGCCTCGTCATCGCGGGCGACTTCGAGACGCTCGATGACCGCCTCGCGGGGACGCTGAGGGTGATGCGCGAGGTGGCAAAGATTGCGGGGAGGAGGGGGTAGGGTAGCGGCCCGAACCGCCGAATCTGAGCCTTCAGCGGAACGCAAACTGGAGCTTTACTCGCGCGATACGCGACGTTGGAATTGATACCCCCGGGTTAAACCAGAGCCATTAGGACGATTGTGGTACCCTGTCCAAACGCAATGTGGTAAACTTTTAGTCTTAAGCGCGGGGCGATTCTCGCGAGAAACGAGATAATTGGCAACTTTCAATGACTGAGCGAGTCCCACAAAGCAATGTTACCGTAGCTGGCGCAACCATAACA
>DATJXI010000411.1:0-4467 GCA_035500275.1 Roseiarcus sp. | reverse complement strand
CGCCCGCGATACGGTCATGGCCGAGACGCCCGCCATTTCGGCCACCATCTGCATCGTCACCCGACCGGTCTGCATCGAGCTTCTGGCGTCGGGCCGTCCCCGCTCGGCTCCCTTTCCCTTGCTTGCGCGTCGCACGATACGCCCTGCCTGCCTCGCCTGCGATGTGATCGATAACATAGATCGCGCCGGGCAAGAAGCGGCCGTTTGAAAGACGGGGCAGGCGTCAATGCTGAAAAAGGCTACTTCGGCGCGCGCTTGGCCAGGATTCGCTGCAGCGTGCGGCGGTGCATGTTCAGCTGGCGGGCCGTCTCGGACACGTTGCGGTTGCAGGCCTCGAAGATGCGCTGGATGTGCTCCCAGCGCACCCGGTCGGCCGACATCGGATGCTCGTGCTCAATCGGCGCCTCCGTCCGCCCCGCCATCAACGCCGTGACGACGTCGTCCGCGTTTGCGGGCTTGGCGAGGTAATCGAAAGCGCCGAGCTTGACCGCCGTGACCGCGGTCGTGATCGCGCCGTAGCCGGTCAGAATGACGCCGCGCGAGTCGGGCCGCCTGGCCTTCAAGGCGCGCATGACGTCGAGGCCGTTGCCGTCGCCGAGTCTCAAGTCGATGACGGCGAACGCCGGCGGCGCCGCTTCGATCGCGGCGAGCGCCTCCGCCACGCTGAGCGCGGTGCGGGCCGCAAATCCGCGCGCCGACATCGCGCGGGCGAGCCGTTCGCAAAACGGCTTGTCGTCGTCGACGACCAGCAGCGACTTGTCCGGCGTGTCCGCGCCGGTCTCACGATTGTCCGTCGACTTGTGCGCCGTATCCTTGTCCATTTGCACGCCGGTTAAGCGAAACGCCGCAGGCTTCGGGTTTTTACAGATTATTGCTCGACCCGTCGACCCTGCTCGTAGGCCTCGCGCGCCCACGTGACGGTGACAACGGCGCCATGCGCGGGAGGCGCGGCGTTGGCGAACGCAAGCGTTGCGCGCGACCGCTCGAGAAGAGAGCGGGCGATGAAAAGTCCGAGGCCAAGGCCGCCTCCCGCTCCGTCCCTACGGCGAACGCCGTCCCGGTGCGAGAGATAGGGCTCGCCGACCCGGGCGAGGATGCTGCTCGGAAAGCCGGGCCCGTCGTCCGCAATGGCGATCGACACGGTAGATTTGGTCCAGCCGGCGCGGATGACGACCGCCTTTTCGGCGAAGCTGACGGCGTTTTCGACCAGCGCGCCGAGCCCGGAGATGACGCCGGGGTTGCGGGCGCAAACGGGAGGAGGATCGCCGCCTTCGCCTTTAACCGTCACCGCGACTTCCTTGGATCGGTGCGGGGCTGCGGCGACCTCCGCGAGCTCCGCCGGGCTCGAAATGTCCATCTGACGTCCGGCGAGATCCAACGGCGACGACAGCTTCGACAGAATGGCCCGGCACCGTTCGACCGATTGCTCCAAAAGCTGGAGATCCTCGGCGAACTCTTCATTCGGCGGCGGCAGGGCCGCCAATTCCCGCACGACCAGCGAAACCGTCGCCAGCGGCGTGCCAAGTTCATGGGCCGCCGCGGCGGCGAGGCCGTCGATCTGCGAAAGATGCTGCGCGCGAGCGAGCACGAGTTCGGCGGCCGCAAGCGCGCTCGACGTCTGGCGGGCCTCCTGGGCGACGCGCCAGGCATAGAGGCCGACGAAAGACGCGCTGACCGCGAGCGCCGCCCAAAGTCCAAGCACGTACATCGACGGGAGATGGAGATAATCTCCGCCGATCCAGGGCAGAGGCAGACTGAACCGCGCCAGCGCCGTGGCGCAGACCACCGCGAGCGCGAGCAACCCGAGGGCCGGGCGCATCGAGAGCGAGGCCGCGGCGATCGTGACCGGCGCAAGGAACAGGACGGCGAAGGGATTGGCGATCCCGCCGGTCAGGAAAAGGAGCCCGGCGAGCTGGAGGATGTCGTAGCCGAGCAGGATCGTCGCGGCCCGCTCGCTGAGCTGCGTGCTGACCGGAAACTTCCACCGCAGCGCCAGATTGAGAACCGCGGAGGCGCCGATGAGGACGAAGCACCCGAGAATCGGGAACTGAAGCCCGAGGCCCAGCGCTCCCACGAGGATCGCCGCGGTTTGTCCGGCGATCGCGAGCCAGCGGAGCCCGATGAGCGTATTGAGGCGTAGCCCCGGCGCGGCGCCCCCAAACCTGTCGCCTTCGGGCGTAAACACGGGCGGTCGCAACTCCAGGTTCGCCGGCCCCGCTCGGCTTACTCGATCTTCTCGTTGGGGTAGACCCCCCAAAGCTTGATCTGCTGGATATATCCTTTGAATCCGTCGCCGTCGACCAGACACCAGGCGCCGTCGCACTTGCGAAGGTTGACGATGACGCGCGACTGGAGCGTCGCGGCGACGTTCGCGCTTTCGCTCGGCCGCGTAAAGATGTCGGAGATCTCGCCCTTCTTGGTGGGAGTGACGAGGGCCGTGCGGCGGCCGGACAGAAGCGAGTGCAAAACCCAGCCCTCGACGCCTTCGGCGTCGCGAACGCGCCTCCAGATCTCGAACTCCGCCGTGATTTCCACCGGAAGTCCGGCGCGCTGATAGACCCACTTGGTCGGGTGGTCCTTCGACGGGCCCTCGCGCAAATTGACCCTGTCGGTCTTGAGACTTGCAAACCTCGGCAGCGGCAGTTTGGTCACCGGGCCGACCGGGTCGGCCATCGCAACCGACGCTGCGAGGAAGCCGGCCAAGACGGTCAGAATCGATCGACGGATCGTTCTCAAACTTAGACTCCGCAGACAATCTCGTTTCATCGCGCGTCCCCTGCCGGCGCTGCGGCCATCCTTGTCTTTGCCCGGTCTTCTGATAGAGAGGCCGGCAAGCCGGCAGCCGAGGCCCCCCGGAGCCTCAGCCTGAACTCTGCGACGCGCGTCGTAAACGGGCCGTAAACCGCTGGCAAGCGCGGATCGTGGATGCGTAGGATGGGGGTGGCGGCGTCGGGGCCGCCGAGCGGGCTGAGAGGGCGGCGCTCATGAAGAAGAAACCCCTGGTGGTCGTGACCCGACGGCTGCCAGAGCTTGTCGAGACCCGCATGCGCGAATTGTTCGACGCGCGCCTCAACCTCGAAGACAAGCCGATGGCTCAGGCCGACATCGTCGAGGCGATGCGGGAGGCGGATGTCCTGGTCCCCACCATCACCGACCACATCAACGCCGCGATGATCGCGCAAGCCGGCGAGCAGATGAAGCTCATCGCCAATTTCGGCAACGGCGTCGACCACATCGACGTCACGAGCGCGCTCCGGCGCGGCATCACCGTCACCAATACGCCGGGCGTCCTCACCGAGGACACCGCCGACATGACGATGGCGCTCATCCTCTCGACCGCCCGCCGGCTGGTCGAAGGCTCGCACGTCATTCCGGAGGGCCGGTGGACCGGCTGGTCGCCGACCTGGATGCTGGGCCGGAGGATCACCGGCAAGCGGCTCGGCATCATCGGCATGGGCCGCATCGGCCAGGCGTTGGCGCGCCGGGCGCGCGCCTTCGGCATGTCCATCCACTACCACAACCGCAGGCGGGTCGCCCCGCAGATCGAGGAGTCGCTCGAGGCCACCTACTGGGATTCGCTCGATCAGATGCTGGCGCGGATGGACTTCGTCTCGGTCAACTGCCCGCATACGCCGGGCACCTATCACCTCCTGTCGGCAAGACGGCTCAAGTACCTGCGGCCGGAGGCCATCCTCATCAACACCGCGCGCGGCGAGATCGTCGACGAGAACGCTCTTGTGCGGATGCTCGAAGCGGACGAGCTCGCGAGCGCCGGCCTCGACGTGTTCGAACACGCGCCGGCGGTCAACGAGAAGCTCATCGCGCTCGCCACTGCCGGGAAGGTGACGCTTTTGCCGCACATGGGCTCGGCGACCCACGAGGGCCGCGCCGACATGGGCGAGAAGGTCATCATCAACATCCGCACCTTCGTCGACGGCCACCGTCCGCCCGACCGGGTGCTGCCGAGCATGCTTTAGGCCGTCCACCGGGCGACGACGAAAGGCCTGGCTCCCATCGTCATGGCGGCAGGCGAAGGGCGCCTGGGCGCAAGTAATCGCGTTTTTTCGCAATTTTTCGCCTTCCGGGAGGAGGAAAAACTGCGAAAAAATGCGGAAAAGGTGCGAAAAAATGTGGAAAACTTGCGCCCGTATCGCGCATTTTCAATAGGTTACAGCGAATGTCGCGGAAAAAGCAGGTCTCGTTCCTCCTGGACGAGTTTTGAGGCCGCCGCACGCGCGAACCCGTCGCGCCGGGCCAAGCCCTCGCCAAGGGGATCGCCGCCGCCTTTATTGAATGGCCGCATGTCGCCGCTTCAGAAAAACGGAATGATAGCATGGCTTTTTCGGATGAGGCAAGAAAATGTCGACTCTTTCCCTTCCACGCCATGTCGGCGGCCGGTTTCTCGGGCTGCGGCAAAACCGGCCTTCAGGGCCGCAGGCGAGCGGTTGGAAATCTGTCGACGCCGCC
>DATJXI010000410.1:0-5161 GCA_035500275.1 Roseiarcus sp. | reverse complement strand
GACACGGCGCGCCTGCCGCGCGTCGTCATCGACCCGCAGCAGCCATTGTCCTTCAAGCAGGAGAAGGACATGGCGTTCCGCGACACGGTGGTGACGCTGCTCCTCGACAACTCCGGCTCGATGCGCGGCCGCCCGATCACGGTCGCGGCGACCTGCGCCGACATTCTCGCCCGCACGCTCGAGCGCTGCGGCGTCAAAGTCGAGATTCTGGGCTTCACGACCCGCGCCTGGAAGGGCGGCCAGTCGAGGGAAGCCTGGCTGCAGGCGGGCAAGCCGCCCAATCCCGGCCGGCTGAACGACCTGCGCCACCTCATCTACAAGTCGGCGGACGCGCCATGGCGGCGGGCGCGCAAGAACCTCGGCCTCATGATGCGCGAGGGGCTCCTAAAAGAGAACATCGACGGCGAGGCGCTCGACTGGTCGCACGAGCGACTGCTCGGCCGGCCCGAGCAGCGCAAGATCCTGATGATGATCTCGGACGGCGCGCCAGTCGACGATTCGACGCTCTCGGTCAATCCCGGCAATTACCTCGAGCGCCACTTGCGCTACGTGATCGAGGAAATCGAGACGCGGTCGCC
This sequence comes from Roseiarcus sp., assembly GCA_035500275.1. Taxonomy (GTDB): domain Bacteria; phylum Pseudomonadota; class Alphaproteobacteria; order Rhizobiales; family Beijerinckiaceae; genus Roseiarcus. Next base: position 4,583 of record DATJXI010000410.1, on the reverse strand, counting down.
GGTCGAACTCATCGCCATCGGCATCGGCCACGACGTGACGCGCTATTACCGCCGGGCTGTGACCATCGTTGACGCGGAGGAACTGGGCGGGGCGATGACGGAAAAACTTGCCGAGCTCTTCGACGAGAACGCGATCCCGAAGCCGGTGCGGCCGCAACTTCCGAGGCGGAAGGCCAAGGCCGCGTAAGTCTTGAGCGAGGCTCTGGCCAGGACTTCAGCATCCTGGAGCCGGCGACGGTCCTCAACCCACGCGACCTTCTAATGCTCCCACAAAGGCTCGGCCCTCAGGCGTTCAGGCGGCCGCCGGCGCGTTCATCCGCTTCGTCTCCGCGGCGAGATCGAGCACCATTCGGCCCCGGACGCTGCCGGCCTTCAAATTGGAGAGCACGGCATTGATGTTCTCGAGCATGGTCGTCTCGATATCCGCGGCCACCTTGCCCGCAGCGGTAAAGGCGATCGCTTCATCGAGATCGTAGCGGGTGCCGACGATCGACCCGCGCACGGTGATCCGCTTGAGCACGACGTCGAAAATCGGCGTCGGGAACTCACCCGGCGGCAGCCCAACCAATGCGACCGTTCCCTTCCGCCGAGCTATTCTGAGCGCCTGAGTGAAGGCCGGCGGTGAAACGGCGGTGACGAGGACGCCGTGTGCGCCTCCGCCCGTCGCCTTCAACACGTCGTCGATCGCGTTTGGCGAGCGCGCATCGACGGCGACATCGGCGCCCGTTTCCCTGGCGAGCGAGAGCTTGTCAGCCGAGACATCGAGAGCCGCCACGTGCATTCCCATCGCCTTCGCATACTGGATCGCGAGGTGCCCGAGACCGCCGGCGCCGGAAATCGCGACCCATTCGCCGGGCCGCGCTTCCGTTTCCTTCAGTCCCTTGTAAGTCGTCACACCCGCGCACAGGATGGGCGCGATGTGGGCGTAATCGACCTCTCTCGGGAGCCTGGCAGTGAAGGGTTCGCTGGCGATCACGTATTCGGCGAAACCGCCGTTGCAGCTGTAGCCGGTGTTGTGCTGATGCTCGCAGAGCGTCTCCCAACCGGTCTCGCAAAATTCGCAGCGCATGCATGCGTCGTGAAGCCAGGCGACGCCGACCCGGTCACCCTCTTTGAAGCGAGTCGCGCCTGGACCGACCGCAGCGACGACGCCAGCCACTTCATGCCCCGGCACGAAAGGAAGAGTCGGCTTCGCCGGCCACTCGCCATCCGCCGCGTGCAGATCGGTGTGGCAGACGCCGCAGGCGATCACCTTCACCAACAGTTCGCCCGGTCCCGGGACGGGAACTGGAATGTCTTCGATCGCGAGCGGCTTTCCGAACGCGCGGACGACGGCGGCTTTCATAGTCTTGTGCATGGATTCCGAGTCCTTCTTGGGTAAATCTTCAGAAATGGGCGTTTGATCGCGACGTCGTTGATGAGCTTGTCATTCACAAACTCCCTGTCGCCGACGCCAAGGAGTTCGCGGCCATAGCCGGATCGGCGGACGCTCCGAACGCCGGATCGGCCTTCGATTGACCTCAAGGGAGCGGCGCGATGAACGAAGAAATCGCCTAAAAGAGAATAGCCCGGCTCGCGTCATTCCGCAGCCTGACAAATCTGACAGCAGCCGGCGAGCTAGGGGGAGACGGCGTGGCTACTCAAATGAATGATCCGCCGTCCAAGAACGAGATCCTCCTCGCGCGCATTGCCGCGGCGCTCCTGATTGCGCTCGCCGTCGCGGGCCTCCTCCGGTACGGCGCGTCAACCCAGGAGTTAGAGCGCGCCTGGGGCAACATTGTCGCCCGCCCCGGCGGTCCGATGACCTTCCGCTTCATCCTGCAGCCGGCGATGGCGGCGCTCGCGGCGCTCCGCGACGGCGTCGCGGACGCGCGGCTTCGCCGCACGCCTTACCTTTCCGCGATCGTCTACGGCGCCGAAGGGCGCGGCGGTCTCCTGTGGGAAGGAATTGTCTCGACGGCGCGGATCCTCATCCTCGGGATCGTGATGGACCTCGTCTATCAGCTGGTCTTTCTCGGCGAGTTCCACCCGGCGGAGTCGGCGCTGGTCGCGATCTTGCTCGCATTCGTTCCCTATGCTCTCTTGCGCGGCCCGATCGGGCGCGTTGCTCGTCGTTGGATCGCGCGGCCGTCCGTCGGCTGAGCGACGATTTAGGTACGCGGCCGATGGCGCCTCTCGATCTCAAGCGCGACGTCACCACCGAACTTGCGGCGCGCCGCACCGGGATGGCGTTTCAGCGCACGCGCCTGGCCGAAGACCGCACCCTAATGGCGGTCATCCGCACCTCGCTCTCGCTGATCGGATTCGGGTTCACGATCTACCAGTTTTTCCAGCGGTTGCGCGAAGAGGACGTCATCGCCAGGGCCGCGGCGCCGCGTCACTTCGGCCTCGCGCTGGTTGGGCTTGGCGTCCTGATGCTGATCTTCGGCATCGTCTACCACGTCCAGTACATGTTTTCGCTTCGCCGTTTGCGGACGTCGATGCGCGACGAGGGGCTCATCTACGGCGAGACCGTCTTTCCCGTGTCGCTCACCCTGATTACCGCTTTTCTCCTGCTCGCCATCGGCCTTGCGGCGATTGTCAGCATGGAGTTCCAGATCGGGCCGTTCGGCTGAGTCAAATGCAGCTTTTGGCGCCCGAGTTGTTTTCAAAGGAGTGGAGAGGAAAATGCCGAAGACGAACAAGCCGAACATTCTTATCCTCTGGGGCGACGACATCGGCTGGTGGAACATCAGCTTCAACAGCCGTGGGCAGATGGGCTATCGCACGCCGAACATCGACCGCATCGCCAACGAGGGCGTCGCCTTCACCGACTATTACGGCCAGCAGAGCTGCACCGCGGGCCGCGCCGCCTTCATTACCGGCCAGAATCCGATCCGCACCGGACTGACGAAGGTCGGCATGCCGGGCGCGGACGTCGGCCTGCAGGCGGAAGATCCGACCATCGCGGAACTCTTGAAGCCGCACGGGTACGCGACCGGTCAGTTCGGCAAGAATCATCTCGGCGACAAGGACCCGTTCCTGCCGACGATGCACGGCTTCGACGAGTTCTTCGGCAACCTCTACCATCTCAACGCGGAAGAGGAGCCGGAAGACCCCGACTATCCGAAGGACCCGAAATTCAAGGAGCTGTTCGGTCCGCGCGGCGTGCTGCACAGCTGGTCGGACGGCAAAGGCGGGCAGAAGGTCGAGGACACCGGGCCGCTGACCAGAAAGCGGATGGAGACCATCGACGACGAGGTGACCGAGCACGCGCTCAGGTTCATCGACGATACGGTGAAGGCCGGCAAGCCGTTCTTCGTCTGGTACAACACCACCGGCATGCACTTCCGCACGCACTGCGCCGACAAGCATCGTGGCAAGAGCAACGGCCAGGGCGAATACAACGACGTCATGGTCGCGCACGACGAGCAGATCGGCGTGATGCTGAAGAAGCTCGACGAACTCGGCATCGCCGAGGACACCATCGTCCTCTACTCGACCGACAATGGCGTGCACTACAATTCCTGGCCGGACGCCGGCATCACGCCGTTCCGGTCGGAGAAGAACACCAACTGGGAGGGCGGCTGGCGCGTGCCCGCATTTACGCGCTGGCCGGCCAAGTTCAAGGCGGGCACGGTGCTCAACGGCGTCGTCAGCCATCAGGACTGGATGACTACGTTGCTTGCCGCCGCCGGCGAGCCCGATATCGCGAACAAATTGCGCGCGGGCTATAAGATCGGGGACAGGACGTACAAGGTCTGCCTCGACGGCTTCAACATGCTGCCCTATTTCACGGGTGAGGCTGGGAAGAGCCCGCGAGAGTTCTTCTTCTACATCAGCGACGACGGCGACATTCTTGCGATCCGCATGGGCGACTGGAAAGTCGTGCTCATGGAGCAGCGGGCCAAGGCGCTCGCGTGCTGGTTCGAGCCCTTCGTTCACTTAAGGGCGCCGAAGCTGTTCAACCTGCGGCGCGACCCGTTCGAGCGCGCGGACGAGAGCTCGAACACCTACTGGGACTGGGTTCTCTCGCGCATCTACATCGTCTACGCGATGCAGGCCGTCGTCTCGAACCAGATCGAGTCGTTCGTGGCGTTCCCGCCGCGTCAGAAGCCCGCCTCATTCAACCTCGACGCGGTCCTGCGAAAGCTGCAGGAGGCCAATAGCAGCGCCAACCACTGAGTCCTGGTCGGACGTCGCGTAAGCGAAGGCGAGGAGCGGTCCGAAGGCTGGCCAACGTCTGACGGCTCCTCGGATCGCTTGCTGCCGACTGAAGGGGCTATTTTCGCGGAATTACAATACAAACAAGTATAAACGACGCTGATTGCGCGGGCGACAGGCCGGATTCTTCAATGCGCCGGTTCATTTGGCGCATGTTCTCGCTTCTTGAAAAAACGAATGATAACGTCGATTTCAGAAAAAAGAAAAGTGTTTTGACGCCAGAAACAGACAAAGCAAAAGGCCGCCCGGACGGAGGGCCTTCGCTGCTGGCTGATCGCCGTGCCTAAGCGGGGGCCCTTGCCGTTTTGCGGCTCGCTCGATAGCCAGCGGCGCCGAGCCCCGCGAAGCCCGCGAGCATCACCGCCCACGTCGAGGGTTCG
>DATJXI010000409.1:0-14342 GCA_035500275.1 Roseiarcus sp. | reverse complement strand
GCAGCGATAGCGGGTACCTGACGTACATCATTACGACCAATCGGATCACTTCAGGCGAGCTGTTGAAATATCGAAACGGGTTGCTCATGGCCTGAAGCTATCACGGCCAGAGGCGACCCGAAAAATTGGTCCGACACTGCCGCCGCGAGGCCGAGCAGCCCGACGAGCCACACGTGGCTGTGAGTGTGCACATTCGGGGACGCCGCCATAGTCCTCTCCGATAGATGCTGATATTGAACACAGTGTCCAGAAACCTGGGAATGACTCGTGGGGCCAAATGTCCAGAAACGGGCGGCAGGGTGCGGACAGTCTGAGAAGATCGGCCTTCCGGAGGACCGCCGCATCCGTCGTACGCGGCAGGCTCTCCACCACGCCATGATTTCGCTGGTCCTGGAGCGCGGCTACGAAGCGGTGACGATCAAGGACATCGTCGCGCGGGCGAACGTCGGACGCTCGACGTTCTACGCCCACTATCCAAGCAAGGAGGACCTGCTCACCGCGGAGATCGAGGGTCTGCGCGCAACGCTCGCGGCCCCGCAGCGCGCGGCGCTCGCGCTTGGCGGCGGCGTTTTCGTACGCAGTGTCGGCTTCAGCCGCGCCCTCTTCGACCATGCTCAGCACTACCGGGACGTCTATCGGGCGTTGGTCGGGGAGCGCGGCGCGGCGATCATCATCGCCCGCATGCGCGCGCTCTTCACGCCACTCGTCCGGGACGAACTTGGCGAACTCCTGCCGCCTCCGGCGCAGGCCGACGTCCCGCGGAGCGCTCTTGTCCAGTTCGTCGTGGGCTCCCTGATGTCGATCCTGACCTGGTGGCTCGAGGCCGACGGCGCCGGCTATGTACCACTACGACACGATCCTCGGCCTCGATTTCGAGCCGTCGTTCTTCATCGACGTCAGCGACGTCATGGAGCGCAAGAAGGACCTCGCGCGCATGCACGAGAGCCAGATGCAAAGCATGAAATCGCAGTCGGACTGTGACCTCGTCGAGGCGATCGAGGTCGTCGGGCGATTTCGGGGGCTGCAGAGCGGCGTCCGCTACGCGGAGGCCTATCGATTGTGCGCCCGCTACCCGAGAGTGAAGGCATGGAAGGCGTTTCCGGCATGAACGACCCCAGGTCGCGGCAGGTTCGAGCGGAGACCACGATGCGGACCGACCGTCCGGCTTCGCCGGGCGGCGACGGATTGACAACCCACGCCGCCGTCGCAGAGTGTTTGTCCAGCACAGGCGAGGACAACGTCCAATGAAGCGCTCGGTCCGGATCGGGCTGATCGGGGCGGGCTTTATCGGCCGTTCGCACGGGCTTGCGATCCGCGCCGTGAACGCCGTCTTTCCCGACTGTCCGATCGTCGCCGAGCGCCACGTTCTGGCCGACGAAGCGCCGGGCAAGGCCGAACGGGCGGCCGCCGCGCTTGGCTTCGCCCGCTCGACCGCCGACTGGCGCGAGGCGGTAGACGCGGCGGACGCGATCGTCATCGCCGTTCCGAGCCACGCCCATGCCGAGATCGCCCGCCGCGCGATCGCGCAGGGCAAGCCCTTCCTCTGCGAGAAGCCGGTCGGCCTGTCGAGCGACGAAGCCCAGTCGCTCGCCGACGCGGCCAGCGCGGCCGGCGTCGTCAACGCGGTCGGCTTCACCTATCTGCGCTCCCCGCTCGTGCGTCAGGCCCGGTGCCTCATCGACGAGGGCGCGCTCGGGCGCCTCCTGCACTTCTACGGCCGCCATTTTGAGGACTACCTCGCCTCCCCGGACACGCCCTTCTCGTGGCGGCTGTCGGCGGCGGCGGCGGGCCGCTGCGGCGCCCTTGGAGACCTCGGCTGCCACGTCATCTCCATCGCCCGCCATCTCTGCGGGCCGATCGAAGCCCTCGTCGGCTCGAGCACCGTTCGTCACCCCGAGCGGTCGACCGGCGAGGCGGGATCGCCCAGGCGCAAGGTCGAGAACGAAGACCACGCCGCGGCGCTCGTGCGCTTCGCCGGCGGCGCGCCCGGCGTGATCGAAACGAGCCGCGTCGCCCTCGGCCGCAAGATGGATCTGACCTTCGAAGTGACCGGCGAACGCGGCGCGCTCCGGTTCGAAGCCGAACGGATGAACGAGATCGGCCTCTATCTCGACGAGGGGACCGGCTCGGGCTTCCGCCGCATCCTGATCGAGCCCGCCCATCCCGACTACGCCGCCTTCCTCCCGGCGCCGGGCCACGGGCTCGGCTTCAACGACCTCAAGACGATCGAGATCAATGCGTTCCTCGACGGGATCGCGGCGGGCGAGAACGCTCAGCCCGACCTCGCGGAAGCGGCGCGCATCGGCCGCGTCTGCGAGGCGATCCTCGATTCCGCCGCCTCCGGGCGATGGATCGAACGTCCCGAGGACCCCCCTTTGCCCGAAAGGACCCGGCCATGACCGTCAAGCTCGGCATCAACCCGATCACATGGACGAACGACGACGACCCGGCGCTCGGCGGCGACACGCCCCTTGAAGTCTGTCTCAGTGAGACGAAAGCGGCCGGCTATTGCGGTACGGAGCTTGGCGGCAAGTTTCCGCGCCAGAGCGCCGTGCTCGGCCCGATCCTCGCCGCGCACGGGCTCGAACTCGTCTCGGGCTGGTACGACGGCCGGATCTGCGAGAAGTCGGTGGACGAGGAGTTCGAGGCGATCCTGCCGCACCTCACGCTGCTGCGCGACCTCGGCGCGAAACATGTCGTCTACGCCGACACCTCGCGCGGGCGCACCGGCGCGATCTTCGAGCCGATCTCGCGGCGCCCGTCCCTCTCGGCCGACGAGTGGCCCGCCTACGGCGCCAAGATCACGACGCTCGCCGAGCGCATGGCCGGGTTCGGCGTCGCGATGGCGTTCCATCACCACATGGGCACCATCGTCGAGACGGACGCAGAGATCGACGAGTTGATGGCCCGCACCGGCGAAGCGGTCGGGCTCCTCTTCGACACAGGGCACTGCGCCTTTTCGGGCGGCGACCCGAAGGCGCTGGTCGCGCGCCATGTCCACCGCGTCGTCCACGTTCATTGCAAGGACGTGCGGCCCGCCATGCTGAAGCGCGCCCGCGCCGAGGACATGAGCTTCATGGGCGCGGTGGTCGAGGGCATCTTCACCGTGCCGGGCGACGGGGCGATCGACTACGCGACGATCCTGAAGACGCTAGCCGACAGCGGCTATCGGGGCTGGCTCGTCGTCGAGGCCGAGCAGGACCCCGCCAAGGCCCATCCGCTCACCTACGCGACGATGGGCTACCGCAATCTCTACAAGCTCGCCCGGGACGCGGGCTTCGCGGTCGACGACGAGCCGCCGAAGTGACCGCCCGCCGTTTCTCCCCACGGAATCTTGGCCGGTGAGCGCGATCCGATACGAGGCCGTCGAGAAGGCCTTCGGGGCCTTCAAGGCGCTGCACGGCCTCGATCTCAAGCTGCCCGACCGGACGTTCCTCGCCCTCCTCGGGCCGTCGGGCTGCGGCAAGACGACCGCGCTCCGGCTCCTCGCCGGCCTCGAGCAGCCGAACTCGGGCCGCATCCTGATCGGCGACCGGGACGTCACGCGTCTCCAGCCGCGCGACCGCGACGTCGCCATGGTCTTCCAGACCTACGCGCTCTACCCGCACATGACCATTGCCGAGAACGTCGCCTATCCACTGCGGATCCGGAAGGTCGGCCCGGAGGACTGCAAGAAGAAGATCGGCGAGGTCGCGGCGACGCTCGAGATCGACCATCTTCTCGACCGCTATCCGCGCCAGCTTTCCGGCGGCCAGCGCCAGCGCGTCGCGCTCGCTCGCGCGATCGTGCGCGACCCCGCCGCCTTCCTTATGGACGAACCGCTGTCGAACCTCGACGCGCGGCTGAGGCTGACCATGCGCGGCGAGATCAAGCGGCTCTGCAAGGCGCTCGAGGCGACGACGCTCTATGTCACGCACGACCAGGCCGAGGCCCTGACCATGGCCGACCTGATCGCCGTCATGCACAAGGGCGAATTGCAGCAGCTCGCCCCGCCGAACGAGATCTACGACCGCCCGGCCAACCGCTTCGTCGCGACCTTCGTCGGCAACCCGCCGATGAACGTTTTGCGCGCCGCGGTCGATCCGGCGGGCCTGCATGTCGGCGGCGTGACGATCTCGCTCGATCCTTCGCGCCGCGACACCTGCATCGCCGCCGCCGTCGCCGAACTCGGCACGCGACCCGAAGAGCTCGCCGTCGTCGAAGCAGGCGCGCCGGGCGCGCTGCCGGGCGAGGTCTATGTGGTCGAGCCGATGGGCCCCGAGACCTTCGTCAACCTGAAGATCGGCGACGAACATCTGTCCTTGCGGACGGGCCGCGGCTTCGCCGCGCCGATCGGCGCGGTCGTCGGCGTCCGCCTCGACCCATCAAAGGCATGCTTCTTCGACAGAACGGGCGCCACCGTGGCGCACCGGCTGTAGGACGCTGGAGGTAACCATCATGAGCGGAAACGACAGCGGCCGGGACGTCAGTCGCCGGACGATTCTCAAGGGCGGGGCGGGAATCGCGCTCACCTCGACCCTGTCCACGCTCGCCGGCGTCGGACCGGCTTGGGCCGACGCAAAGAAAGTCGTCATCGGCGCCTTCGCGGACGGCGGGCTCACCCCGTTCAAGGAGAAGATCATCCCGCTCGCCAAGGAGCAGGGCTTCGACGTCACCTTCCTCGAGGACGAATACGGCGTCACGCTCGAGAAATGGTTCGCCGACGCGCAGAGCGGCGCCGGACAGTACGACCTCTACCTGCTCGACGATCCGTGGGTGCCGCAGTTCGGCGCGGCGGGCGTTCTCGAGGACCTCGGCGCAGCGGGCGTCGATGGAAACAGCAAGGACTGGATCAAGCCGCTGATCGACATGGGCTACTGGCCGCCGCGCGAGGGGCCCCGCGTCAAGGGCTTCGAGACGGCGAAGCCGACGCTCGTCACCGTCCCCTTCGTCGGCGACCTGCAGACGCTAACCTATCGCAACGACGTTTACCCCAACGGCGCTCCGGGCACCTGGGACGAGGTGCTCGAGAAGGGCAAGGCCGGCGTCGCCGCCGGCAAGATCAAGTATCCTGTCGTGTTCCGCGGCGTCTCGGGCAACCCGATCGTCACGAGCTGGTATCCCGTCTTCCTCGCATATGGCGGCGAGTTCTTCGACGACAAGTGGCGGCCGACCTTCAACTCCCCCAAGGGCAAGGCGGCGGCCGACTTCTTCGTGGGCGCGATGAAGCAGAACGCGCCTCCGGGCGTGGTCGAGTTCGACTCTGATCAGGAGGGTGCGGCCATTCTCGGCGGCGACGCCGGCGCGATCATTCAGTATTCCGGCAACGCACTGAAGTCGGACGATCCGTCGGCGAGCAAGGAGGTCGGCAAGCTCGACTTCGGCGTGGTGCCGAAGAAAGAGAAGGCCATCGCCCAGCTGGGCATCTTCATCGCGGGCGTGCCAAAATCGGCGCCGCACAAGGCGAACGCGATTGAGTTCCTGAAGTGGTACACGAGCCCCGCCACGCAGGCGAAGCTGGCCGAGGCGGGCTCGATCCCGGTGACGCGCAGCGGGTTTGCTGTGAAGGACCCCGGCAACCGGCTGATCCCGGTGGCGCTGAAGCAGCTCGACGCCGGCGCCGAGCCGCGTCCGCGCACGCCCGACTGGGCCAAGGTCGAGGAGCTTCTCGGCATCGAGCTCAACAAGGCGCTGCAGGCAGGCTCCGGCGGCGGCGCGGCGCTCGACGTCGCGGCGGCCAAGGTCACCGAGTATCTGACGCAGGCGGGCTACTACAAATGAGCGTCGCCGCCCTGAAACAGGGCCGCGAACGCTCGCAGGGGGCAGGGCTCGATCTCGCCCTGCCCTACCTCCTGCTCGCGCCGAGCGTGCTGATCGTTCTGGCGGTGCTGGTCTATCCCCTGTGGGACGGGCTGCGCGCGAGCGCGCAGCTCTATCGCTACGGCCGGCCGATCGCCTTCGTCGGTCTCGACAACTACTGGCAGCTGTGGAGCGATCCGCAATTCCTCAACGCGCTCTGGGTCACGGTGCGGTTCGTCGGACTCGCCGTGGCCTTCGAGACGGTGCTCGGGCTTGCGCTCGCGCTCTTCTGCCTCCGCGAGTTCACCGGCATCCGGCTGCTCAGGACCGTTCTGATCATTCCTATGGTGATCACGCCGGTCGTGGTGGCGATCGTCTTCCGGCTGATCTACGCCAGCGACGTCGGCATGTTCACCACCCTGTCGATGGCGTTCGGCGGAGGTCACGTCGAAATCCTCGGCGATCCGACCAAGGCCTTCATCGGTCTCGTGGCGCTCGACGTCTGGGAGTGGACGCCGCTCATGTTCCTGATCCTGCTCGCGGGTCTGCAATCACTGCCGCAGGAGCCGTTCGAGGCGGCCCGCGTCGACGGCGCAGGACCGTGGCGGATCTTCCTCGATCTCACCCTCCCGATGCTGCGCCCGGTGCTCGCCATCGCCATCGTCCTGCGGGCCATCGACGCGTTCGGCACCTTCGATCAGGTCTTCGTGCTCACCCGCGGCGGTCCGGGCGAGGCGACGCGGCTCGTGTCGATCTATGGCTACGACACGTCCTTCAAATTCCAGGAGACCGGATATGCAGCGGCGATGTTCGTCGCGATCGGCCTAATCGTGCTCGCCTTCGCGCTGTTTGCGGTGCGTCTGCTCAAGCGGATCGAACCGGCATGAGGTCGGCGATCGCACGGGCCGTCGCGACCGTCGCGCTCCTCGGGATCGTGCTCCTGCCGATCTACTGGATGATTTCGACGTCGCTGAAGTCAAACAAGGAGATCACGCAGGAGACGACGTTCTATCCGCACGTTCCGACCTTCGCCAACTACCTGCGGCTGTTCTCGGAGAAGGACTTCGGCGCCTATCTGACCAACTCGATCGTGGTGACCGCCGTCTCGGTCGCTACCGCGCTCTCGGTCGGCACCCTCGGCGCCTACGCAATCGCCCGGTTCCGGCTGCCGTTCGGGCTCGAGCGGAGGGTCGGGATCGCCCTTCTCACCATGCGCATCGTGCCGCCCGTCGTGATCCTGATCCCGGTCTATCTCCTGATGCTGGACCTGAGGCTTCTCAACACCTGGCTCGGCCTCATCATAACCTACACCGCCTTCAACATCACCTTTTGCGTCTGGATGATGGAGAGCTTCTTCCGCGAGATCCCGGTCGACCTCGAGGAGGCGGCCATGGTCGATGGAGATTCCCGCTTCACTGCCTTCCGCCGCATCGCGTTGCCGCTGGCCGCTCCCGGATTGGCTGCGACCGCGATTTTCGCGGTGATCGTGACCTTCAACGAATTCCTGTTCGCGCTCGCGCTGACCGCGACGCCCGCCGCGATGACCATGCCGCGGGGCACGGCAACCCTGATCGGCCGCATCGACACCGACTGGGCGTCGATGTCGGCCGCTGGCGTTCTGGGCGCGGCGCCGATCGTAATCTTCGCCCTGCTCGTTCAGCGTCATCTGGTGCGCGGCCTGACGATGGGCGCGGTGAAATAATCGAGCCTCGCGACGCGACGAGTTCAACGGGCCGAACGCAAACGGGCCACGAGAGGAAGAGATGATCAATATCTGCTTGTTCGGCGCCGGGCTGATCGGCTCCGTCCACGCCGGAAACCTCGCTGGGCATCCAAAGGTGCGCTTCCGCTACATCGTCGATCCGCGCCCGGAGGCGGCGGAGCGAATTGCTGCGGCCTATGGCGCCGAAATCGTCGACGCTTCAGCCGCGCTCGACGATCCGAAGCTCGACGCTGTGATGATCGCCTCGGCCACCCGAACCCACGCCGATCTCGCCATGGCCGCCGCCGCCCGCGGCAAGGCGATCTTCTGCGAGAAGCCGATCGACCTCGACGTCGCCCGGACCGACGCCTGCCTAGCGGCGGTCGCCAAGGCCGGAGTGATCTTCCAGATCGGCTTCAACCGCCGATTCGACCCGAGCTTCCACGCGCTGAAAGAGCGGCTCGACGTCGGCGAGATCGGCACGGTCGAGCAGGTCATCATCACAAGCCGCGATCCGGAGCCGGAAACGGAGGAGGCGCTCGCCTCGGGCGGCGGCGTCTTCCGCGAAATGACCATCCACGATTTCGACATGGCCCGGCAGTTGCTCGGCGAGGAGCCGGTCGAGATGTTCGCAACCGGCTCGTCGCTCGTCTCGCCGGCCTACGCAAAGCTCGGCGACTACGATACCGCCATGTTCGTCCTGCGCACCGCCTCGGGCCGGCAGTGCCACATCAACAACAGCGTGCGCGCCAGCTACGGCTATGACCAGCGGATCGAAGTGCACGGCTCGGAAGGCATGCTCGCGGCCGGCAACCGCAGGCCGACTTCGGTGACACTCTCCAACGCAAAGTCCGTGTCGATCGACAAGCCGCTGTACTTCTTCGTCGAGCGCTACGCGGAATCCTACGCCGCCGAACTCGATCATTTCGTCGCCTGCGTTGAGACGAGCGCCAAGCCGTCCGTGGGTCCCGAGGACGGCCGCCGGGCGATGATCCTGTGCGAGGCTGCGCTGGCCTCCGCAAAATCCGGCCGGTTCGAGCCGGTCCGCTTCTAGAAACCAAGGGCACCCCCATGAAGATCGGCATGATCACGGACAGCCTCGGAAGCCTGTCGTTCGACGCGATGCTGTCCGCCTCCGCCGAGCTCGGTCTCGAGACGCTCGAGTTCGCCTGCGGCAATTGGTCGAGCGCGCCGCACATCGACCTCGGGCGGATGCTGGAAAGCGAAGCTGCGCGCCGCGAGTTTGCGGCCAAGGTGAAAGATCACGGGCTTTCGATCGCCGCGCTAAACTGCTCCGGCAATCCGCTCCATCCGGGGCCGCAGGGGCCGAAGCATCATCAGGTGACGCTCGACACGATCCAGCTCGCAAACCTCATGGGAATCGACCGGGTGGTGATGATGTCGGGTCTGCCGGGCGGCCCGGGCGACGCCCATCCGAACTGGATAGTCACCGACTGGCCGCCCGAATGCCTCGAGATCCTCCAGCACCAATGGGACGAGAAGCTCATCCCCTATTGGCGCGACCTCGTCGCCTTCGCCAACAATCTCGGCATCCGCAAGCTTTGCCTCGAACTGCACGGCCATCAGGCCGTCTACAACCCCCATACGCTGTTCAGGCTTCGCGACGCGGTCGGCGACACGGTCGGCGCTAACTACGATCCGAGTCATCCGATGTGGATGAACGCCGATCCACTCGCGGCCGTCCGGGTGCTCGGAGACGCCATCTACTATGTCCACGCCAAGGACACCCGGGTCGAACCTGTCCCGGCGGGCGTCGACGGCGTGCTTGAAGCGCGAGCGCCGGACCGGTTCGCGGAGCGGAGCTGGAACTACATCACGCTCGGCTACGGTCACGGTGAAATCTGGTGGAAGCAGTTCTGCACGGCGCTCAAGCTCGCAGGCTATGACGACGTCCTGTCCATCGAGCATGAGGACATGATGATGTCGCCGATGGAGGGCATGCGAAAGTCGGTCGAACTCCTGCGGAGGGCCGCAATTAACGTTGCTGGGACAATGTAGGAGGTTCGGTGCACTTGGCGTGGAACCTTGCGAAGTCAGGGCTCGGTGGGGCGGGACTGCGAAACGGGAGATCAAGACGAGACCCCGTCCCCTGCATCTCGGGGTGCAACATAGAGAAGGAGCGACAATGCGGGCCACGATCATCGGCACAGGTGGAATCGCGGAAATTCACGCGCGTGCCATCCGACTTCTCGGGGGGGAAATCGTGGGCGTCTGCGGGCGCTCGAAGGCGTCAGCCGAAGGGTTCGGTGCCGGTCGAGCATATGGGGACGTGCAGGAAATGCTCGACCGGGAGAAGCTGGACGTCGTGCATGTCTGTTCGCCGAACTACCTGCACAAGGAGCACGTTCTGGCAGCTTTTTCGGCTGGCTCGCACGTGGTATGCGAAAAGCCCATCGCGATTTCGATTGGCGACGCCGAGGCCATGATCGAAGCGGCCAAGCGCTCCGGAAAAATCGGCGCGATAATGTATCACAACCGGGGCTACCCGCTCGTCCAGCTCATGAAGGAAAGGATTGCCTCTGGCGAGGTCGGTCGGCTGCTGCGCATTGGCGGCTGTTACATGAACGACGAGGGCTTATCCCCTGAGCGTTTCACTTGGCATTTCGTCTCAGAGCGGGTCGGCGGTTCCTTCGCAATGATGGACATCGGCGTCCACTGGCTAGATCTGGCCGAACACGTAACCGGTCACTCCATCTGCGAAATTTCGGCGCTGTTTTCAACGCACACAACCAAGCGCACGTGGACGGGCCAGTCGGGCCAGGGGCCCGCGCCCCAGGGCCGGCCAGCGGGAGAGGGAGTCGAAATTGATGTCACTGTCGAGGATCACGCCGAAGTTCTGGTGCGATTCGAAGGAGGTGCTAGCGGTTCGGCCACCATCAGCACGGTGTCGTCGGGCTACCCGAACTTCCTGTCCCTCTCTATCGATGGGACCAATCTCGGAATGGACTGGACCCAGCAAGAGCCGGATTGGTTTCTGGAGCGCCGCTCCGAAGGCCTCCTTAAGCGGTTCCGGAAGCCAGGCGCATTGTCCGCCTCAACTGCGCACCTGACCGCGCTGCCGGCTGGTCACGCGGAGGGGCACGGCGAAGCGTTCCGGAACATCATCGCCGCAGCCTAGCGAGGCATGCGGAGCCAGCCCTCGGAATACCCAACGCTCGGCGACGGCTTGCGCAGCTTGCGCCTCGTCGAGGGTGCAAAACGCAGCGTGCGCGAGCGTCGTGCGGTTGCCGTCGACAACAGGTGCGACGCCTGAGGTGTGCATTCACCGACCGGACCCTGTGGCGACCAAGTGCTACACGAACCTCCGATCTCTCGCGTCGCGAAGGCAACTTCGCAGCCGAACCCAACCGTCGCTCTCAGCGAGCGGCCGGACCGAGTCGGAAGTCAACGCCCCACGTCAAACACCGCCGTCACGGGCCACCCTCGTCCCGTCTAAACACGCTCGGTTCTGCACTACGCTCCGTTTGCATGGGGCAGCGGAAGAAGGGCGGCGTCGCAGCGCCAGGCGGAGCTGGCGGCGGAAGTGCTGTGCTGCCATCTCGGCTCTGCAAGAGACCGCAATTGCTGGCTGACGCGATGCTCGACAACGCGGCGCTGAAGGACCTTGTGACAAAAAAATTCTGACGCCCGCCGCCAAGCGCGAGGCTATCGCCCGTCTCGCGGACGCCCACGAGACGGAAGACGGTCCCGCCCGAGCTGGCGACCGCCCTAAGAAATCGTTTGCGGTCGCCAATCGGCAGCCCGAGCTTCTCAAGATCGCCATCCGTGAGATCGGCGAGCACGTCCACGTCGATCTTGTTGTCTCGGAACCTTTCCTCATATTCGCCGAGTCCGAGACTGCGAAGCCAACCGCCAACGTCCATGGCCGCGCCTCACATGGTCATTCAAACAATCGCGCACTCGCGGCAAGGTGTCCGGCGAGGCTAACAGAACGGATCGACCGGCAACGAACGACTGGTTGTGGCGCGCCGGTCGCGTTGCGCGTACCGCAGCTCTGCCGCGGATTCCGGTCGCTCAACAACTTGCCCGTCAGGCGTGCGAACACTGAAAGGATTCGAAACCGCGGTCGCCTCATACGCTGCGACTACACATGCCCTTCATCGTGTTCGTGAGCAGGATTGACGTCACGGCTGACCTCGTCGGCAAGCTTGCGCCCGCGGGCCAGACGACGCCCGAGCGCCTCGACAAACCCCTCGTAGCGCTCGCGGCCCTTGGTCTGCGCGGCCGCGAGAGCGGCGTCGGGCAAAGCCGGGGTGCTGGTCAGCCAGAAGCGAACGAACACGGCGAGCGCCTCATTCGAGATCGAGACATGGCGCTCGATCAGCTCCATCTGGCGCGTCATGCGATCGAGCCGCCGCGCCAGGGCGGCCTCCAGCCGATCGGCGCCGTCGGGCGACAGGTGCGAGGCGAGCGCCGCCTCGACGATGAGCGCCTGCGGCACGCGCTTGCGGGCGGCGTAGGCGGCGAGCTTCGTGGCGAGGTCCAGCGGGAGCCGAAAGGTGTGCTTGGTCCGCATGCTTGGTCACATGCTCATGTCATCGGCCGGGTCGAGGCTCGCCTGCCGAGCTATCGTTCTCAGGTCGCGCTGAAACACGCGGGCGCGCTGCGCCTCGTCGTCGGTCTCCTCCTCCAGCGGCTCGAACTCGTGGATCGGCTTTGGCGGCTCGGGTACGATCTCCTCGTGCTCCGGCAACTCCGGCTCGCGGCGGATGCCGCCGTTCGCTGGGTCGTCAGTTGCGGATGTCGAAGCCGCATCAGCAATGAAGCCCGCCCAATCCGCGGGAGCCGGGAGGGGGGACACGATGTCGGTGACCGTCCCAGTATTGTCGCGCGGAAGCTGCGGCGGCGGCAGGATTCGAGTCCGCAGCTCTCCGTCCTCGTAGTAGCGGGCCTTCTTGGCGCGGATCGGATGGCAGCCGGAGACGAGAACCAACTGATCGTCCGGCGGAAGCTGCATCACCTCGCCGGGCGTGAGCAGGGGCCGCGCCGTTTCTTGCCGCGACACCATCAGATGGCCGAGCCAGGGGCTCAGCCGGTGACCGGCGTAGTTCTTCATCGCGCGCATTTCCGTGGCCGTGCCGAGCGCGTCGGAGACGCGTTTCGCGGTGCGCTCGTCATTGGTCGCAAAGCTCACGCGGACGTGGCAGTTGTCGAGGATCGAGTTGTTCTGGCCGTAGGCCTTCTCGATCTGGTTCAGCACTGGGCGATCAGGAAGCTTTTCAGTCCGTAACCGGCCATGAAGGCGAGCGCGCTCTCGAAGAAGTCGAGGCGCCCGAGCGCCGGGAACTCGTCGAGCATCAAGAGCAGGCGATGCCGGCGGCCCTTGGCCCCGAGATCCTCCGTCAGGCGACGGCCGATCTGGTTCAGGATCAGCCGCACGAGCGGCTTGGTGCGGCTGATATCGGAGGGCGGGACGACTAGATAGAGCGTCGCTGGCGACGTGCCTTCGACGAGATCGCGGATGCGCCAGTCGCAACGCCGTGTCACGGCGGCGACGACCGGGTCCCGGTAGAGGCCCAGAAAGGACATGGCCGTCGACAAGACGCCCGACCGTTCGTTGTCGCTCTTGTTGAGAAGCTCGCGCGCCGAACTTGCGACGACCGGATGGACGCCCGCCTCACCGAGATGCGGCGTCGTCATTATCGCGCGCAGGGTCGTCTCGATCGTCCGGCGCGGATCGGAGAGGAAGTTGGCGACGCCCGCGAGCGTCTTGTCGAGTTCGGCGTAGAGCACATGCAGGATGGCGCCCACGAGCAGCGAATGGCTGGTCTTCTCCCAGTGGTTGCGTCGCTCGAGCGCGCCTTCGGGGTCGACGAGGACGTCGGCGATGTTCTGGACGTCGCGGACTTCCCATTCGCCGCGGCGGACTTCCAGAAGGGGATTGTAGGCGGCGCTGGCGAGATTGGTCGGATCGAACAGGAGCGCGCGGCCGAAGCGCGCCCGCCAGCGGGCGGTCAGCGTCCAGTTCTCGCCCTTGATGTCGTGGACGATGGCCGAGCCGGGCCAAGTCAGGAGCGTCGGAACGACGAGACCGACGCCCTTGCCCGATCGGGTGGGCGCAAAACACAGAACGTGCTCGGGGCCATCATGGCGAAGATATGCGCTTCTCCAGCGGCCGAGAATCACGCCGTCGCGTCCGAGGAGACCGGCCTTGCGAATCTCCTGCATCTCCGCCCAGCGCGCCGAACCATAAGTGGTGACCCGCTTCGCCTCCCGTGCGCGCCAGACGGACATTGCGATCCCGACGACGATGGCGGCAATCCCGCCCGAGGCGGCGACATAGGCCCCCTGGACAAAAATATCCCGCGCATAAGCGTCGTAGGCGAACCACCACCAGAAGAAGGAAAGCGGCTGATAGACGCCGCAGCCGAATATCGTGAACCAGGGCCGGCCGAGCTCGGATTGGAACGCCAGGCGCCATGCGACCGATTCCGTCGCCGCCCAAACGAAAGCAAGCACGACGGCGCTGACGAGAAGGATCTGACCCCAAAGGATCTTGGTTGCGTTCATGGCGACGGGAGATCAGGGATGGCGTTCGGAAACGGTTCAAGGCCAAATCGATGAGCTTCCGGCTCGCGGATAGCGAGGCGCGAGAACCGGACGAATTGCCGATATTCGCCTGCCCCTTTGCTCGCTGCCTTATGGCGCGCCGTTCCTCACAGGCCTAACCCGCGCTTCCGCCCCAAGTCCCAGGCGATGCTGTCAATGATCACCGAAAGGGGACCCCGGATTTGCATTGAATATGGACCCCGTGTTTGTGGCGCGCACCGACGGCGGCGCTCGCCTCGGCGGAGCTGGTCGGGGTTGCGCAGCCGGGGCGAGCGCGGGTTGGCGAGGAGCT
>DATJXI010000408.1:0-2964 GCA_035500275.1 Roseiarcus sp. | reverse complement strand
GGCTGCGGGGTTCGTCCCTGAAGCGGCGTAAACCACCCGCAGCGGGGCAAGGGGAAACTGGGCTTTTAATTTGCCATAATAATCAAACTGTTCGATCAGACTGATCGGAGACGGACGACCAGTGTTCCACACCTTCTCCGCGCCACATAGGCCCAGACCGAATCGCGCCCCTCGCGACGGAGCTTGTCGAAGACAAGATAGGTTTACGATTCATAGAGAATTTTGAGAACGTCGCTTTCGACTTCCACCGTATCCATCCGACCGGCGCCACAGGCGCAATCGATTAGGTAATGAGGCGGATCATTAAGCCGCGGCGGGCAGGATCTGACGCGCCTTTTTCCAGGCCCAGGGCAGAAGTTCGTCAATGCGTTTCGCCGGATGGTCGGGTAGCCGCGCGAGGATGTCAGCGAGCCAGGCCTGAGGATCGACGTCGTTCAATTTGCAGGTCTCGATGAGCGTGTAGACGGCAGCTGCACGGCGGCCGCCTTCGTCTGAGCCGGCGAATGTCCAATTGCGTCTGCCGACCGCGATGCCGCGCACGGCTCTTTCGGCTGCGTTATTTGAGAGACAGACGCGCCCGTCGTCAAGGAAGCGCGTGAAGGCTCGCCAGCGAGTGAGACCGTAGTTGATCGCTTTGACGAGATCGCCCTTCGCAGACAGGAGAGCGCGCTGCTCGCGCAACCATGTTTCGAGCGCTGCGACGAGCAGCCCCGACTGTTCGCGACGGACGGCGAGGCGCTCCGCCGCCGTTTTGCCGTTGATCGTCCGCTCGATCTCGAACAATTCATCAATGCGGCGCACGGCTTCGGCCGCGATCGGCGCTGTGGTGAGTTTCGCCAGATCGAAGAACTGCCTTCTCCAATGGCTCCAACATGCCGCTTCGATAATTGGCCCGGGTCGTCGTCGCGCGTCGTAGAGCGCGTTATACCCGGCGAAGGCGTCCGCCTGCATGATCCCGGCGTAATCAGCAAGATGCCTTTGTGGATATTCGCCGGCGCGGGTGCGCGAGTATTCGAAGAAGGCCGCCGGCGGATCCTTGCCGCCGAAAGGCCGATCGTCGCGGACATAGGTCCAGAGCCGGCCGGTAACCGTCTTCAGTTTCGCCAACACCGGCACGGTCGTGTCGTCAGAATGAATGCGTTGCGCGCTCAGCACATGGGTTCGGATGGCCTGAACAATCGGGTCAAGCGCAACGACGCAGGCGCCGACCCGATCGGCCAGCGTCGACGTATCGATTTCGACGCCCTCCCGCGCGTAAGCGGCGCTCTGCCGGTTCAGCGGCTGATGCATCAGGAACTTCGCGACGAGCGCCATGGCGAGCAGGCTCGGCCCGGCGAAGCCGCGCGGAATCGGATGCGAGGGCGCCGGCGGCTCGGTTACGCTATCGCAGTCCCGGCACGAGAACTTTTCCCGCACATGCTCGATGATTTTCCAGCGCCGCGGCTCGCATTCGAGGGTCTTGGTCACGACCTCGCCGAGCTTGCGCAGCCGCAGGCCTCCGCATTTGCCGCAAGCGCAAGGCGCGGGCTCGACAATCCGTTCAACCGGCAGATCATCCGGCAGCTTGCGCGGCCCCCGTGGCCCTCGGGCGCGCCTTTCTCTGGCGGCGTCAGGGGCGGCAATCTCCGCCGTCGTTTCCGTGGCGGCCTGCGTCTCCTCCAGATCTTCGATGGCGAGCTCGAGCTGCTCGATGAGCTGCTTGCCGCGTTCCGAGGATTGGCCGAACTTCTCACGCCGCGCCTTGGCGAGCATCAGCTTCAGCCGCTCGATTTCGAGGGCCCGAATCTTCGCCTCGCTCTCGGCGTCGATCCTCAACGACTGCTCTTTGGTCAGCAGCTCGCGCTGAGCGAGGATCAGCGCATGGGCGCTCGCAAGGTCAGAGGGAAGCGGATCGGAGACGTCGGTCACGATCCGATTCAACCATATTCGCCGCCAAAAATCGCCCTCGGAACGATGTCCTGAGTCAATCAGTCACAGATCATCCGGCTGCCTTAGGACGCCAAGTTTCCTGTGGCATGCGCCAGTCGATTCCGGAAAGAAGATAAGATAATTGCGCAACGCTGATCGTGACGACGCCGTCCGCTATGGAGGGCCACAGGAAACGCCCGCGCTCCAACCTCTTGGCGAATAGGCAGGCGCCCTGGCCATCGTGCCAGATGATTTTTATCAGGTCTCCTCGGCGGCCGCGGAAAACATAAAGATCGCCCGCGTGCGGGTCGCGCTTCAAGCTCTCCTGAACGAGAAGCGCAAGGCTCGGGAATCCGCGCCGCATGTCGGTATGACCCGTCGCAAGCCAGACGCGCACATTCCCCGGAATCGCAATCATCGACGCGCGAGCGCCTTGATGACCCGAGCCAACGCCGCCGCCTCGACATCCGCCCCGACAATGACGCGCTCGCCAGAGGAAAGAACGATCTCCATGCGCCCGTTGCTTCGCGACGATGGAGGCAAAATCGCGGGCGAGTCCTCCGCTGCAATCGCCACCGGCACAATGCTCATCGTCTCTCGGGGCCTCGCCGATCCGGCCGCGACAAACCGGCGACGCCACGTGAACAGAAGATTGGCGTTGACGCCATGCCGTCGAGCCACCACCGCCACGGACGCCCCTGGCTCAAAGCTCTCCGCCACGATCCGCCGCTTTAGATCAGCCGACCAAAGCCGGCGCCCGCCATCGTTCCCGGATACAGCCGTCTTTTCTCCGACATCCAACATCTGCGATAATGTCCATTATCCCCTTAGTGGACACTATCGCCATGCAGATCCCCGTCGTCTAGGCGGTCCCGATCGGATGGATACATATCGATCCCGGTGACCTCGTGAAGCTCGAGGACCTGCGAAACATCATTGAAGATGCTCTCGGGCCGGAAAATCGAGGCTAGTGGCACAAGCTCGGGGCTGGCGCCCGAGCGTATGCCGGGGTCCCAAGGACCTTCCGTCGAAACCGGCGTGAGGGTGTCGGTCATC
>DATJXI010000407.1:0-11737 GCA_035500275.1 Roseiarcus sp. | reverse complement strand
CGTACGGATCTGAGCGGGGGGCGCCGGGAAACCAGCGTCCCTACCGCGACCCCACAACAAGCATTCCAATCCAGCCTCCCAGTGATCGGAAGGCCAATGTGGACCCCACGCCACTGGGGTCCCGATGCAAATCAGCCCCGTAGCGGGGTCCCTATTCCATGAAAAACGACAGCCTTGAGGCGCACCACGCTGCCTGTCTCGAGATAGCGGCGAAAGAGGGCGCGGATGAATTCGGCTTCGGCTTCGACGACATGGAGGGCGCGGTCTTCGACTCGGTAACCGATCCGGATGCCCCTTCGTTTAGGCGCAGCGACCTCGTCCCGAATTCGCTCGCCGGTTATCTGGCGCTCGAGTTGGGCGAAACACAGCAGCACGTTCAGAGTCAGCCGACCCATGCTGGTGGTCGTGTTGAAGGCCTGGGTCACCGAGATGAAGGAGACGTCGTGCGCCCCGAAGAACTCGACCAGTTTGGCGAAGTCGGCGAGCGACCGCGTCAGCCGGTCAACCTCATGGACGACGATGACATCGACCTTGCGGGCCTGGACATCCTCCAGCAGCTTCTGGAGCGCCGGCCGCTCCATCGAACCACCGGAAAAGCCTCCATCGTCATAACGTTCGCGGACGAGCTCCCATCCTTATGCGCTTGGCTCTTGATTTAGGGTTCCGATTGTCGAGGGAGTTGAAGTCCTGCTCCAGACCGGAGTCGGTTGAGACTTGCGTGTAGACGGCGCATCGAAGGGCGGTCCTCCGGCCCTCGCGCTTCATCGTCCAACCTCCTGGTTGGCCTGAGCGCGCCCTGGGACCTCGTTGTGGCCGAGACGCGGAGCCTCTTGCGACGCCGTCTGACGGGTCTTGGACCCGCCCTCCAACGTAGCGAGGACTGGCGGTTGGCCAATACCAATCCACCGACAGGGACTTGTCGCGGCGTTTCGTTGTCTGCTGGCGGCGCCGCACGTGGTCCTCTTCAGCCCGAAGAAGCGGTGTCCGTTCCAGTTCATGCCGCTGATCGCCTTGGCGACTTGCGAAAGGCTGAGGTAGACGCCGCCATTCCAGGCGTACCCGTTGTCGCGAATCGTGACCCACGCCCGACGGCCGTCCCATTCCCGCACCAGCAGAGCGCCGGACTTGAGCCCGACGCCCTCACGCGTCGTCGGCCCGCGGGTTGCAAAAGGAAGAGCGTCACCCGACTCAAGCGCCTCGTCCCTGGGCTCGCGCAGACGACGCAAGATCGCCCGATCGAGATCCCCGAACGCCGCGGCCTGGATCCGATAGGCGAGCACGCGCGTGAACAGCCATCCCGGAAGATGGGTGGGAGCGATCCCGCCCAGATGGCCACTGGAGGCGACGATGGGGCGGACGGGACCGACGGCTCGCCGACGCCGCGAGCTATTCGACGCTTCGCTACTGCGCCGCCCGATGGGACCGCTGGCTCGCGGCGCGCTCCGGCTGATCCGGAGACGCGTCGACTCTCGGCTCTGCGCCGACTTCACTCCTCTCCGCAAGTCGATCCGATAGACCGATCCTTGCGCCTTGTCGGCCCGATCCATCCCTACGGCGTAGCCGCGCTTTCGCAGCCCGGTTAGCGCGGCCCGCGTCGTGTGCGGCAGCCAGCCGGTGGCGGCGACAAGCTCGGCGAT
This sequence comes from Roseiarcus sp., assembly GCA_035500275.1. Lineage (GTDB taxonomy): Bacteria > Pseudomonadota > Alphaproteobacteria > Rhizobiales > Beijerinckiaceae > Roseiarcus. Next base: position 10,100 of record DATJXI010000407.1, on the reverse strand, counting down.
CGTCGCGCCGTCACGGCGTTGCAGCAATTCGATGACCTGCGCGATCTTGATTCCGCCGCGTGGAGCCAACGGCCTAGCTGTGGGCTTTCAGGAGGTTGTCCATTCGGTTTGGACCGGTGAACGCTGATGTCGCCAAACGTCAGTGATTCGCAGAGGACCGAATGGACACGCACCAGAATGCGCCTTTGACGCCCAAAGGTTGAGAGATGACGGTTCGCGCGGTGGTGGATTGCGGGCTGTCCCAAGCCGCCGCGGCGGGTCGATTCGACACGACGCCGAAGACGGCCGCCAAATAGATCGAGCGGTTCGAGGCCAAGGATGCGCGAGGGATCGCTTTTCGACTTGATTTCGGCGGACATGGTCTACCCTCCACGCCCGACCGGTCCCGCCGCAGCACCCTCGTTCAGAGGGCCGGACATTGTATCGCAACGGGACCGCGCCGCGGAGCCAATGTGCCGATGGCGCGACCACCGGTCGCCGGCCTAAGAATGACATCCCACAGCGCATGGCTGTTCAGCAGATGAGAACGGGTAGATGCGAACGGCGGCTGTTGGTCAGAAAGGCGTCGAAAGCGCTACGATAGGGTTGCGCCACTTGCGGTCGTTCCGGAACGACCGGGGCGAGAGCCATCGGGCCCGCCATCGCGATCCGGCGTCCACTCCTTCGGATTACAGATTCTCCGGCGTATAGATCTCGAACGGCAGCAGCCGTTGGACCGGCTCGCTGTTCGCCTCCCCCGAGGTGGCGTTGGCGAGCAATTCCACCGTCGTCTCCGCGAGCAATTTGATCGGGTGCGAGAGAATGACGTCGACCACTCCATCGAGAAGTCCGGATCGAGCCTCGGGAGTCAAATCCAACCCAACCACCGCGATGTTCTTAGCCACTCCGGTGGCGTCCTCTCGCAGGCCTCGCAAGACGCCGGTTTTGCCGCCGCCTGCTATGAACAGCCCGACGAGATCGGGCGTGTGGTGCAGAAGGTCCAGCGTGCTTTGGTAGGCGTTCTTGCTGTCCTCGAAGGTCGTGATGGCGTCGAGCACCTGGAATTCGGTCGCGCGCTCGCGAAAGTACGAGCGGAAGCGGATCTCGCACATATCCTGGCACAGGTAGCGATGATTGCCGACGAAGACGGCGATCTTGCCGGGCTTCTTGCACAGCTTCGCCATCGCCCATCCGGCCGTCGCCCCGACTTTCCAGTTGTCGAGTCCCACATATCCGGCCCGCCCAGACGCCGTCAGATCGGAGATGACCGCCACGACAGGAACCTGATTGGCTCTTAGGCGCTCGATCGCTTCGGTTATGCGCGGATGATCCACCGAGACGACGGCGATCGCATCGACGTTGCGTCCGAGCTTGAGCAGGCGCTCGGCCGTCGCCTCCGGGGAAAGATCGTCCCGATGCTCGACCACCGCTTCGCCACGCACCGCCGTGGAGGCAAGCGTCGCAGCCTTCAGTTCGTTTCCGAGCATTTGATACAACGAACGACCCCGCTGTTGCATCAGGAAGCCGAAGGATCGCCTGGGCTGTTCGGCTTGCGTGCGGATCCTGATGGCTCTCGCCGCATAAAACCCAAGGGTCTCGGCAGCGTCCATGACCTGCCTAGCCGTTGCCTTTCGGACCGCCTGCTTTCCGCTCAGCACTCGATTGACCGTGGCGACGCTGACCTGCGCGGCGGCGGCGACGTCAGCGATGGTCGGGCGGCGATTGGCCGTGGCGGTTTCTGACACAGTGTATCATTCCTTGCCGTCACAGTGGATACGAATGACGCGAAACGCGCGCCATTAGTTGATATATGTATATCACGTTGATACAGACGATGCAACAGGAGCGCGGCAATGTCCGCGACACTTCGACGCGAGGGAGGACCGGCGACTGAACGCCGATAATCGCAAGCGCCGATGTTGAATGCGCCCGAAAGCGCGACGCCTTTGACGAACCGACCCGACACGGGGTCGCGCCGGCCGTGAACTCGGCTCCGGGCGTCCGGATGAAGAGTCACGATTTTTATGAAGCCGTCTGCTGACGGCGACCAGGAGGAAAAGAGAATGACGCATTTCAAGCAACTCATGCAAGCCATGGTCGCCACGGCCGCGCTGGCAGTGGGCGCTAGCGTCGCCATGGCGGACGGCGCCAAGATCTTCGTCGTTGGCGGCAAGCCGGACGACCCGTTCTGGTCGATCGTCAAGCGCGGAGCGGAGGACGCCGGCAAGGTGGTCGCGGCCGAGGGCAGTTCAGTGACGTGGCTCGGGCCGCAAAACTACGACAACCTCGGCGTGGATGCGGCGGAACTGATCCGTCAGGCGATCTCGCAACATGCTGACGCCATCGTCGGTCCCGACTGGGCGCCGGAGGCGATGGATCCCGCTTTCAAGGCGGTCGTAGACGCCAAGATCCCGCTGATCATCTACAACGCAGGTGGGATCAAGGCCGCGGACCGTCTCGGGGCGATGAACTACATCGGCAGCGACGACTACAAGTCCGGCTACGCTGCCGGCGACTACTTCGCCAAGCACAACTTCAAGGATGCCGTCTGCCTCAACACGCTTCCGGGCGCGGCCAACATCGAAGCCTTCTGCAAAGGCATGACCGCCGGCGTCGTGGCGGGCGGGGGCAAAGGTTCGGCCCTGCCACTGCCGGCCACGTCCTTCGGTTCGGCGACGGCTGTTGCGCAGGCCCTGAAAGGGCACCTGCTGCAGAACCCGCAGATCAACGCCGTCTTCGCGATCGGCAACGTCGACACGAACTCGGCGATCAACGGCGTCATGCAGGCCGGCAAGAAAGGCAAGGTGCAAGTCTGCGGCATGAACATGGACGAAACCGTCCTGAACAACATCAAGAACGGCAGCTCGCTGCCGCTCTCCGCGATCCTGTCGCAGAGGTGATCGGCGTCGTAACCCTTGTCGGCGATGGTGACGTCGGCGGCGAAGCCCTCGACCAGCTCATGCGCGAAGGCGATGTCGTTTCGCTGTCCGGGCGAGCCGATCAAGCGCACCGGGTTGCCGAGCGCGTCGCTGGCGGCGTGGATTTTCGTGCTCAAGCCCCCGGCGAGACCGGCCAAGGCCCTGGGCATTCGCCCCCCTTTTTGCCGGCTTGCGCCGGCTGCATGCTGATGCGCCCGCACGATGGTGGAGTCGATCATCCGCCACTCCAGATCAGCTTCGCGCGCCAGCGCCGCCAGGATGCCGTCCAGAACGCCCATCTCGATCCATCGATAGTAGCGCCGCTTGACCGTTTTGTGGTCGCCGAGCGGCTCGGGCAGGTTGCGCCAGCGCGCGCCGGACCGCGCCATCCACAGAAGCGCGTTCAAGAACCGGCGATTGTCGGTGCGCGGCCCGCGTTTGCCTTTCCGTCCCCCAGGCACGAACTCTTTCAGCCGTTCCCACTGGTCATCCCGAAGCGCGTCGCAGTCCACCGCTGACCTCCAAAAATCAGCGTTGAATCTGATTTGCGCGCTTCTGGGAATCCCCCCCTCTTTCCTTAAATCGTCCCACGACCTAGTGGAACCCGTCGGCTTCTCGACCTCCTCCATCAAATTCCGGTGCGAGGCGACGCATGCGATCGAAAGCCTGCGAGCCAATGATCGCCCTGGAATTGTTCATGACACATTCCAGCATGCGCTGGCGGGTGATGCCGACATCGACGTTCGGCATATCCGGCTGATTCATATCTTAGGCATTGCCGGTGGTTCCGGCATCCTCACCGATTCGCACGCTGCGCAGCGCGTCCTCGTCGACGAAAGCGACCGTACTGAGGGTCGACCGGGTCGCGGCCGCGTGAACGACCGGATAGCTGCGCCAGTCGATGAAGGTCGCCAGGATCGCGCCATCGACAAGGACGGGAAGGAAGGCGTGCATCCAGGCAAGGTTGAAGGCGAGATATTGGGCCTCGCTCATCTCGCCCGACGCCATCGCGAACTCGCGATGGTCGCCACGGCTGATGTCGCCCGCGATCGGCGCGTTGTAGGGTTCGTCGGTTAACAAGGGTTGCGCGGGGGTATCGTGGCGCAACAGACGACGGACGATTTCCGGATCGCGGGCGTTGCCGCAAATGACGCGGTGGGGCCCGAGGAGGAAGACGTCGCCCGGCCTCGGCGGGACTGCATCGCCCACCATTGTCGATCCTCCCTTTGGAGTCGGTGTCGCCGAATTGTATGCCAGCTTCCTGGACATCGCCAATCACTGCACGCCCTGGTCCTCGGCGGGCGGTGGGAGCGGCTCGGCGCGAAAGTGGTCGCACCGGGCGTGCGCCCGTCTGACCTCAGCCAGACTGCGAAAAGTCCGATTTTCAATGCCAGCGCAGTAATCGTCTTCGGTCATGTCCGCATCCGGCGCTCCAAAAGGAGCGGCAGCGTCTGGCGGCCCGGAAGGAGCGGTTGCGTCCGGCGGACCAGATGGAACGACCGGCGAATTCTCGAACAGGCCTGGCGGATAGTCCTGCGCCGCGAGCGGACTTGCAGCCAGCGCGGCGGCGGCAAATGCGATGATTGAGCGCTTGATAGGTCGCCTCCCACTCACTGGTCCTATATGCCCTCACAAGTTGCAACAAAGAAAGCGCGTTCCGACGGCTATTCTGCGGCGGCGCGAGCGCTTGTATGCCCGGCGCCCTCGTGATAGGCGACGCCGCCCCATGAATTGCTCGTCGGTTCGCGGGCGAGCGCGGGGAAAACCAGAGCAATTGGGAGTGATCGCTAATGGCGGATGACAGCGGGAACGGCGCGGGCGCTCCCCAGACCAATCCAAGATTCTCTGTGCTGGCGCAGTATACGAAGGACCTGTCCTTCGAGAACCCGAACGCGCCCCGGACGTTGGGACCGCAGCAGAGCCCGCCGAGCATATCCGTGCAGATCAACGTGAACGCGCGGCAGCTCGCTCCCGCCGATTACGAGGTGAGCCTCATGCTTGAAGGCGGTGCCGGGCAGGGTTCCGACACGTTGTTCAAGTTCGAGCTCAATTACGCCGGCGTTTTTCGGGTCGAGAATTTTCCGGCCGAGCAGGTGCAGCCCTTGGTGATGATCGAGGGTCCGCGGCTCCTGTTCCCGTTCGCACGGCAGATCATCGCCGACGCCGTCCGGGGTGGCTCCTATCCCCCGCTCTACATCGACCCGATCGATTTCCACGCGCTCTACCTGCAACGCCTGCAGGCCGCGGGCGGACAGCCGCAGCAACAGACGGCGTGAGCAGGCCTTAGCTGAGACTCGGCGCCGGCGATTCCGCGCGCGTCAGCAATCGGCAAAGCCGGGCGACGACGTCCCGCAATTGCGGACGCGGGACGACCATGTCGACCATGCCATGGGTGCTCAAATACTCCGCGCGCTGGAAGCCCTCCGGCAGCCGCTCGCGGATCGTCTGCTCGATCACGCGCGCCCCGGCGAACCCGATAACCGCCCCCGGCTCGGCGACATGCACGTCGCCGAGCATCGCGTAGGAAGCGGTGACGCCGCCGGTCGTCGGATTGGTGAGGACGACGATATAGGGCAGCTTTTCCGCGCGCAGCCGCTGGGCCGCGACCGTCGTGCGCGGCATTTGAATGAGCGCGAACACGCCCTCCTGCATGCGGGCGCCGCCTGACGCGGTGAAGATGACGAACGGCGTCTTATGCTCGACGGCGTGGGTCATGCCCGCGATGATCGCCTCTCCGGCGGCGATCCCGAGCGTGCCGCCCTGAAACGCGAAGTCCTGCACCGCGACAGTGACTCGCTGGCCGATGAGCTTGCCGTGGGCGACCGTCACCGCGTCGGACGCGCCGGTCTTCACCCTGTTCTCCTTGAGCCGGTCGGCATAGCGCTTCACGTCGCGAAACTTGAGCGGATCGCTCAGCGTCTCCGGCGCTTCGATCTCCTCATATCGGCCGTCGTCGAAGAACGCATTGAGCCTCGCCTTGGCGCCGATCGCCATGTGATAGCCGGAGCCCGGCACCACCATAAGGTTCGCTTCGAGATCCTTGTGGAAGACAAGCTGGCCGCTCTCGGGGCACTTCACCCACAGATTCTCCGGCGTCTCTCGCCGCAGGAACGACCGGATTTTCGGAGGGACGACATTGGATATCCAATTCATGCGCGCGTTCTTTCGGATGCCCGCGCCCCCCGGCATGCTTCAGCAAGCGATTTCACCAACTCCGTCACCGCCGGGACCGTCGCCGAGCTTGCGTTTCCCTCGTTCAACGACTTGCGGACGGCTTCGACCAAAGCCGATCCGACGGCGACGCCGTCCGCGGCGGCGCCGATGGCCGCCGCGCTCGCCGCGTCCTTGACGCCGAACCCGACAGCGACGGGCAAAGCCGTTTGGCGCTTGATCCTTGCGACCGCCTCGCGAACCTTGCCCGGATCGGGCGACGCCGCGCCCGTGATCCCGGCGATGGAGACGTAATAGACAAAGCCGGAGCTGTTCCTGAGGACGGTGGGCAGCCGGTCGTCGTCCGTCGTCGGCGTCGCCAGGCGAATGAACGCGAGCCCCGCTTTCCGCGCGGGAGCGCCGATCTCGTCGTCCTCCTCCGGCGGACAATCGACGACGATGAGTCCGTCCACGCCGGCGGTCTTTGCGTCGCGCAAGAACGACTCGACGCCGTAGACGTAGACCGGATTGAAGTAGCCCATGAGGATGACCGGGACTTCGGCGTCCCTTTTCCTCAGATCGGCGACCATCTGGAGCGTCTTCCGCAGCGTCTGACCACTTTTGAGAGCGCGCAGGCCTGCGGCCTGGATCGCCGGACCGTCAGCCATCGGATCGGTGAACGGCATGCCGAGCTCGATGACGTCTGCGCCCGCGCCCGGCAAAGCCTCAACCAATTTCTGCGACGTCTGCCTGTCCGGATCGCCCGCCATGACGTACGTAACCAGCGCAGGTCTTTGCTCGGCGGCGAGCTTCGTGAAACATCGATCGAGTCGCGACGTCATGGGCTTCGTTAACACGGGCGGCGGAAATGGGTCCAGCGAAGCGGGCGAAATCACGCCTCGCTCTTCATGTTTTCGGGGCGAGGCATGGAAATGATATTGTAGCCGCAGTCCACGAAGTGGATTTCGCCGGTTACCCCGCCGGAGAGGTCGGAGAGCAGATAGAGCGCGGCGTTGCCGGCGTCTTCAATCGTGATGGAACGCCTCAGAGGCGCGTGGTCGCGATGGAAGTTGAACATGAAGCGCGCATCGGCGACGCCGGCGCCGGCCAAAGTCCTGACCGGCCCGGCCGAGATCGCATTGACGCGAATGTTGTCGGGGCCGAAGTCGGCGGCGAGATAACGCACTCCCGCTTCCAGGGCCGCTTTCGCGACTCCCATGACGTTGTAGTTCGGGATGACGCGCGTCGAGCCGCCGAAGGTCAGCGTCAGCATCGCGCCGCCTTCCGTCATGAGCGCGGCCGCGCGCTTCGCGACTTCCGTGAAGGAGAAGGCGGAGATCACCATCGTGCGGATAAAATTCTCGCGGGTCGTGTCGGCGTACCGCCCCTTGAGCTCGTTTTTGTCTGAAAAGCCGATGCTGTGGACCAGGAAATCAAGCCGTCCCCAAACCTTCGCAAGCGCCGAGAACGCCGCATCCACGGAGGCGGTATCCTCGACGTCGCATGGCAGAACCTGCTTCGCGTTAAGACTTTCGGCCAAGGGGATCACGCGTTTTCCGAGCGCTTCGACCTGATAGGTGAGCGCCAGCTCAGCGCCTTCTTTTGCGAGCGTCTTTGCGATTCCCCAGGCGATCGAGTGATCGTTCGCGACCCCCATGATCAAGCCGCGTTTGCCGTTCATCAAGCCAGCCGTCATGACGACCTTTTCACCAGGAGAGACAGCGATGGCGGAGAGGAGCCAATCACGCGTCGATATGTTTGAAGACGAGCGTCGCGTTCGTGCCGCCAAAGCCGAATGAGTTGGAGAGGACCGCGCGCAAACTCACATTGTCGCGCCGTTCGCGGACAATGGGCATGTCCGCAAACGCTGGATCGATTTCCTCGATGTGGGCGCTCTCGCAGATAAAGCCGTTCCGCATCATCAAGAGCGAATAGACGGCTTCGTGCGCTCCTGTCGCCCCCTGCGAGTGGCCGGTCAGCGACTTCGTGGCCGAAATCGGCGGGCACCTCTCGCCCGACCCGAAGACTTCGCGGATGGCCTCGATTTCCTTCAGGTCCCCGACCGGCGTCGAAGTCGCGTGCGGATTGATGTAGTCTACGGGAACCCTTACATTCGCCAAGGCTAGGCGCATGCAGCGCACAGCCCCCTCGCCGGAGGGCGCGACCATGTCGTGACCGTCCGACGTGGCGCCGTAGCCGACGATTTCGCCGTAGATTTTAGCGTTCCGGGTCTTCGCGCGTTCAAATTCCTCGAGGACCAAAACGCCCGCGCCGGCGGAGATGACAAAGCCGTCGCGATTCCTGTCGTAGGCGCGCGAGGCGCGTTGCGGCGTCGCATTGAAAGCGGACGACATCGCCCCCATGGCGTCGAACAGCACCGAGAGTGTCCAGTCGAGCTCCTCACAGCCGCCGGCGAACATCACGTCCTGCCTGCCCATCAGAATGTGCTCATAAGCTGCGCCGATGCAATGATTTGAGGTCGCGCAGGCCGAAGAGATTGAATAGCTGACGCCCTTGATCTTGAACCAGGTGGAGAGCGTGGCCGACGCGGTCGAGCTCATGGACTTGGGCACGGCGAACGGGCCGACGCGCTTCGGTCCCTTGGCGCGGGCGACATCGGCCGCTTCGACGATGGCGCGTGTCGACGGCCCTCCCGATCCCATGATGATCCCGGTCCGCTCGTTAGAGACTTCGTCTGGGTCGAGGCCGCTGTCGATGATCGCCTGATCCATCGCCACATGGTTCCATGCGGCGCCGCCGCCGAGGAAACGCATCGCCCGGCGATCCACCACGTCCTCTGGTTCAAGCGACGGCGCGCCGTGCACCTGCGACCGGAAGCCGAGCTCCGCCATTTTTTCTGCCCGGCTGACGCCCGATCGGGCGCTGTGGAGGCTGGCGGCGACTTCCTGGGCGTTGTTTCCGATCGAGGACACGACGCCTATGCCGGTGACGACGACCCGTCTCATCTCAACATTCTCTGTTCGTGACCTTTAGGCGCGGCCTAACCCTTCAAGCTGCGCTAGGGCTCGACGGACTGAACAGGCCGACGCGCATGTCGCGCACGTCGTATATCCGCCTGCCGTCCGCCTCCAGCCAACCGTCGGCGACCCCCAGAATAAGCTTTCCCCTGAACACCCGCTTCACGTCCACGCCGTAAATGACTTTTCGGACCGTGGGAAGGACCTGGTCGGCGAACTTGACCTCTCCGACCCCCAAGGCGCGCCCCCGGCCCGGCAAGCCAAGCCACCCGAGAAAGAAGCCGGTCAACTGCCAAAGCGCGTCGAGGCCAAGGCACCCCGGCATGACGGGGTCGCCTTTGAAATGGCAGTCGAAAAACCAGAGGGTCGGTTTGACGTCGAACTCGGCCCGCGCCTCGCCCCTGCCGTGCGCCCCGCCCGCTTCCGAAATCTGCGAGATCCGGTCGAACATCAACATGGGCGGCAGCGGCAACTGGGCGTTTCCCGGCCCAAAAAGCTCGCCGCGGCCGCAGGCCAGGAGGTCCTCGTACTCGAATTGGCTGCGCCGTTCGTTCATCTTCGCCGTCAAGGCCCTTCGCTTTGGGCGCCGAGGCGAGCGGAACCCTTAACCCCCGCGCTACTAACATAAGTCGCCGGGCTCTCGAAAGGAGGCGAGGCCGCGCTTTGGAGACTGGGGCAAAATGCCCTGATTTTAAGGGGGCGACCCGCGGCGGGTGCTGACCATAGTCGCCCGAGTCATTCAAAATGAGGGGTAGAGCCTCTTGAGCTTTACGCGAGCGTCGTCTGTGGTGAATTGCCAGTCGGCCTTTGCATGATGCTTGTTGCGATATTCCTGCCAAGCGGCGACCTCTTGTTGGAGGAATCACGCGAATTACGCGAATTACGTGCGAATTACGGCACCGCGTGACGCTCTCCCCAGGGCGAATTACGGGGAATTACGGGAATTGCGGTGACACTTTCACTTTTCCCTGTTTTGTTTAAGCGATCAACACCGCGCGACGCTTTTCCCGAGGCTCGGGGAGCGCGGAGGTCTAGAAAACTAGGAATTAGGAATTATGCATGTGTCACCGTGACG
>DATJXI010000406.1:0-3184 GCA_035500275.1 Roseiarcus sp. | reverse complement strand
GGGCTGGGTCTGGAACCCACACCGGCGACAGTTCACCCGCTCGGTGCAATTTGGCCAGGCTAATCGCGTCGCGCCGGTTGGTCTTGACCCGATCGCCGGGCTTGCGCGGAACCAACGACGGAGCGACCACGATGCCCTCGTTCCCGGCTTCGCTCAGCTGGCGCTGAATGCCGTAACCGCAAGGCCCGGCCTCATAGCAAAACCGGAGGCGCCAGCCACAACTCGCCAGCTTCCCTGCCAGAGTCCTCAGCGCCGCCGGCGCGTTCGCGATCTTGCCATGCTCACGCATCCCGCCCCGCCTGCCCGCCTCGGCAAGCGCTACCGCGATTGTGTCTTTGTGCACATCCAAGCCGACGTAAATGATACGCTGCTCCATGACCCGTCTCCTATGCATGAGGCTCGGCGCCGGTCATCCAGCGCAACCCTCGCAATCCTGCATATTGCGAGACGGGTCCCTGCATATTGCGAGACGGGTCGCCCCTATCTCAGGCGAACATCTGGTCTAGATATTCCGACAACGCCACGCGCCAAAGAGGATTTTCCTCCATCCGATGCGCGCGGCTACGCCTTCACAAAGGCGACGGACGTTCGAAAATGTGCTCTCTTCAGGGCAGGCCGACGCTGTCGAAGATCGAACTCTGCTTTGCCGAAGCCCTCGGACGACTCGAGTCAGGCGGTGTGGCCGAGAGGCGACGCCTTCCACGCCATCTGTTGTCTGCCCCCGACCGCTTTGCATTGCCGGCAAGCTCGGAGCATGCTGGGAATCAGAGGAGGGCTGTCTGGACCTCGCCCTCCGCTTTCGACGCCAACAGGACCAATGCCCAGGAAAGGAACGTTACCGCTTCCCGACGCGCGATGCAGTCGAATGGTACGTCCGGGGCCGTTTGTACTCCACCACGACCGCGCGCGTTCGCCCGGTTACCAGGCTCGCGCGTCCGCGCGTCTTCGCCGCCTGCTTGGCGGCTGCCGCCTGCACCTCCTCCACCGGCAACCCCATCAGCGAGGCGGCGATCTCCGCCCGCTGCGCCGGGTCCTCGGCAAAGCTTTCGGCCGCGATCAGCGCCTCTTCCAAGGTTGGATCGTCACGCCGGACGCGCCTCACGCCCCATTTCGTTTTCCAGGTGGCGCCCATTAGGGACCTCCAGATTCGGTGCTGTCCAACACGGACTCTAACAGATATGTTGCACCGCACTAGTTAATTCAATTGGATTGAATTTTTTGTGACTACAACTTTGGCGTCATCTATCTGAGCCTAACGGCAAGATTCGAGCCAAAGCTTCGCTGCGCGCTCGCCGGACCGGACGGAGCCTTCGAGGCACTCCGGCAACGGCCCGTCAACGTATGCGCCAGCAAGAAAGAGATTCCGCCAGCTCGTGTAAGGAGGCGGCCGGCGGCGGACCTCCTCTGGCGTCGCCAGGAAAGACGCCCGCCGGGCCGGGACGACCCGCCAAGCCGGGAGGTTGTCCGAGAGCGCCATCAACGCGGCAACGCCGCGCCAGCATTCGGCCGCGAGCGCGTCTCGGGGCGAGTCGATCTTCGCGGCGGCGTCGTTGATCGTAACGGAAATTCGATCGCGATAGCAGAAGAGCCAGTCAAAGACGCCGTTGAGCGCGCCTGTGACAGGCTCGCTCTTGGCCGGGGGCGGCGCGGCGAAATGGATGGTGACAATCGCCGTCGCTTCGCTGGGCGCAGCCAGACCGGGGATAAGCGAGGCCGAGATCGGCCAAGGCGTCGCCAAGATCGCCGCGTCGCGCGGCCCCAGATCGATGCGGTCGTGCTCGAACTCCAGCCCCGCAATGCGCTCCGGGCCAGCGTCAATCGACAGAAGGCGCCGGTCGAAACGAAGCGCCGCGCCTTCTCGGACAAGGCGTTTCGTTAGCGGCTCGATGAAGGCCCTCCCGAAATGGCTGATGGGCGTCATGAGCCGCATTCCCGCGCCACCCCCCCAAAGCAACTCGCGAAGAATCGACCCGGCGAGCACCGCCGACGCCGTCTCCGGCGAGCAGTTCAAGGCCGCTAGGACGAGAGGGCGCCACAGCCGATCAAGCGCCATCCCCTTCGGCGCGCAGGACGCGACCGTCGAATCCGGCGAAGCTCTCAAAAGACGGCGCGCCGCCCAATAGTCGGCCAGGCGAAAACGCCGTCCGCGCCGGCGCGAGCTAAGAAGCCACCACGGCGCACGTCCTGCATTGGGATTGAGGCGCCATCGGTCGCCGGTCGCGAAATCGGCGAAGGCGACGCCCGGCTCGCGCCCTTCCCGCCACTCGCTGCGCGCGCCCCCCGCCCCAATAAGGGCGAGAACCGATTTCCAGCCCGAAAGCAGCGGGAAATTTCCACTGTCGACTTCTACGCCCAGGGCGGGGTCATAAAACGAACGCCGCCGGCCGCCCGCGTATGGCTTGGCCTCATGCACGACGACGTCGCTTCGGCCGCTCGCCAGCAGCGCCTGCGCCGCCGCGAGCCCTGCCGCGCCCGCTCCGATGACGTGAACAACCGGGCGCTTCATGTGGCCGGCATGATCCTCATGCGGCGAATCCCGCTGACGTTCGAATCGGTCTTGTGCAAGCTAGGCTGCTTCGCACGAAAGACAACTGCGGCGGAGCGCGGGGCTGGACGTTATTCAGTGCGGATTTTATCCCCATCGTCGACCATTCAAGTTGCCGACCCCGGCGCCCGCCGCTTCTTCGAGGAAGCGCATGCCCCGGTTACGAACTCGTCCTGGCGAAGTTCTTCGCCGAAGAGCTTGGTCTTTCGACTGTAGTCAAGGCGTCGGTCCACTGGCCGGCGCGGCTCACAGAACTTACTCATTGGTCCCGGCGCGGGCTTGACAGCCGCCGTATGTCGAGCGAACCTTGACCGATTGGTCAAGAACCTGGCCCCGGAAGCGCTCAGCCATGACGATCGCCGCTCACCCGCCTGGCATTTCCGACGTCGCTACGGGCCGCCTCGATGCCGCGACGCTCAAGGCCAATTTCGCCGATCTTCATCCTGCGCTGACGCCTCACGAGGCGCGCGTCGAGGCCGAGCGCTGCTATTTCTGCTTCGATGCGCCGTGCCAGAACGCTTGCCCGACCTCGATCGACATTCCCCTTTTCATCCGCCAGATCGCGGCCGGCAACCGCAACGGCGCGGCGAAGACCATCTTCGACGCCAACATCATGGGCGGCATGTGCGCGCGCGTCTG
>DATJXI010000405.1:0-15813 GCA_035500275.1 Roseiarcus sp. | reverse complement strand
CCGTCTCGATATCCGCGTGCGCGGCCTCAGGCGACGCCTTGGAATGGCCGGCCGCCTCCAGGCGGCGCAAGACGCTCGCGAGCGGCTTCCTGAGGTCGTGTGCGATGTCGGCGCTGAGGTGCTTGTTCGCCAGCATGAGCTTCTCGATCCGGGTGAACAGCCGGTTGAACGTGCGCGCCAATGACGACAAGTCGTCGTCCACTGGAGCAAGCGGGATCCGGCGGCTCCAGTCGCCAGCCATGATCGCCTGAGCCGTCAAGCGCATCGTGTCGATCCTGCGCAGGAACTGGGCGCTCATCCAGAGGCCGCCCGTCGCGCCCAGCACGAGAGTCGCCGCAATCGCCCAGGCGAAGGCGGACACTGTGCGCCGCAAAGCCTCGTTTGAGCGTCGGCGCTCGTCGCCAACCAGAAGAATCGAGCTGTCCGGCAGGCGCGAGACAAGCGCCCGGATCGTCTCGGGCTTTTCCCCGGCGACGTCGTCGGCGTCGGATTCCTGAAGATCCGTCCACCCGAGGCGCGGACCGCCGCCTTTCTCCGTGGGCGCGCGCAGGTCGCCCGCCAGAAGCTTGCCGTCCGCGCTTTGCCAGCCATACGCGAGCGCTCCGGTCGAGCCGCAAGCGTCGAGGAGCGCGGCGAGGCGAGCGCGTCCTTCGCGATCAAACACGCCTTTGAGCGCGTCTCTCTCCTCGATGATTCGATCGTCGAAATCGGCAAGAATCTCGCGGCGCACGGACCAATAGACGAACGCGCCGAGCGCCAGCGCCGAGAGAGTGAACAGCGCCAGATAGATGCTGGCGAGGCGGAAGCTCGTCGAGCGAAGGAGCCTAGTGCGGGACACGCAGCACGTATCCCGCGCCGCGCACCGTTCGGATCAGGGCGACGTCGCGGCCGCGATCGATCTTGGCGCGCAAGCGGCTCATGTGGGTTTCGACGATGTTGGTTTTCGGGTCGAAGTTGAACCCCCAGACCTGCTCGAGCAGCATCTTCCGCGTGACCAGGCGACCCTCGTTGCGCATGAGGCACTCGAGCAGGCGAAACTCGCGGGGCTGAAGGTCGATCGCCTTTCCCCCGCGTCGCACGGCGCGCGCGACCAGGTCCATTTCGAGATCGCCCGCGCCGAGCGCGACCGGAGACGCGCCAAGAGTCGGGCGACGGGCAAGCGCGAGCAAGCGGGCCATCAGCTCCTCGAAGGCGAAGGGTTTGACAAGATAATCGTCGCCACCGGCCTCGAGCCCTTCGACCCGGTCGTCGATTCCGGAAAGGTTGGTCAGGAACAGCACCGGCGTCGATGCGCCCTCAGCGCGCATGAGCGTGACGACGCCAAGGCCGTCGAGGTCGGGGAGCATCCGGTCGAGAACGGCGACGTCGAAGCGCTCGGAGATTGCGAGCTCGAAGCCGTCACGGCCGTTGCGAGCCAGCACGACGCTGTGTCCGCAAGCGCCAAGGCCGGCTGCGATGAAATTGGCGGTCTCCGCGTCGTCTTCGACCACGAGAACCCTCATGCGGCGGCCCGCATGGAAACGATCATTCTTCGCTCCTGCTTTCGGCGAACGCAGCCGCGGTCGGCAGGCGCGTGAGCATGGCGATCAGCGTGCGGTCGCCCAGGACCGCGAGCCGTTCGCGCGGCTTGAGCCAGGCGCAGGCGTCCTCCATCGTCTCGGCGTCGTTGAGCTTGATCGCTGCGACCGCCTCGTCCACGTCCACGTCGCCGAGTCGGTGCCGCGGCTTCTCTGGCAGGAAAGCCTCGTGAATCGCGCGAAACGCCGGGTCCGCATGAACGACAACAAGCGCGTCCTCGTCGTCATGGCCGACCCGCGCAAGTTCGTCCGCCAGCGCGTTGGCGCGCTTGACCACCTCCGGCGGCGAGGTCTCCTCCGGCGTCCGCAAGAGGCCCATTCTGCGGAGTCCAAGCCCGATCCAGAGCTGACCGCTGGCCCAAGACAACGGAATGGAAAGGATGAGGCCCGCGATGGTTGGCGACATCCACAAGACCAGGGAAGGCGAGATGAGCGCGGCGGCGAAGAGCGTGATCGCTCCCAGCAACGCATGACTGCGGTGCCGTCGGGCGATGCTGCTGAGGGGAATGGAGCCGTCGTCGCGCCGCTGCGGATGCCAGCCGGTGTCCCGGCCGGACAGAATCTGCAGCACCGAGCCGGACTGGATCAGCATCATGATCGGCGCGAGCGAGGCGGAAATGACGATCTCAACGAAGGTCGAGGCCACGAGCGCGAGCGCGCCGCCACAGCCGCGCCGGGTGGGCCCGTCGAACAACGCCAAGATGAGCCCGAGGATTTTCGGCGCGAGCAGGATGCCGATCGTGAGCGCGAACAGCTGCAGCGCGCGTTCGTAGTCGAACCGCGGCCAGGTCGGAAAGAGGGAAAAATCGGCCGTGAAATATTCAGGCCGGATGTAGTGGGACTGGAGGACGAGCACGATGCCGACGAGGAGCTGGGCCATCCACAGCGGCGAGGCGAGATAGCCCATGATCCCGGTCGCGAAGTGCTGGCGCGACGCCCAGACGAAGCCCCGCGCGCCGATGATGCGGGCATGCTGGAGATTGCCCTGGCACCAGCGCCGGTCGCGTGCGGCGAGATCGATAAGCGAGGGAGGGCTCTCCTCATATGAGCCGCCAAGCGTCGGCAGCATGTAGACCGCGTAGCCGGCCCTGCGGATGAGCGCCGCCTCGACGAAGTCGTGGCTCAGGATGTGCCCGCCCAACGGCGGCTTCCCGGGCAGATCGGGAAGCCCGCAATGATCGGCGAAAGCGCGGGTGCGGATGATCGCGTTGTGACCCCAATAGTTGCCGTCGCGCCCCATCCACGCGCTGAGGCCCGCCGCGATCACGGGGCCGGCGATGCGGGCGGCGAATTGCTGCACCCGAGCGAACATGGTGTTGCGATTGATGATGAGCGGCAGGCTCTGGACAATGCCCGCGTCCGGGTCGGCCTCCATCGCCGCAGCGAGCCGCACAATTGCGTCGCCCGACATCACGCTGTCCGCGTCTAGGACCAGCATGCGCGGGTAGCGGCCGCCCCACCGGGTGACGAAGTCGGCGATGTTTCCGGCCTTGCGGCTCCAGTTCTTTCTGCGCCGCCTGTAGTAAATGCGAATACCAGGGAACCTTTCGCGGATCGCGAGGAACGCGCGCTCCTCCGCGATCCAGACGTTCGAGTCCGTCGTGTCGGAGAGAAAGAACCAGTCGAAGGCCGAGCCCAATCGGGTTCGCTCAACGTCCTCGATCATGGCCTGCATGGCCCCGAACACCCGCGACGGCGCCTCGTTGTAGATAGGCATCACGACCGCGGTCTTCTCGCTGAGCGAGGCCGGCGGGGGGGCCCGCCTGTGACCGTTGATGAGGAGCCAGAGAGAGCCGACCAGGCTCGCGGTGAACGACAGCGACACCCAGGAGAAGGTGACGACGAAAAGAACGACCATCGCCCATTCGAGCGGCGTGATGACGCTGCTCACTCCGACCACCTTGTACATTTCGTAGGCGCCGTACCCGGTAAGGGCGAGGGCGCCTCCAAAGACGGCGGCGCGGGTCAGGATCGGCGTGCTCGCGAGGCGGAGATTGACCCAGTCGCGGCGCTCCATGCGGGGGAATTTGCGGAACGACTGCGCCGGCATGGCGAGCGGCGCATATGCCGGCATGGAAGCGCCGAGGGAGGTTTCGACGTCGCCCAGCGGCTTGTCGGCCGCCGCGATCGTCAGGCTGTCCATCGATAGAGCCATGTTTCGCTAACCGGCTGATTGTCCAGGTTGAGCGTCAGCCTCAGCTCGGAATAGGTCTCGGAGCCCGGGTCGAGGTCGAAGACAATCCGTACGGACCGCCTCTCTTTGTAGGGGAAAAGTCTCAGCGAGGCGATCTTGCCCGGATTGGCGTGCAGGTCGGCGGTGGCCGCCGCAGCCTTTTGAGCGTCGGCGAAGACATCGCCGGTCATCTCGACGGCGAACCGCCTGTGCGCTCCGTTCTTGCCCTCGCGGCTGGAAGTGCAAACCGCCAAGGGCGGTCGCGAGGGCGGGGCCCAGCACCAGAACTGGCGGTACGCAATCGACTGGCTCGTGCCGGCCGCCATGCCTGTCTTCGGCCGCCATTGCGCGACGACATTTGGATTGGTCTCGGAGGTCGTGGGAATCTCGAGTAGGCGCATGTCGCCTTCTCCCCAGTCGCCGATCGGTTCAATCCAGAGCGTCGGCCGGAGTTCCCAGCGGCCTTCGTCGTCATAGAAGGCGTCGAAGCTTCTCGATCGCTGCAAGAGACCGAAGCCGCGCGGATTGACGTCTGAGAAGGCCGAGATCTGAAGGGTGTCGCGATTGCTGACCGGGCGCCAAAGCCACTCCCCCTTGCCCGAAAGGATCTGAAGGCCGGCGACATCGTAGGCGGCCGCGCGCCAATCGTCGACGCGCCGATGGTCGAGCGGGCTGAAGAGATAGGCGCCCGCCATGGCTGCGACGCCCAGCTTGTCGGTCGCCGCCCGAGCGATAAGCGTCGTCTCGGTGTCGACGATGGTGGTTTCGAGCGGGCGTATGGTGAACCGGAAGGCGCCGGTCATGCTGGGGGAGTCGAGCAACGCATACATGGTAAGCGTCGTCGACGCGGGCGCCGGCTTCTCGACCCAGAACTCGCGGAACAACGGGAATTCCTCGCCCGGATCGTCGCCAGTGCGGATCGCGAGGCCCCTGGCCGTCACGCCGAAATTCTGACCGCGGGCGCGAGAGCGGTAGAAGCTTGCGCCCTGGAAGATCGCGACGTCCTGAAACCCCTGATCGGACGCGCTGAGAATGCGCAGACCGGAAAAGCCGAGATCGCCCAAGCCGGAGGGGATCTGCAATTTGCCGAACTCGAAGTCGGCCGGATCGTAGATCACCTTCTGCGACAGGCCGTTTTCAACGACGTTGATGGCGACGGGCGTCGTGAAGAGAAAGCCCCGGTGTAGCGGTTCGAGGGAGAACCCGACTCTCTCGTTGCTCCAAATGGCGCTCCCCGGCGCCCTCCGAATCGATGCGTACTGATCGAAGTTGAGGCTCGAAAAGACGCTCGGCAGCGGCGCGTCGGGGGCCTTGTACGGGGCCGCCGCGAGCTGGATCGCCGCTTTCAGCACCGTGTCTGGCCCGAACGAAATCGGTTGCCCAAGGGGTTCGGCTGCAGCGCGTCCGGCTCCCGAGCCGGCGCCTGAGGTCGCTAGCGCGCCGCCCAGCGCCAGCTGCAAGAATTCCCGACGTCGCGGCTCCGCCATACTCGCTTCGTTATTTCGCCGCCGGCGTGACCGCGCCTCCAGTCGGCGTCCTCCTGCAGGACAGAAAAACGGTGGCTTTACGCCGAAAGTGCGAAAGCGCGCGCGGCCTCCGCGCTTTTTCTCCTCCGGCTCCGCATTTGTATATGCTTTCTTGCGCCGCAGCGAGACGCATTTTGTCCCATGCGAGAATGATATGCGCTCCAATAAGGCGCGCCGCTGGAATTGGCGGTCGTCTTCCGCAATAACGCGTTCGAGCGGCGATTGATTTGGGCTGCTCTCGCGACCTCAGGCGTCGCCGACACGGAGAAGAACCATGACCGCCGAAGTCCGCCGGCTGCTCACCATCGTTCTCGCCGCCGGCGAGGGTGTCCGCATGCGGTCGGCCCGGCCCAAGGCGCTGCATGAGATCGCCGGCCGGTCCATGCTGGCCCATTCTCTAGCGGCGGTCGTCGAACTGGGCGGCGACATCGCCGTCGTCGTCGGCCCGGACCGGGACGACGTCGCGGCGGAAGCGAAAAAAGCCGCGCCGGCCGCCGCGGTGTTTGTCCAGCGTGAGCGGCGGGGAACGGCGCATGCGGTGCTGGCGGCGCGGGAGGCGATCGCGCGCGGCTACGACGACGTTTTCGTCGTCTACGCCGACTCCCCGCTGCTTCGGAGCTCCACGCTCGCGGCCATGCGGGCAATGCTTGATCAAGGGGCCGACTTGGTCGCGCTCGGCTTTCGTCCGGCCGATCCCACGGGCTATGGGCGCCTCATCGAGCGGGACGGGCGCCTGCTTGCGATCCGCGAGCATAAGGACGCGAACGCGGAGGAGCGGACGGCGCGGCTCTCCAACGCCGGACCCGTCGCTTTCCGCGGCAAGGAGGCGCTTGGGATGCTGGAAGCGGTCACGCCCGACAACACCCAGAAGGAATATTACCTCACCGATTTGGTTGAAATCGCCAACGCCCGGCGGCTCGTCGCCCGCGCGATCGAGGCGGACGAAGCGGAGGTGATGGGCGTCAACGACCGGACGCAACTCGCAATGGCCGAAGCGCTCATGCAGACGCGGCTGCGGAAAGCGGCGATGCTGGAGGGCGCGACGCTCATCGCGCCCGAGACCGTCTTCCTATCCTACGATACGAAGATCGGACGCGACGTCCTCATCGAGCCGCATGTCGTGATGGGCACGGGGGTCATGATCGAGGACGGCGCAGTCATCCACGCCTTCACGCACCTCGAAGGGGCGAGCGTTGCGGCGGGCGCGTCGGTCGGCCCGTTCGCGAGGCTGAGGCCCGGCGCCGCCATCGCCGCCAAGGCGAAGATCGGCAATTTCGTCGAGGTCAAGGCGGCGCTCATCGAAGCGGGCGCCAAGGTCAACCACTTAAGCTACGTAGGCGACGCGCGGGTCGGCGCCAACGCCAATATCGGCGCCGGAACGATCACCTGCAACTACGACGGCTTCGGCAAGTTCAAGACCGACATTGGCGCTGGCGCCTTCATCGGCTCGAACTCGGCCCTGGTCGCCCCAGTTAAAATCGGCGACGGGGCCTATGTCGGTTCAGGTTCTGTGATCACAAAAGACGTCGAGGCGGACGCCCTCGTCGTCGCCCGCGGCCGTCAGGAGACGCGCCCTGGGTGGGCCAGGGCGTTTCGCGCCAGGCACAAGAAAAAAGGCGAGACGAGCTAAGGGTCGCCGGACGCTGCGACCGGAAGCCTATCTGTTCCCGATCGGCTTGTACTCGCGCTGTTGCGAGCCGGTGTAAAGCTGCCGGGGTCGGCCGATCTTCTGCTCCGGGTCGTCGATCATTTCCTTCCACTGGGCGATCCAGCCGACCGTGCGCGCAACCGCAAAGAGCACGGTGAACATGGAAACGGGGAACCCCATCGCCTTCAGCGTGATGCCTGAATAAAAGTCGATGTTCGGATAAAGCTTCTTCTCGACGAAGTAGTCATCGTGAAGCGCAATCCGCTCGAGCTCAATTGCGACTTCGAGCAAGGGGTCGTCCTTGACGCCGAGCTCGTTCAAGACCTCGTGCGCGGTCTTTTGCATGATCTTGGCGCGGGGATCGTAGTTCTTGTAGACGCGGTGGCCGAAGCCCATCAGGCGGAACGAGTCGTTCTTGTCCTTCGCCTTCGCAATATATTTGGGAATATTATCCACCCTACCGATGTCGCCGAGCATCTTGAGCGCGGCCTCGTTCGCCCCGCCGTGGGCCGGACCCCAAAGACAGGCGATGCCGGCGGCGATGCAGGCGAAGGGATTGGCGCCCGAGGACCCGGCCAGACGCACCGTCGAGGTCGAGGCGTTCTGCTCGTGATCGGCGTGCAGAATGAATATGCGGTCGAGCGCGCGCGCCAGCACCGGATTGACGCGGTACTCCTCACACGGCACCGAGAAGCACATCCGCAGGAAATTGGCGCAGTAGTCGAGGTCGTTCTTCGGATAAACAAAAGGCTGACCGATCGCATATTTGTAGGCCATTGCGGCGAGCGTCGGCATTTTGGCGATCATTCGGATCGAAGCGACCTCGCGCTGCCAGGGGTCGTTGATGTCGATCGAGTCGTGGTAAAAGGCTGCCAGCGCCCCAACGCAGGCGACCATCACTGACATCGGATGCGCGTCGCGGCGGAAGCCGTTGTAAAATCGGGTCATCTGCTCGTGCACCATCGTGTGGCGCGTGACCCGGTTGTCGAAATTCGCCTTCTGGGCGGCGGTCGGCAGCTCGCCGTACAAGAGCAGATAGCAGGTCTCCAGGAAATCGCCGTGCTCGGCCAGCTGGTCGATCGGATAGCCGCGATAGAGCAAGACGCCGATGTCGCCGTCGATGTAGGTGATCTTAGATTCGGTGCTGGCGGTCGAGCTGAAGCCCGGATCGTAGGTGAACATGCCCGTCTGGGCGTAGAGCTTGCCGATGTCCATGACCGACGGGCCGATCGTGCCTTTCTTTACCGGCAGCTCCACGGACTTGTCGCCGATCTTGAGGCTTGCCGAGGTCTGGGGCATGGCCTTTATGGTCGCGGAGGTCTCATTCATCGCGCGTCTCCCTGGCGCCTGGTTTTATTTCGCGCTGCAATATCGCTATCGCACTGCAGCGGCTGGAACAAGTCAAACCAAAGAAGCAAAACTTGCGCCGCAATCCTATTCCGGGTTTTCGTAGCTGAACGTTTGCGCGTTCTCGTCGTAGGCAAAAAGTTCGCCGTAGCGGCCGAGGTTGATGATGGCGCGCAGCGTCCGCTCGGCGTAATCCTCGGACATGTAGTCCTCAAGCTCCTCGCGAAAGCGGATGGCGGGCGCCCTGTGGCTCGGCCGCTCATCGAGCACCCGCTTGATATGGGACGCAAGCGGGATATTCGCCAGCGCCTGCTCGCCGAAGACCTTCTTCCGCTGGTCGACGTCCATATCGACGAACCGGCGGCCGAGCGGGGTCAGCTTGATGTCCGCTTCCTCGAACTCGGCAAGCTTGAGAAGCTGGAGCATTTCGCCGAGCGGGAACAGGTCGTCGATCTCATAGCCAAGCGAATCCGCCAGATGGGGGAGGTCGGCCTTCCCATCGTAGGGAGGCGCGGCGATCTCCTCGAGCATGCCGGCGAGCGCGTTGGTCGAGACCAGCGGCAGCGAAAGGGAAAGCCCGGCGGCGGCCGCTTCCCGCGCGGCCGGCCTCGTCGTATCCGGCCGTTGGGTCATTAGCGCATAAATTCGGTCCACCAGCGAGCGGAATTCGGGGTCCAGCCGGTCGCGCGGTTGCGCGATCGTTACGGGAATCTCGAAGGCGATCCGCCCCGGATTGGAGGACAGGACGAGGATCCGGTCACTCATCAGCACCGCCTCCTCAATATTATGGGTGACCATCAGGATCGACTTGGTCGGGATGCGTCCCTCCTGCCAAAGGTCGAGGAGGTCGGTGCGGAGCGTCTCCGCGGTCAGGACGTCAAGCGCCGAAAAGGGCTCGTCCATAAGTAGGATCTTCGGCTGCATGACGAGCGCGCGGGCGAAGCCGACGCGCTGCCGCATGCCGCCCGACAGCTCCTTGGGATAGGCAGATTCGAAGCCGTCGAGACCGATCGTGTCGATCGCTTTCAGCGCCCGCTGACGGGTCTCCTCGAGCGGGACTCCATTAGCGCGCGGGCCGATCTCGACATTGTCCAGAACGTTCAGCCACGGGAAGAGCGCGAAGCTCTGGAACACCATTGCGACGTCCTCGGCCGGTCCATTGACGGGCTCGCCTGCGATCGTCACCGTTCCCTCGCTCGGTCGCGTCAATCCTGCGATGATCCGCAAGAGGCTGGACTTGCCGCAGCCGGATCGCCCCAGCAGCGCAACGATTTCGCCTGCCTTCAGGGCCAACGAGACATGATCGAGCACCGGCTTTCGGCTCTCGCCGGAGCCGGTGGAATAGGTCTGGCTGACGCTATTGACGTTGAGGAGCGTCGTTGCCGATGTGTCCAGCATCAAATCGCCTCATAGGCTCAGTCGGCGCTCGGCGTAAGCGTAGAGCTGGCGCCAGAACAAGCGGTTCACAAGGGTGACGAACACCGACATCATGGCGACGCCCAGCACGATCTTGGGAAAGTCGCCCCTGTCGGTCGCCTGCGCGATGTAAGAGCCGACGCCCTTTGCGATAACCGTGTGGTCCTTCCACTTGACGTATTCGGCGACGATCGAGGCGTTCCACGACCCGCCCGACGCTGCGATCGCGCCCGTCAGATAATATGGGGCGACGCCGGGAAGGATCACCTGAACCCACCAGCGCCAGCCGCGGATGCGGAAATTCTTGGCCGCTTCTTCAAGGTCGTTGGGAAAGGCGGCCGCGCCGCCGATCGTGTTGAACGCGATGTACCATTGCGTGCCGAAGATGATGAGGAAGCTGAGCCAGATGTTGGGGTTGAGTTTGTAGGCGAGAACCAGGCTGACCGCCGCGCCAAACAGGAGGTTGACCGGAAAAGCGGCGAGGAACTGAGCAACCGGCTGGACGGCTTCCGCCCAGCGAGGTCTAAGACCTATCCAGACGCTGATCGGCACCCAGAAGATCGTCGCCAACAACATCAACACGGCGACCCGGATGAGCGTGTAGGTCGTCAGGACGAAGACTTGGGCGACCTCCTCCCAGTTCGCCTCCGTCGCTATGTAGCGAACGGTGAGCCAAGCCGCCCAGGCCGCGACCGCCGCGATCGCAACAATCCAAACCGCGTCGACGATCGGCCACTGCTGACGTTCCTCCGCCTCGCGGATGGCCGTCAGCGCTTTCGGGAATCGGATCGGCGCCAACCCAATACTCCGGAGCGACGAAAAAAGGGGGCGAGCGGCTAGGCGAAGCCAATAGGTGCGCTGAAGGATGTTCAACACCCAGGACGTCGAGACTTCCTGCCCGGCGGAGAGTTCGACGCGGAATTTGTCGGCCCAGGCGACGATCGGGCGGAAGAGCAACTGATCGTAGAGCAGAATGACGATCGCCATGGTGAGGATGGCGGCGCTGATCGCCTTCCAGTCGCCCGCGTCGTTCGCCTTGGCGATGTAGGAGCCGACGCCAGGGAGCGTGATGGTGGTGTCGCCGACGGTAATGGCCTCCGACGCGACGACGAAAAACCAGCCGCCGGACATCGACATCATCGTGTTCCAGATAAGTCCCGGCATGGCGAACGGCGCCTCGAGCTGCCAGAACTTTTGCCACCCGGTGAGGCGGAGGCCGCGAGACACTTCGACGAGGTCGCGCGGCGTCGTGCGCAGCAACTGATAGAACGAAAAGGCCATGTTCCAGGCTTGGCTGGTGAAGATCGCGAAAATCGCCGCGAGCTCGGCGCCGAGTGTGTTGCCGGGGAAAAGGCCCAGGAAAAATGTGACCGTGAAGGAGAGGAAGCCAAGGATTGGAACGGACTGCAGAACGTCGAGCACCGGAACGAGCACGATCTCCAGCCGCCGGCTCTTCGCCGCCAGCGTGGCGTAGGTGAAGGTGAACACGAACGAGGCCGCAAGCGCCGCAAACATCCGCAGAGTCGTGCGCAGCGCGTAGTAGGGCAGGTTCCCGTAGTCGAGGGAGATTGCCGGCTCGCTCGGGGGCGGCAGGGGCGCTGATATTCCGTGGTAACTCTTGGCGACCGCCGTCAGTACCGCCATGATTCCGGCAAACGCGATAAGGTCCCACTGGTTCGGCAGGACCCGCCGCCCGGCCGAGGCGATGTTGGTCAACATAAGCGGCTTCCGTTGGACGCGAGATTCAAGGAGCGATTGAGAAGGCGGCCAGACGGACGCTTGGGTTTATTTCCAATTTTCAAAGCACGAAAAAATTCCTCGGCCAAGCCGGGAACTCTCCCAGGGCCCGCGGCGAGCGTCTGCGCGGGGTGTGACAGGACGACGACACCGAGGACGCGGGGCCGCCCGGCTTCCACAGCATCCAGCGGTAGCTTGCGCGCTCGGAGGACTTGCCGTTAGCTTCGCGCCATCGCGAAGGCGCCCTTGAGTTGGAGGCCTGATGCTTTCGGAGTGGGAGTTCTGGTTCGTGTTCCTGACTTCCTTCGGGGGGCTGGGCGTGATCCTCTTGCTCGCATACATGATGCGTAAGCCAGAGAAACCGCGAAGGTAGGCCCTTCCGCGGTCTCCGCTTGCGCCCGCGAGCTTGCCTTTCCCGAACGGCTCGCCTATATGCGCCGCATTCCACAGGCGGATTTTTGCGGTTCCTGCTTCAAGGCGCCGCTCCGGTGGCGAGGGTTTCTCGCTGTGCATGATCCGCCGAGGCTCAACCGGACAAGGACGAAAATTCATGGCACTGCCCGACTTCACCATGCGCCAGCTGCTCGAGGCCGGCGCGCATTTCGGCCATCAGGCCCATCGCTGGAACCCGAAGATGGGCCCCTACATCTACGGGACCCGTAATTCGATCCACATCATCGATCTGGCCCAGACGGTGCCGCTTCTGCACCAGGCGTTGAAGGCCGTCTCGGACGCCGTCGCCAAGGGCGGGCGCGTCCTGTTTGTCGGCACCAAGCGTCAGGCGTCCGACGAGATCGCCGCCGCCGCCAAGCGGTCGGCCCAGTATTTCGTCAACTCCCGCTGGCTCGGGGGCACGCTGACCAACTGGAAGACGATTTCCGCCTCGATCTCACGCTTGAGGAAGCTGGACGAGATGCTGAGCGAAGGGGCGCGCGGCCTCACCAAGAAGGAGCGCCTGATGCTGTCGCGCGAACGCGACAAGCTCGAGACGGCGCTCGGCGGCATCAAGGACATGGGCGGCGTACCCGACCTCGTGTTCGTGATCGACACGAACAAAGAGGCGCTGGCGATCAAGGAGGCGAACCGTCTCAAGATTCCGGTGGCGGCGATCGTAGACACCAACTGCGATCCGGACGGCATCGCCTATCCAGTTCCCGCCAACGACGACGCGGGGCGAGCCATTCAACTCTATTGCGACCTCGTCGCGCGCGCGGCCATCGACGGCATCGGCCGGAGCCAGGGCGCCCAGGGGGTCGACCTCGGCGAGGCCGAGACGCCGATCGCCGAGCCGCTGCCTGAGGGCGGCGAGCCCGAGCCGGCGTCGACGACGGATCGCTTCGAGCTTCTGGCCGCGCCGCGCGGCGCTCCGGACGATCTCGCCAAGATCACTGGCGTTGGCCCCCAGATCGAGAAGAAGCTCAACGAGCACGGCGTTTTCCACTATTGGCAGCTCGCGGCCATGACGCCGGAGGAAGCCTCCAAGCTCGACGCGGACCTCAAGTTCAACGGCCGCATCGTGCGCGACAAGTGGAGCGATCAGGCGCGCGCTTTGATGGCCGCGGAATAAGCGTTCGGCGCCCAAGACGGGCGCTTGGCCGGAGGGATTTCGGCCGGGCGCCTGAGGCCGTCAAGCGCCAAGCCCGCGCCCGACCCCGGAGACGCGGCGACGACGGAAGGGATATTGATGGCGACGATCACCGCCGGGCTGGTCAAGGAGCTGCGCGAGAAGACCGGCGCCGGCATGATGGATTGCAAGAACGCGCTCAGCGAAACGAACGGCGACATCGAGGCGGCGGTCGACTGGCTGCGCAAGAAGGGCCTCGCCAAGGCCGCGAAGAAGAGCGGTCGAGTGGCCGCCGAGGGATTGGTCGGCGTCGCGGTCGAGGATCTCGTGGGCGTCGTCGCGGAGGTCAATTCGGAGACCGACTTCGTCGCCCGCAACGACGATTTCCAGGCGCTGGTCCGCGGAATCGTCGCGGTGGCGCTCGACAAGGCGCCCAACGTTGACGTCGACAGAGCGCTCAACTCGCACTACATGGGCGGCGGGACGGTCAGGGGCGCGATCGGCAACGCCATCGCCACCATCGGCGAGAACATAAGCTTGCGCCGCGTCAAGGGCCTGCGCGTCGCAGAGGGCGCGGTCGGCCAGTACGTGCACGGCCAAATCATCGAAGGGCTTGGCCGCATCGGAGTCATCGTTGGGCTGGAATCGACGGGCGACAAAGACGCGCTCGCGGCGCTCGGCCGGCAGCTGGCGATGCACGTCGCCGCCGCGAACCCGATCGCGGTGAACCCGAAAGGGATCGACCCGGCGACGATCGAGCGCGAGCGTGGGATTCTGGCGGAGAAGAACGCTGGCAAGCCGGCCAACGTGCTGGAGCGGATCGTCGATTCCGGCCTCAAGACCTTCTATAAGGAAGTGTGCCTGCTCGATCAGCCGTTCGTTCACGACCCGGCCAAAAGCGTCGCCCAAGCGGTCAAGGACGCCGAGAAGACCGTCGGCGCGCCGATCGCCGTAACGGGCTTCGTCCGCTTCGCCCTGGGCGAGGGCGTCGAAAAACCGGCGGAAGAAGGCTGATCGCCTCGGCGACCAAAGCGGCCTCAAGAGGCCGTTTTTTTTGCCCCGTCGCGCCCCTGCGGGCGCCAATAAATCCAGGGGAGGTTTCATGACGCCAAAACCATTATTCAGCCGGGTCGTCGTGAAGCTCTCGGGCGAGGCGCTGATGGGGCCGGACCCATTCGGCCTGCATGCGCCGACGCTCACCCGCATGGCGAAGGACCTGAAAGCCGCCGCAGACCTCGGCGTGCAGGTCGCCATCGTGGTTGGCGGAGGCAATTTCTTCCGCGGCCTTCAGGGTGCCGACAAGGGGATCGAGCGGGCGCGCGCCGACTCGATCGGAATGCTGGCCACGGTGATGAACGCGCTCGCCATGGAGGGCGCGCTTGAGCAGATCGGCCAGCCCGCGCGCGTGCTCTCGGCCGTCGCGATGCCGTCGCTTTGCCAGCCTTATTCGCGCCAGGCGGCGCTCGCGCATCTGGTGAAGCGGCGCGTCATCATGCTGGCGGGCGGCACCGGCAATCCGTTCTTCACCACCGACACCGGGGCCGCCTTGCGCGCCTGCGAGCTTTCCTGCGACGCGGTGATGAAGGCGACCCAGGTCGACGGCGTCTATACCGCCGATCCCAAGAAGGAACCGGCCGCCAAGCGCTACGACCGGCTCACCCATGACGAGGCGATCGCCCGCAACCTTCAGATCATGGACACCGCCGCCTTCGCGCTCTGCCGCGACAACGACATCCCGATCGTCGTCTTTTCGGTGGACGAGCCGGGGGCCATTCCCGCGGCGCTGCTGGGGCAGGGGCGGGCGACCTATGTGATGCCGCTATAAACCTCCTCGACGTCGCCGCCCCAAATTGACAGAGCGCGTCAATCCTCCGTCGGCGGCGTCCCCGCGGCCTTGGCGTGCGCCACCGCGCTTGCGACCGTCGCCAAGGTCGGCGCGCCGAGCTGCATCGATTCGACCGCGGTCGAGGGAACGATGACGATGGTGGCGTTACTGCGCTTCAGGCCTTCGTAGAGCATGTTCATCGCGCGCAGGTGAAAGGCGGTCGGGTCGGCGGCGTAAGTCTTCGCCGCCTCGCCGAACTTCTCCGCCACTTGCCGCTCGGAATCGCCCAGGATCACGCGGGCTTGCCGCTCCCGCTCGGCCTGCGCCTGCATCGACATGGCGTCCTGCAAGGCGGCGGGGATCTGCACATCCTTGACCTCGACCGAGATGACGTTGACGCCCCACGGCTCGGTGCGCGCATCGATGATGCGCTGCAGTTCAGCGCTGATCTTCTCGCGCCCCTCGAGCATGTCGGCGAGCACCGTCTTGCCGATGACGTCGCGCAGCGCCGTCTGGGACGCCCAGTTGATCGCCGAAGTATAGTCGGCGACATCGAGCGCGGCTTTCATCGGGTCGATCACCTTCCAGAACAACACTGCGTCGACGTCGACCGGCACGGTGTCGCGCGTCATCGTCTTCTCGGCTTTGAAAGTGCTAGTGATGACGCGGATGTCGATCCGGTAGGCGACCGTCTCAAGGATCGGAATGATGAAGAAGAGGCCGGGTCCGGCGAGCGTCCGGAAGCGGCCGAGGCGCAGCACCACGATCCGCTCCCATTGGTTGGCGACCTTGATCGAACCTGCCAGGATCGAGGCTATGAGAAAGGCGCCGATCGCGATGACGAGGCTCGGGCCGAAGTCGCCGGCCGCGGCGCTCGGATAGGCGAGCAGGAGCCCGAAACCGAAAAGGAGGATGAACACGAGCCCCGGAAGCGCGTTTTGCTGCGGCATCAGGTCCTCCTTCCGGCGGGCGAGGCTCGAGCCGTTCCTGAGCCCGCGCG
>DATJXI010000404.1:0-7776 GCA_035500275.1 Roseiarcus sp. | reverse complement strand
GGAGCAGGCGACGGTGGTATTCCGCCCACAAGACACCGTCGGCGTTACCTACGCTCCAAAGATTGAAAAGCAGGAAGCTCAGATCGATTGGCGGGTCGACTCGGAAACCGTCCGAAACCAAGTGCATGGTCTGTCTCCAGCACCGGGTGCATTTTCGTATATTGTTCTTCGCGATCGACCTGAAAGACTTAAATTGTTTCGTGCCGAAGCGGTCGCCGGCTGCGGCGTCCCTGGAACCATCTTGGACGATGAGATGACCGTCGCATGCGGCCGCGGTGCGATAAAGGTGATCGAAGTGCAGCGAGGGGGAGGCGTCGTCCTGAGCGGCGACGAGCTCATGCGACGCGAAAGGCTGTCACGCGGCAAAACTTTCGCGCCTGCTCACGCATTTTCGTCAGGATCTCTTGAACCGCCTTGAGTCGCCGAAGTCTCGCTCCCTTCCCTCTCGTCTGCGAGCGCATTCTCGTAGGCAAGCGCACGCCACCCAACGTCCCCGCGACAGAATCCCTCAGGCCAATCAATTCGGTCGATGGCTAGGTAGGCTCGCTCTCGCGCCTGTCTAACGCTCTCGCCTGTTGCCGTTATTGTCAGGACACGCCCTCCGTCGGCAACAAGTGCGCCTTCGCGCTTCTTAGTTCCCCCGTGCAGCACAGTTACGCCCGGAACGCATTCCGCTTGTTCAATTCCCTTAATTGTTGTTCCGCGAACCGGCTCACCTGGATACCCGTTCGCAGCCATCACCACGGCCAATGCCGCTTGCGAAGTAAATCTAGGTTGGGCGCTTAAGTTTCCTTTTGCGCATGCCTCCAGTAGCGGCAGCAGGTCGTCTTCGAGACGGGCGAGAATGACCTCAACCTCCGGGTCCCCGAACCTGACGTTGAACTCAACGAGCCTCGGCCCCCGCTTGGTGATCATCAAGCCGGCGAAAAGCGCGCCGCGATAAGGCGTTCCTCGCGCCGCCATTCCGTCAACGGTGGGCGTGACGATCTCCCGCATCACCCGCTCGCTCAGTTCTGGCGTCATCACGGGCGGGGGTGAATATGCGCCCATTCCGCCAGTATTCGGTCCCGTGTCGCCGTCGCCGAGTCGCTTATGGTCCTGCGCGCTTGAGAATGGCGTCGCATTTGATCCATCGCATAAGGCGAAAAAAGACACCTCCTCCCCTTCCAGATACTCCTCGACAACAAGCTGTGGGCCATCCGCTCCGTAGGAGAATAGTGAGTCGACGGCGCTCTCAGCTTCCCTGCATGTCGTGGCGACGACCACCCCTTTGCCCGAGGCGAGTCCGTCGGCTTTGACGACAATGGGCGCCCCTCTTTCCTGAATGTATTGTTTCGCCTCGTCCTTATCGCCGAAGCGACGGTACTGTGCGGTTGGAATCCCAAATTCACGGCAAAAGTCTTTGGCAAAACCTTTGGATCCTTCGAGTCGCGCGGCCGTTTTCGAAGGTCCGAAGCACAACGTCCCTAGATCCGCCAGCCTGTCTGTGATTCCGGCTACGAGCGGGGCCTCCGGGCCGACAATCACGAGACCAATCGTTTCCTTTCGACAAAAGGTTGCAATTTCGTCGTGATTGCTGAGGTCCAAAGGAAAAATCGAACCAACCTCGGCGCAACCCGGATTACCCGGAGCGACGAATAAGCGATTGAGTTGCGGCGATTTAGCGCACGCGCGCGCCAAAGCATGTTCCCGCGCGCCCGATCCCAGGATCAAGACATTCATTTCCTTGCATTTCCTATCTGGAGCCATCTTGCGTCACGGGCTCCGCTTGTGCAGCAACGAATGGTGCTGCATGAAAGCGACCTCGCAATATTCAGGAAGATTCTTTTCCAATGACCCCGTTCTCCCTTGGCGCTCCAGGAAGCAGGTGGGCCGCCTTGCCCAGCCACAAGAGATGGCTTCTCGACCAAGCCAATAGCCTATTTGCATTCTTCGAAAGACGTATTGTCAATCCGCTCGGCGGCTTTCACGACCTTGATGACGAAGGACGGGCAGCGCCCCCAGGATACGGTGCGGGAGGGCCCCCGACCCGATACCTTTTCGCGACAACAAGGATCGTCCACGCATTCGCAATCGCTCATTTAATGGGGCGCCCGGGCGCGGACATGATCGTCGACCATGGCATAAATTTCCTACGGAACGACCATCGCGACCCCGAACACGGCGGATACTTTTGGGGCGTCGGTTACGGGGGACCCGCGGACAGCACGAAGCAGGCCTACGGCCACGCATTCGTTCTGCTCGCGGCATCCAGCGCTAAAGTCGCCGGCCATCCCGATGCCGACCTTCTGCTCGCGGACGTGTCGACGGTCATTAGGGACCGCTTCTGGGAGGAGCAGTTTGGGGCCTCCGCCGAAGAGTTCACCAGGGACTGGCGGTCCTTCGATTCTTACCGCGGACAGAACTCCAATATGCATTTGACCGAAGCGCTGATGGCGGCTTTCGAGGCGACAGTCGATTCGACATACCTCCGCATGGCCGAAAGGATAGCAGACCTGATTGTACGCCGTCATGCCGCTCAGAACGAATGGCGGCTTCCTGAGCATTTCACGGAGGAATGGAAACTTGACAAAGCCTATTCGGGCAACCCGATGTTCCGCCCTTTTGGCACGACCCCAGGTCATTGGCTTGAATGGTCTCGGTTGCTCTTGCAACTATGGGAGTTAGGGGGTCGGAAGCTAGGTTGGCTTCCTAGCTGTTCAAAGGCACTTTTTCGACAAGCGATAGCCGACGGCTGGGACAAAGAATCTGGCGGATTTTACTATACCCTTGATTGGGAGGGCCGGCCCAGGATTCGGGATCGATATTGGTGGCCGTGCTGAGAGGGGGTTGGCGCTGCCTATTTCCTCGACAGAATTGACGGCGACCGGGACTACGAGGAATGGTACCGGCGGATTTGGAGCTTCATCTCAACCAATTTCATCGACCGCGACCATGGCGGCTGGCGGGCTCAACTCGATGACGCTCTGAAGCCGAAAGCGGATCCTTTTTTTGGCAAGGTTGACATCTACCACTCTTTGCAAGCTTGCCTCATCCCGACGCTGCCGGTGACAGGCAGCGTGACGAAAGGTCTTCTAGATCTCTCGAAAAAGACTTCGGCCTGATTGCAGAGCTTCATGATGATTGTTAACAGTTTGTTTGCGGAGCCAACCCAGAATGGCGTGCGTTCGTTGTCGCCCTTTTTGGAACGCAGCCAGTGAACGTCGCAACTGCTCGGATCAGGTGGCCGCGTCGCCGCCGACGCTTGGCGTGCTGGGCAAGGACGAGGACCCGCCAATAATTTTGATCGTTCTCAAAGCAACTTCACGTCGCAAAGCCTACAACCTCATATTATCACCTGTGGTGAATAGCGTTTTTCAATTTAAAAAGTCCGCACATTTTTGAGGTTCACTTCCGGCTCCCCAAGGCTGTATCGGGACAGTCGAGGTCGAATTCTTAGGCGATCCCTCAATTAGCTTGTCGCTGTAGGTCATATATACAAGTATGTTTCTTCTTGTGTCACACCCTCTCACGATCTGCATCTTCTTGAATAGGATCGAGCGACGCTCGCTAAAAACAACATCTCCCTGCGAAAACTTCTCCTTAAAACGGATGGGCCCATACTGTCGACAGGCGAGCGAGATATCCGACGTCTGTTCAGCAAGGCCTAGCGCCCCGGTCACGCCCCCCTTCTCCGGAGTCGTGTAATGGCAGGCGACTCCCTCCACCACCGGATCATCGATCCCATAGACGGCGAGCTTGTCGTTCGGGGTTATGAGCTTGAAAGTCGTCGACTTGCGAAAGATCAAATCCGGATCGAGCGACTCCGCGCTCCTCGCGCCCGGCGAAGCGATCGTCGCCATGACAAGGGCGGCCTGCAGCGAGGTCGCGGCGAAGCGTTTCATGTGATTTGAACTCATGATAGGAACATAAAGGCCTCTACGCGCAATGCCAACGGAGACCTCCCTCGTCGCCCTCGGCGGCGCCGATAAATCGCTTTCCCACAAGCACGTTTGGCTCTCCCTCTGGCCAAAGCTGGGGTTGCCGGCCATATTCGCCCAAGCAACCGCCTCCCGGTTTGCCGGGAATCGAAGCTTTAGAGGCTGAAGCGCGAGAGCCCGCTTGCCGTTTCGAAGTTCGCAAATTGCAGCCCCGGACGCGCCTGAAGGCGTCGAGGCCTGGACTCGAAATTATAGTCCGCTGCAGGGAATTCCGGACGAATTCATGGATTCCGATGGCCGGAGCGGCGTTCATTGGCGCGCCGTGCTTTCAGCGCTCGCGGATTGCGGGCCGAGCGAACTGCAACAGCGCTTTGCGGCGGCGGATCGACGCATCAGGAATCGCGGCCTCTCCTACCGAGTAGCCGGCGAGAAGGACGAGCGCGTCTGGCCTATCAGTCGAATGCCGCTGCTGATTCCGGAATCCGAGTGGCGGCGAATTGCAAAGGGCGTCGTCCAACGTGCTGAACTTCTCGAGCGACTACTTGTCGACGTCTATGGTGAAGGCCGACTGATTGCAGAGGGCGCGCTTCCGGCAGCCGCCGTTACAGGCACAGCGGACTATGTCCCCGCAATGCGGGGCGTGAAGCCGCCCGGCGGACAATGGCTTCGTCTCTATGCTGTCGATATCGGCCGCGGACCGGATGGTTCTTGGTGGGTCATTAGCGACCGCGCGCAAGCGCCCTCCGGTTGCGGCTACGCCTTGGAAAACCGCCTTGTCGTCTCACAGGCGCTGCCAGACCTCTATTCGCAGCTTAACGTTGAGAGGCTTGCGCCGTTTTTTCGCGAGTTGGGCGCCGGACTGAAATCAGCAGGCCATCGGGCGGAGCCTAGAATTGCAATCCTAACCCCTGGCCCAATGAGCCAAACCTACTACGAACAGGCCTATCTTGCGCGATATCTCGGCTTCCTACTGGTCGAAGGCGACGACCTTGTGATGCGGGAGGGGCGTATATTTGTACGAACGATCGCGGGCCTCAAGAGATGCGACGTCATTTGGAGACACATCGACGCGGATTGGTGCGACCCGCTTGAACTCAACAGCTCGTCCCGGATTGGCGTTCCAGGCCTGATCGAGGCGGTACGGCGGAATGGCGTCGCACTGGAGAATATGCCGGGCGCGGGCATGGTGGAGTCTCGCGCGATGCTGGCCTTCCTGCCCGCGCTCGCTCCGCGCTTGTTGGGCCAAGATCTTCTGATGCCGAACATAGCGACGTGGTGGTGTGGCCAGCCGGGCGAACGCGATCGGGTATTGGAGGAGATTGAAAAAATCTCCATTGCTCCTGCATTTGGCAACGAGCTGCCGGGAGAGCCGGGCAGGTCAAGCGTAGTCTGGGAGGAATTGGCGAACACCGAGCGCTTGCGCTTGCGGGACGCAATCGCCAAACGGGGGCTTGATTACGTCGGACAGGAAATTGTGCGACTCTCGACGACGCCTCGTTGGATTGAAGACAGAATTGAGCCGCGCCCCTTTGTCTTGCGAGTTTATTGTGCTGCGACTCCCGGTGGATGGCGAGTGATGCCGGGTGGTTTTTGCCGCATTTCGGATCGACCGGACGCGCGCGCGGTTTCAATGGGAGACGGCGTCGAATCGGCCGATGTCTGGGTCCTCGCGGAAAACCCGGTTGAGGTCACCAGCCTCCTTCCCTCCCCGCAGACTGTTCGAATTATCCGACTGCTTGGCAATCTTCCCAGCAGGGCGGCGGATAACCTCTTCTGGTTTGGACGATATCTTGAACGAGCCGAGGCGACGCTTCGGGTGGTTCGTTGCCTTAGCGCGCGGTCCGTCGATCCGGACACCCCGAGGGTGGGCCGCCGGCCTTTGGAGCAGCTGATCAGCGTTCTTGTCGATTGGAACGCGGTCGGCGCGACGACGCTGACCTACGGAGCCGCGGCCGCGGCAAACCAAGGCCTACTTGATCCGACGCGGATCGGATCTGCATTGTCGGCGACTCGTTTGGCGCAAAGTGCGGCGTCGGTAATTCGGGAGCGGCTGACGCTTCAAACATGGGAATTAGTCGGTCGCCTCGAGTCTGCGCTCGATTTGGGGTCTAATGTGCTTTTGTCGGCGGGCGCGATCGTGGACCTCGCTGATGAAGCATTGCTCACGATCGCGGCATTGTCCGGACTTTTCGACGAAAACTTCAATCGAGGCGCTGGGTGGGTGTTCTATGTCATCGGACGTTGCTTGGAGCGTGGCGCAAACACCTGCTCTCTCCTTCGGCAGTTCGCCGGAGACGACGCGACCGAGCAAAGCTTGGGCGTGATGCTCGATCTGATTGATTCACGAATCACCTACAGCTCGAGATATCTCATCGGAGTCGCTTTGGCGCCGGTTCGGGATATGGCGCTGCTCGACCCATTCAATCCGCGGTCGGTCGCCTTTCAGGTCAATCGAATTGACGAAGGAATCAACACGCTGCCAGTGCTCACCAGAGACGGAATACTCGAGGAGCCAAGGCGTCTGGTCACGCTACTCAAGGCTGAGCTGACCACCGAGAAGGCCGAGACGCTGGACGAAGAACGAATCTTCGCCTTCGAGCAAAGCCTGCTGTTCTTGGCCGACTCAGTCGCCGCACGTTATTTCCTGCAAGGGGCGGACCACGGCAGGGCTGAGAAGGTCATAGGTCTCGCTTGAACTACGACGTGACCCATGTGACCCGCTACAAATACGGCGCGACCGTCGAGTTGACGAACGGGGTTTTGCGGCTCATTCCCATAACAGGAGCGGGGCAGACGCTCGAGCGTTTCGCTCTTATTACCGATCCTCCATGTCTCGCCCCGATAGAACATGTCGACGCATTCGGCAACCGTGTTGCAAGCCTCCGGGTCGAAAAGGCGCATCGCGAGCTTTCAATAACCGCCGTATCTCGCGTGCGAGTTGAACGGGCCGCGTTGCCCGAACATTCGCCAGCTTGGGAGCACGTCGCCGAAGAAGCGCTGACCGTCGATTCTCTCGCGCCAGACTGCCCAGCTATCGCTCTCTATCCTTCGCGCCGCATCTCCATGTTCAACCAAGCGACCGCCTACGCGCGGGAGAGCTTTATCGACAGGCGTCAAGTCCTGGAAGCGGCGAAAGAGCTTTCGCGCCGGATGCGCGACGACTTCGCTTATGATCCCGAGGCCACGGAAGTGACCACGCCGCCGCAGGAAGTTTTCGAGAACAGGCGCGGCGTGTGCCAGGATTTCGCACATGTCATGATCGCAGCGTTGCGGGGTCTGGCCCTGCCGGCGCTCTACGTTAGCGGCTACATTCGGACCGTGCCTCCGCCCGGGAAGGAACGGCTGGCGGGCGCCGACGCCTCCCACGCTTGGGTTTCTTTATGGTGCGGATCGGCTATAGGCTGGAGAGACTTCGACCCAACGAACGCTATACCGGTCAGAAACGACCACATTGTGGTCGCCCGGGGGCGGGACTATTCGGATGCTTCCCCGATTGAAAGCATGGTCTTGTCGTCGGGGAGTCATCACCTCCAGGTCCATGTTGACGTTATCCCTGTCTAGGCCGTGAGGACGAGTTTTCGAAAGGTGATGTTTTTGGGATTCCTTAGCGGAATCTGGCATGATTCATAGGACTCCGACCGAATCCGAGGCCGGGTCAATGTCGACAAAGATGGATGAGGACGATTGGGCGCATAGGCTTGCGGTGTTCCGCGCCGGCCTGCCGCGGCGCGGACGGAAGGCCGAGGACGACCGCCGCTTCCTCGAGGCGCTTCATTTCTTCACCGTCGAGAACGCTGGCGGCTCTGCCGGAGCGCTTCGGCCCTTGGAATAGCGTGTGGAAACGCTTCGATCGGCT
>DATJXI010000403.1:0-4418 GCA_035500275.1 Roseiarcus sp. | reverse complement strand
TAGGCGCCGGCGCGAAACTGGCGAACCAACGTGACGACCGAGCGCTCGGGGTCGTAGAGCAGGATCGCCGCCGCCGTGCCGTGCCGGTAGACCTCATGCGAGAGGCGCCGGGCCGCGCCGTCGTCCTCGACGACATCGATGTCGGTGCGGGTGAGGTCGAAGCGGCCCCGCGACAGCAGCGTCTCGCCGATGATCCGCGCCGACTTGGCCATCCGCCCGCCTCTAATGGCCGAACTGTTCGCGCAGGATCCGCTCGTCGAGCGAGTGGCCCGGGTCGTGCAGGAGGATGAGCGAGGTCTTCTTGTCCATTGCGACCTCGACGCGCGCCACGTCGCGAATTTCGTAGTGGTCCGCGGCCGCCGCGACCGGCCGCTTGTCGGCCTCCAAGACCTCGATCGCGACATGGGCCGCGTCGGGCAGGAGCGCGCCGCGCCAGCGGCGCGGGCGAAACGGCGAGAGCGGGGTCAGCGCCATCAGCGGCGCCTCGAGCGGCAGGATGGGGCCGTTGGCCGAAAGGTTATAGGCCGTCGAGCCGGCCGGCGTCGCGACAAGGACGCCGTCGGCGATGAGCTCGCTGAGCCGGGTCGCGTTGTCCACCTCGATGCGCAGCTTGGCCGCCTGGTACGTCTGGCGCAGAAGCGAGACTTCGTTGATCGCACGCGCCGTCGTCTCGACCCCCCGGGTGTCCTGCGCCCGCATCGCGAGCGGGTGAATAACCGAGGGAAGCGCTGCGGCGAGGCGCTCCCGCAGATTGCTCTCCGAATACTCGTTCATCAGGAAGCCGACCGATCCCCGGTTCATCCCGTAGATCGGCTTCGGAGCGTCCATCAGGCCGTGCAGTGTTTGCAGCATGAGGCCGTCCCCGCCGAGGGCGACGATGACGTCGGCTTTCTGGGGCGAGGCGCTTCCGTAAAGGCCGACGAGCCTTTTCAAGGCTTCGTCGGCCTCCTTCGCGCCGGAAGACAAAAACGCGATCGTCTGGGTCCGAACCGGCGGCGCGGCGAACAACGTAGCCATGCTCTCCACCTTGGGGACTCGTTAGACCGGCGGTCACTGCAGTACGGGGCCGCAGTCTTATCCGAGCCGAGGGGCATGCAAAAGCCACCGCCGAAAGCAGCTGTGGCCGCGTGGCTTACGACGAAACGTCCAGAGAAAGGCGCGAAATCTTGCGCGAGCCGCGCTCGAGGGTCGGCAGTTTAATGAGGAAGCGCGCGCCGCAGTAGAAGTCCTCCGTCTTCGACGGGGCAAGGGCGATGGCGCCGCCGTTGCGCGCCACAAGGTCGGCCGCAATGGCGAGACCGAGCCCCGTCCCGGCGTCATTCGTCGACTTATGAAACGGTTCGAAAATGCGTTCGCTCTGCTCGGGAGGGAATCCCGGGCCTGTGTCGCTGATCTCAATGAGCGCGAAGCCTTCGGCGCGGATCGCGGCGAAGCGGACGGCCTTGGGACGTTCTCCCGCCGCGCCCTTCACCGTCAGCGCTTGCGCGGCGTTGCGGCTCAAGTTCTCGAGCACGCGAAGGACGTGGTCGCGATCGGCGTAGATGTCGAACATGGGCGGGATTTCAATTTTATAGTCGATCGCCTCGCCGTTCTCGGCCTGGGCCGAATCCGCCACCTGACGCACAAGCTCGCTGAGGTCGAACGCGCGGCGCTCGGGCGCCAGCTCACGGGTTGCGCCGTAGGTTAGCGTGGCCTGGCAGAACTGGATCGCGCGGTCGAGCGTGGCCACAAGACGAGGGGCGAGGCGTTGCGCCAGCGGGTCCGGAATAGCGGCGAGCCGGTCGGAGATGAGCTGGGCGGCGGTGAGGATGTTTCGCAGATCATGATTGATGCGGGCGACCGCCATGCCGAGTTCGGCGAGACGCTTACGCTGCGCAAGCTCATGCGCCAGCGAATTCTGCATCGTCGCGAGCGCCGTCTCCGCTCGTCCGATTTCGTCCGGGCGTCCGCTTGGCGCGATGACGCGCGACACGTCCTGCGGGTTCTCGCCGAAAGCGATGATGTTTGACGTGAGCCTGCGCACGGGGCGCAGCACCAGCTGCCAAAGCGCAACCCAGAGCACGCAGGTCACCACCGCCGCGATCATGAGCGATATCGTCAGGAAAGTGTTCGACACGCGCCACATCGCCGCGACGAGCGGGGTTTCGTCCAACGTCACCTCGACGACATCCCCGCGGCGCGGAAGCGCGTCAGCGACCCTTATGGTCGTGCCCGGCGGGGCAAACAGCGCATGAAAGGCTTGGGAGATCGAATCGAGGACAGTGTCGTCGCTCAGCCTGAAGGTTTTGGCGGGTGTAGGGGCGCGATCGAAGGCTAGGATTTCCCTTACCCCTTCTCCGCCGGAGACCGCGATTGACTTGACTCCAACCGCGG
The DNA here is from genome assembly GCA_035500275.1 of Roseiarcus sp. GTDB lineage: Bacteria > Pseudomonadota > Alphaproteobacteria > Rhizobiales > Beijerinckiaceae > Roseiarcus. The sequence continues at coordinate 2,045 of DATJXI010000403.1, read as the reverse complement.
TGAGGATTTTCACTGCCAGGTCGTTGGGCGCGCGAATTCCAGGCTTGGGGAGAAAAGCCTCAGCCGCCGCCTGCGCAGTCACCAGTTTGTTGTGCAGCCAGATCTCCCGAAACGCGGACAGCCGGAAAACATAGAACAGACCCATCGCCAGCAGAACGAAGCTGATGGTGATGGCAAGCACAATGGCGGTCAGCCCCAACGCACGCCCCGGGCGCGATTTCGGCTCCCGATACGGAGCTTTGGCGCCGGTAGCTGCGGCCGTATCCGCTGACCGCACGGGAAAGTCGAGCATCGCCCTGTCCTATGGCCTTTTGATCGCCCTGGGAACGTCGTCCTCAATATATGCCTGAACGATTGCTGAAAAATCGGCGTCGGCGCGAAAGCCGAGGCTTTTCGCCCGCGCCGGGTCGAAGTTCATGGGCCAGCCGGCGACAATTCGGCCTATCGTCTCGTCCGGCTCGCGCCGGATCAAACGAACCGCCTTCTCTCCCGCAACATTCCTCAGCGCCTCGATCTGTTCCCCGACCGTCGCGGAGACGCCGGGAAGGGTGAGCGTCCGCCGTGCGCCGAGCAGCGATGTGTCCAATCCCGCCGCGCGGACGAGGAATTCGATCGCCGACCGGGGGGAGGCATGCCAGTGGCGCACATCGTCGCCAACCGGAAGGATGGCTTCCTTGCCGGCGAGCGGCTCGCGAATAATCCCTGAAAAGAAACCGGACGCGGCCTTGTTGGGGGCGCCCGGCCGCACGCAGATCGTGGGAAGCCTGAGGCCGACCCCGTCGAAGAACCCGCGCCGCGAATAATCGGCTAGGAGCAACTCGCATATTGCTTTCTCGGTTCCGTAGCTGGTGAGGGGCGCGGGCAGGAACTCATCGTCGATGACCGGCGGAAACGGCGCGCCAAACACCGCGATGGACGATGTGAAGATAAGGCGCGGGCGGTATGCGCCGCCCGACAGGATGTGTTCGCGGCGGATGGCCTCGAAGAGGGCGTGCGTTCCTCCGAGATTGACCGCATAGCCCTTGTCAAAGTCCACTTCCGCCTCCCCGGAGACGATCGAGGCCAGCAGAAAAATGACGTCCGGCCGGCGGGCGGCGAGTTTCGGGGGCACGTAGCTCGCCGCCATGTCGCAGGCCTCAAGGACAACCTTGAAGGGCGCTTTGAGCGGCGGCGGCGCGGCGATGTCGGCCAAATGCGCTTCGTCGATAACGGCGCCCGCGAGACCCCCGTCGCGCGCAAGGCGGTCACAAAGCTTCCTGCCAATCATGCCGGCTGCGCCGACAATGAGAATTTTCACGCGGGAATCCGATCGATTGGGCGGGGCCGGCTTCAGAGAATAGAATGATGGTAAAACGATTTGGGCGGTTGCGTGAAACCTAACCGAATGGTCAAGTCGTATCATGGCGAGGAAGAGTTGAATTTGCGTCGCCTTTTTTTTGACGTAAGGTGCGGCCAGACGAACGAGGCACTTGTGGACAACAAAAAGGTTGGTTGAATGCGGAAACTCGTTTCGGTATGTTGCATGTTGGTTGGATTTACAAGCGCGGCTTGCGCCGGTGAGAAAGGTATAGCCTCATATTACGGAAGTCCGCAGGGCGGTCTGACTGCGGCTCACCGCACACGGCCCTTGGGGACGTGGGTAAAGGTGATCAACTTGGATAACGGACGCAGCGCGATGCTCAAAATTGTCGACCGTGGCCCGTTCATTCGTGGGCGGATCATCGACGTCTCGACGACAGCCGCAAGCGTCCTTGGGTTCAAGCACGCGGGCACCTGCCACGCGCTGATCGAATAGATCTGAGCACAGAAGAACGGGAGCCGGTTGATCAAATCGTCACAAACACGCGGCTGGCTCCCGTTGTTGTGAAATCCGCCGGGGATCAGATCAGCGACGCCCGCGACACCTGTCGTTTTTCATGGAATAGGGACCCCGCTACGGGGCTGATTTGCATCGGGACCCCAGTGGCGTGGGGTCCACATTGGCCTTCCGATCACTGGGAGGCTGGATTGGAATGCTTGTTGTGGAGACGATCGCCAAGATACTC
>DATJXI010000402.1:0-4563 GCA_035500275.1 Roseiarcus sp. | reverse complement strand
TGAAGAAGTCATAAGGTGTGTAGCCAGAAGCCATTTGTGCAGCGGAATGTGGCTGCGCTCGTAGAGCGTGCCGGTCCGAACTGTGAACTTGTCCCGACAGGAGCGGCAATGAAACCAGCCCAGACCCATAGATTTGCCGCCGAGCGGCGCAACAGTGTCGAACTGCCCGCACTTGGGGCAGAAGACGCCATTGGGCCAGCGAACGGCCTCTATAACCTTGCGCGCCTCATCTTCATCGGTGAAGGCGGGATTGGAAAGGTCGAACTCGGACATGGAAACTAGCTCCTATGCCGAGGATACTCGCACAAGACGTTCGTTCAATCAAGTGCATAATCGCCCAGTTTTGGCCGCGAGCAAGCGATTTCAAAGGTTTGAGTGTCGAAAAGGCCGCCAAATCAGCGTTCCCGACGATGTCGGGAGCCTTCTGGACCGTCCAGCACTGTTATGGCATAACGAGCACCGCTTCTTAGGATGACGGAAAAGCTGGGAACTCACATCAACGCGATCGCCGACACGAGCCGGCCGTAGTCCGGCTCCTTGCGGTGGGTCGTGCGCCGGTAACTGAAGAAGCGCGCTTGGTCCGCGTAGGTGTCGAGGCCAAGGTCCTCGAAGGTCGGGACGCCCGCCCGCGCCACGCGCTCGGCGATGTAAGCTTTCAGGTCGAACATGGAATGGCCGGGCTTTTGGCTCTCCACGAAGAACCGGCCCGTCTCCTCGCCTGCGGCGGCGAACGCCGCGACGAACTCCGGCCCGACTTCGTATGATTCCTGCGCGATGCAGGGCCCGAGCGCGGCGGCGATCCGCGCGCGGCGCGCGCCATGCGCCTCCATGACCTTGACGGTCGCTTCGACGACGCCGTTCAGCGCCCCCTTCCAGCCGGCGTGCGCGGCCCCGACGACCCGCGCTTCGGCGTCGGCGAACAAAATCATGCCGCAATCGGCGCCGGTGACGCCGAGCGCCAGCCCGCGCGTGGCGGTGACGATCCCGTCGCAGCGCGGGCGCGCGTCCGGCGCCCAGTGCTCGGAAATCGCCACCGCGTCCGGCGAATGAACCTGAAAAGGCACCGCGAGCCGGCCGGCGGCGACCCCGAGCGCCGCCGACATGCGCGCCCGGTTCTCCATGACCGCCTCGGGCAAGTCGCGCGAGCCGACGCCGCCGTTGAGCGACGCGTAGACGCCCTTCGACACCCCGCCTGCGCGGGTGAAAAAGGCGTGCGTGACGCCCTCGAGGCGCAGCACGTTCGCGGTCAGGAAAGGAGCGCCGCTCACGCCGTCTTCGCGACCGCCGGCTGGAAGCCGGGGGGCGCCGGCGTCTTGCGGTCGGCGACCGCCAGCGCCTTGAACAGCGCGCCCATCTCTCCCTTGGCCTTGCCGACCAGGCGGTTGCGCGCGTGGCGCAGTTCTTCGGACCGCTCCGGGCTCGCGCGGTCGACGAGCGCCTTGGTCCTGAGGTCGATGCCGATCGCCTTGAGGAAATCGCCCTGATCGAGCGGCCCATAAACCGCCGCGCCGGCGGCGCTGGCGCTGCGCGCCATGGCGGCGAAATCGACGTGGGCCGTGAGGTCGCATTCGCCCGGCAAGGTCAGCGGATCGACCGAGCGGTGGGCGCGCAGCGCCTGCAATGTATCGCCGAAGCCGGTGACCGCGTGGCCGTAGTCGATGAGGAGCGCCGCGCCCCGCTGCTTCACGACCCGCCCGGAGAGCTCGTAGATGATGCGATGCGCCACGGCGTTCACTTCAAGAATCTCGCCGTTCGGCGCGCGGGCGTGAATGAGCGTCTCGGCGATCGGCGAGACGTCGAAGGCGAGGCTCCCGTCGGGATTGAGGCGCACCGTTCGCTCCCGCCATTGGCCGCTCACGCGCACGAATTGCCGTACCGGCAGAGCGTCAAGGAACTCGTTGCCGATGACAATGGCGGGGCCTTCGGGAATGTCCTTCAAGGTCTGCGCCCAGGCGACCGGCGCGCCGCAGTCGAGCAAGAGTTCATGCTGCATCATCGCCAGCGTTGGGCTCGTCTCGAGAAGCCAGACATCGAGCGCCTCGCGGAACTTCGGCACGATGCGCGCGGCCCGCAGCGTGTCGCTCATCAGCGTGCCGCGGCCTGGGCCGAGTTCGACAAGGCGCACCGGATTGGGCGAGCCCATGGTCGACCAAACTTCCGCCGCCCATAGGCCGATGAGCTCGCCGAACATCTGCGAGATTTCCGGGGCGGTCGTGAAATCGCCGGCCGCGCCGAACGGATCACGGTTCATATAGTAGCCGTGCTCCGGATGCGAGAGCGAGAGCTGCATGAACTGTTCGACGGTGATCGACCCGCGCTCGGCGATCAGCGCCTTGATCTCGTCGAGGAGCCGGGTCATCTAGAAGCCTCTCGCGCGCGCAGGCTCATAACCATGAGCGCCACGCCGATGAGGATGAGCGGGGCGGAGAGCACCATGCCCATGGTCAGCCCGCGCCCGAGATCCTCGAGTCGCGGATCGGGCTCGCGGAAGAACTCGCTGAAGATGCGCGCCGCGCCGTAGAGAACGCCGAACGCGCCGGTGACGAAACCGGGTCGTTTCAGCCCCCCGCGGCGGGCAAGCAGGAACAGTACGACGAAAGCGACCAGCCCCTCGAGAATGGCCTCGTAGATCTGGCTCGGATGGCGGGGCAGCCCGTCGGCCCCGGGGAAAACGACGGCCCAGGGGACGTCGGTCGGGCGTCCCCAGAGTTCGGGACGGATGAAGTTGGCGATGCGGCCGAAGAAGAGTCCGATCGGCGCGACCAGCGAGCAGAGGTCGAGCATCGTCAGGAAAGGCGCGTCGTAGCGACGGGCGAACAGGCAAACGCCGACGAACGCGCCGATGAGCCCGCCGTGGAAGGACATGCCGCCCTCCCACAGTTTGAAGATGTCGACCGGGTGCGCGAGGTAGTAGCGCGGGTCGTAGAAAAGAACATTGCCGAGCCGGCCGCCGATAATGACGCCGAAAGCGCAATAGACGAGCAGGTCGTCGATGCTGGCAGCGGTCGGGCGCTTGAGCTTGCCCCAATAGAGGTCGTTCGCGACGATGCGGCGGATCATGAGCCAGCCGATGACAAGTCCCGCGATATAGGCGAGCGCGTACCAGCGGATCGCCAGCGGACCCCACTGGACGAGAACGGGATTGATGTTGGGAAATGGCAGGACGGGCGTCAGCATCGGCGCGGCTCTGATGCGCCGGGCCTCGTGCGGCGTCAAGGCTGCGAGGGTTGTTCATGGGCGCGTCTCGCGCGCTTTCAGCTTGTGCGCCGCGAGCCGGTCGTAGATCGGGCGCGCGGCCTCGGCGAGTTTTTTCAGCGCGACCGGCAAGTCGTGGCGGGTCGCTTCAGGGCGCGGGTCGGCGAAGCGCGTCGAACGCTCGACCGCCTCGTACCAGACCGGCGCCCAGACGCCGTCGGTCGCCCGGCGGCCGGGCGCCCAGGACAGCATGGCCGGGTCGAACGGAATGCCGCAGGCGGCGCAGAGCGCGTCAAGGATTCCGCGCGGGTCGGCGAGCACGTCCTGGCTTTCGACGACCGGGGGCGCGTAGCCCAAGCGCTGCGCTGCGCGGTCGAACAGCTCCGCCTGCGCCGGCAGGCCGATCTCGTCGAGCGTGAAGTCGTCCCGCTTGTGCGAATAGGACATCAGCACCGCCTCGGGCGCCCGGATGAGGAAGGCGTTGACGAGGCTGTCGCACCAGTCGCGGCCGAACTCGGGAAGCATGTGGTGCGTCATGTGCTTCTGGTACCAGATGGGCTTCCCGTCCGGCGCCGCCCCGACGAGCGTCTCGGCCACCTTGCGCCAGTCGGTCGGCTGCGAGGCGATGACCTCGTCGCGCATGGGGTGGATGAGGCCGGTCGCGACGAGATAGGCGGCGTAGAACGGCTCGTCGGTCACCGCGCAGTCGGCGCGCGCGCCGAAGGAGCGCATCATCGCGGTCGAGATGTTGCGCGGGCCGGACCACATGGCGATGCGGACATGAGGATCGCTCACGGCGTCCTCCCTTCCGCCTCTTCCGCCTCCAAGATTTTTACCGCCACGCGCAGGCGCTTGGTCATCGGGCCGGAGGCGTCATTCGGGGACGGGGGGCCGTCGCCGATCGTCCGCCCGTCGACGCGCCTGACCGGCGTGAGCCCCGCGAAAGTGCCGGTCGTGAAGGCTTCGTCCGCGCCGTAGACGTCGAACAGCGAGAAATCCTTCTCGAAAGCGGGGATCCCCTCGCGCCGGGCGGCGCGCAACACGGCGCCGCGCGTGATGCCGCCGAGGCAATAGCCGCCGGCCGAGGTCCACACCTCGCCCTTGCGCACGATGAAGAAGTGGGTCGAGTTGCAGGTCGCGACGAAGCCGCGGTCGTCGAGCATGAGTCCCTCGTCCGCGCCCGCCTCCATCGCCTGAATGCAGGCGAGGACGCAATTGAGCTTGGAGTGCGAGTTGAGCTTCTGGTCCTGCTCGGCCGGTCCGGTCCGTCGGACGTGGACGGTGAAAAGACTCAGCCCGCGCGCGTACATTTCGGGCTTCGGCTGCTTCCATTCCGGAATGATGACGATGGTCGCAGCGCCGACGGCA
>DATJXI010000401.1:0-5497 GCA_035500275.1 Roseiarcus sp. | reverse complement strand
TCCCATTGGCGGTCGCGGCGCCTTCGTCGCTGCCGACCGCGTAGAGCGCTATGCCGAAACGGGTCCGTCTCACCACGGCCCACGCTACCAGGAGCAGAATCATCGTGAAGAGCGAAGAGGGCAACACATTCGCAATGACGTCGCCGGTGAAATAGCCGTTATAGTCGGCGCTAACCGCCCCTCCGGGTTCGGCGAGAACGAGAAGCGTCACGCCCTGCACAACGAACATCGTCGCAAGCGTCACCACAATGGGCTGCAGGCGCATGTAAGCGATAAAGAATCCGTTGACCACGCCAACGACGCAGCCCGACACAATGCCGGCGAGGAGCCACGCAAAGCCGGTGAGAGGCGCGGATGAATCTCCGAGCCCCACCGTCACGATGCAATTGGCGAGGGATATGACCGCTCCGGCTGAAAGATCGAGCCCTCCGACAAGGACGACGATCGTCTGGCCCATCGCCGCGATCGCTAGCGTCTCGGTATTGTTGAGCGTCGAGGCAAAATCAAAATAGCTGAAGGGATGAGCCACCGACAGGTTGAGCCCGGCGAATATGACGACGAACACCGCAATGGCCATGGCGAGGCCCCTGTGTCGGCGCAACATCCGGTTGATCGAGAGGCTGCTGGGGGCTTGCATCGTCAAGATACTCATTTGAGCGCCGCCGCCTTTTCGACATTTCGTCTTGCGACGCCCCCGAGCGCAGCGTCCATGATCGCTTCCTCGCTGATCTCCCCTTCGGCAAATGTCGCGCGCACCTTCCCCGAGTACATCACAGCCACTCGGTCGCAGAGTTTCACCATTTCCAGAACGTCGGTCGAATAGAACAGAATGGACCCGCCGGCATTGGCGAATTCGCGCATTAGCAGATAAATCTCGTGTTTTGTTCCCACGTCCACTCCTCGCGTGGGATCGAACAGGAGCAGGATGCGGCTCTCCGTGATTAGCCATTTGGCGATGGCGATCTTCTGCTGGTTGCCGCCGCTGAAGCTTAAGCAGGGTCGATAGAGCGCGCGCGGATGCACCTGCATCCGATCGAGCAGACTGTCGGCGTCCTTGCGCTCGCGGGCAAGATCGAGCCAGCCGAACCGAGAATAACGATGGATCACAGGAAGCGAAACGTTCTCGCGGCCGTTGAGCTTGAGCGCCAGTCCTTCCGTTTTGCGATCTTCCGGAACGAGGCTGATCCCAACGCCTGGCTTGATGGCGTCGCGCGGGGAACTGAGCCGGACTGGTTCGCCCCGCACCTCGATCACGCCTCCGTCCGTCGGTTGTGCGCCGAACAGGGCATAGAGCAGCGCGTGCTGACCCATTCCCTGCAGGCCGCCAACTCCGACGATCTCGCCGGGCCATAGCGACAAGGAGACGTCGTCAAGTTGCCCCTTGACGCGCAGATTCTTGACCGCAAGCGCCGGGACACCCTCATATGCCGGGGGCGTCTCAGGGCGCGGGGGAAACGTCGCCGCCAGCGAACGACCAATCACTAGCCGGACGACGTCGTCGTCGCTTATGTCCTCGACCGGGAAGCTGCCGACCTGTCGTCCGTTCCGGATGATTGTCAGGCCCTCGCAAAAGCGGCGAACCTCCCGCATCCGGTGCGTAATGAAGACGATCGTCACGCCCTGACCGCGAAGCGCCTCGATCCGGCGCGCGAACCATTCCACGTCCCGACTGGAAAGCGCGGATGTCGGCTCGTCTAGCAGCAACACTCTCGGCTCCCGCGCGATCGCGCGAGCGATTTCGAGCCTCTGCCGCATGGGAAGCGGGCATTCGGCGACGTCCGCGCGAGGGTCTATGTCGTGAAGCTCCAGGCGATCGAGCACGCCTTCGACCCAGCGGTTCGCCGCACCGCGGTCGACCACGAAGCCAAAGCGGCGCGGTGCGTCCGGAAGAAGGAGATTATCGGCGATCGTGAGGTCCGGAATCAGGCTGATCTCCTGAAAGGCCGTCCGGATTCCGCGGTCATGCGCGGCTCGTGCCCCCTGCCGCGCAATATCCACCCGGTCACCAAAGACGGATATCGAACCCGCATCGGGGATCACGAGCCCGCTGAGAACCTTGACCAGCGTCGACTTGCCCGCGCCGTTCTCGCCCAGAAGCGCGTGAACCTCGCCCTGGCCGACCCTGAAACCGACGGCATCGAGTGCCTGCGTTGCGCCAAAGCGCTTGCTTATGTTCTCCACCTGCAAGGCGGGTGAAGCAGCCTCCGCTGCTTGTAGGTTCATCGCGCGCTCCGGACCGACGACGCTTGAAGATCAGGTGGGAGGCGACGGTGTCGCCGCCTCCCGCACAGGTCAGTTGGAGTCTTTTGGCTCGGGCTCGCCGAACATTGCGGCCTTTAGTCCGATCTCAGGAGTGTCCTTGTTGTAGATAATGTCGGTGAAGTCGGGATTGACCAGTTTTGGATCGAAGACATTGCAGCCGTCGCGCATCTCCTTCCAGGTCGCTTCCTTGCAGAGCTTGATATTATCGCTCGTCACAATCTCGGAGTTCACGATGACATTGTGTGGTATGCTCTTGTCCCCCTCAAGAATTTTCAGGGCCAGCTTGAACGCCAGCGCGCCGGTCTCTGGCGAACTATCGACTGACATGCCCACGGCGCCCATCGGCGCATAGGGCGGCGTTGCATCCGGAATCGAGCCGACGGGCAGCATTGCAACCCGGGTGGCATTGGCGCCGTCCGTAGCATAGGGCGTCAACTTCTTGATCCCGGCAGCCGTTTCCTGCTGCCATGCTGTCCATCCTCCACCCGAGCCGACAATGCCGTCGATTTCGGACCACTTATGCGTAGCCATGAACTCGGAAATCACCTTCTCGACCACAGCGAGAGACCACATGCCGTTCACGGAACCGATGACCTTAATGTCCGGATATTTGGCGAGCGTCTTCTTGATGCCTACTGTCCGCTGGTTGTCGGTGTCTGTTCCCGGCACCCCGGTCACCAGCAAAAGGTTGCCCTTGCCGTTTATTTTCTTCGCCACCCATTCGGTTGCTGTGGCGAACATTTTTTCCTGATCTGGGTGAACGTTGTAAGCGCAAGGCTCGGTGACGGCGCTGTCATAAGTGAAGACCAGCACGCCCTTGTCGCAAGCGTTCTTGATCGCTCCGTTGAGCGCCGTCGGCGAGATGGGGTAGACGATGATGGCGTTGGCGCCTGCCTGAACCATCGAATTGATCTGCTGGATCTGCCGCTGCGCGACCGGCCCCGACGCCTGGACGTGGAAGTCGACCTTGTCGCTGTAATATTTGGCCATGGCGCTCATCATGTTCTGGGCCTGAGTCTGCCAGCCGTTCCCGACGTAGCTGAGACTCAAATAGAACTGATATTTCTTGTCGGCCGCAGAGGCCGTTCCCGCCATCGCCAGTGCCCCGGCGAGCCCGGCGGCTCCCACGGCCACGCGGCCAATCAATGTATTCAGTCGCATTGCTCTTTCCTCCCTGGTGATTATTTTTCCCGGCTGAAAACGTTGACCGCCTTTCGAAGCCGAGAGTCGTTCGGTTCGCACAGCGAGCCAGACGCGCATTTCTTGCCACTAAAGCACAGCCAGGCCCTCTCATAAAATGCAATGATCTTGTCCCGGGCCATTACCCGCTGCATTGGACCGCTCCATCGTCACGCTCCGCCGATGGTAGCCCCGCCGTCGACGACGATCGTGGCGCCTGTGATGGCGGGCGAGGCCAGCAGAAGCGCCGGTCCGGCGATGTCCTGGGGCTCGCCGATCATGTTGAGCGGGCTGCTCGCGAGCGCCGACTTCAAGTTTCCGGATTGTCCCACAGGGCTTTCGCGAAGTGCGTCTTCACAAGGCCTGGGGCGATGCAATTGACACGAATTCCGTGCTTTCCCCATTCGAGGGCCAGATTGCGAGCGAGCTGCAGATCGGCGGCTTTCGATATCGCATAGGCGCCGAACATCCGCGATCCGGTCAGCCCGGCGATCGAACTGATGATAACGATCGCGCCGCCATTCCCGGCGCAACACGGTTCACGAGCCAAAGGTTCGAGCGGATATTGACGTCAAGCACCTTGACGAAAGCGTCATCGGTGAGCTGCGATATCGGGCCGTAGAAGGGATTGACCGCAGCATTGCAGACAAGAATGTCCACCGGACCGTAAGCGGCTTCCACCTGATCGACGAGATGATGAATCTGGTTCTTGTCGGATATGTTGCAGCCCACGGCGGCGGCCTCGCCGCCGTCCTTTCGGATCTGATCGACGACGTCCTGGCAGGCCTCGAGCTTCCGACCGCTCACCGCCACCCAGGCGCCGGCGGGTGCATAGAGCTCGGCGATTGCGCGCCGCGCGCGCCGTCAGCATACAATCCATCAGCTCGGCGGTCAGCGCATCATCCGGACACTGACGCTAGTGTTCCGATGCTGACGACGGATTCACAAATCGGCTTGGACCTGCGAGTCTGGGCCGATGCGGAAGATCGAACGGATTTCGATCAGCAATGCTGATCGTGAGCGACTGGAGCGGCTGGTTCGGGACCGGAACACGCCACAGAAGCTGGTTTGGCGAGCGCGGATCGTGCTTTTGGCGAGCGAGGGGCTGACGGCGGAAGCGATCGCTGCGGCGGTGAGCAAGAGCTTGCTCACGGTGCGGCGTTGGCGCCGCCGCTATACAGCCAAGGGCGTGGACGGGCTCCTGAAAGACGCCACGCGCCCGCCGGGCCGCAAGCCGCTGACGGCGGAGACGATTAAGCGGGTAGTGCACATGACGCTGCACGAGAAGCCGCCAAATGCGACGCAATGGAGCGCTCGCAGCATGGCGAAGGCGGCAGGCATCTCCTACACCAGCGTGCAGCGGATCTGGCGTGCGCATGAGCTGAAGCCGCATCTGGTCAAGACCTTCAAAGTCTCGCGCGACAAGAACTTTGCCGCGAAGGTCGAAGATGTGGTCGGGCTCTATCTCAATCCGCCGGACAAGGCGCTGGTCCTGTGCGTCGATGAAAAGAGCCAGATTCAGGCCCTCGATCGCACCCAGCCCGGCCTGCCGCTGAAGAAAGGGCGCGCCGGGACCATGACCCACGACTACAAGCGCAACGGGACCACGACTTTGTTCGCGGCGCTCAACATGCTCGACGGCAAAGTCATCGGGACCTGCCTGCCGCGCCATCGGCATCGCGAGTTCCTCCGCTTTCTCAGGCTGATCGATCAAAAGACCCCGCAAGGTCTCGACCTCCATCTCGTGGTCGACAACTACGCCACCCATAAAACCCCGGCCGTGAAGCGTTGGCTCAAGGCCCATCCGCGTTTCCATCTCCACTTCACGCCGACCTCCGCTTCCTGGCTCAACATGGTCGAGCGCTTCTTCGCCGAGATCACCCGCAACCGCATTCGACGCGGCGCCTTCACGAGCGTCGCCGAGCTCAAGACCGCCATCATGGACTACCTGGAGAACCACAATGTCGACCCCAAGCCCTTCGTCTGGACCAAGTCCGCCGGCGAAATCCTCGAAAAAGTCGCACGTGCGAAACAAGCGTTAGAGTCAGTACACTAG